>JAYGDO010000580.1:0-25566 GCA_046582885.1 Pirellulales bacterium | reverse complement strand
GCAATTCGAACAGTCAAAGCAGGGGCACGTGGCCTTCATCGGTGGTTCCATTACCGAAATGAACGGCTATCGTCCAATGGTTTGCAGCCTATTGGAAAGGCAATTTCCCGGTACGAAGTTCACCTTCACCAACGCAGGGATTTCTTCGACCTGTTCAACGACGGCCGCATTTCGGCTGGGCACAGATGTGCTGAACAAAGGTCCTGTCGATCTGTTTTTCATCGAATTCGCGGTCAACGACGACCAAGACGCGGGTCACGCCCAGCGCGAGTGCATACGCGGCATGGAAGGCATCATCCGGCAGGCCCGGCGGCACAATCCGAAAATGGATATCGTCATCACGTACTTTGTGAATCCGGGCATGTTGAAGATAATTCAAACCGGCAAGACGCCGCCGAGGATCGACGCACACGCGAAAGTTGCAGAGCATTACAACATCTCGACAATCCATCTTGCCCAGGAGGTCGCCGACCAAATCGGGGCGGGTGAGTTAACGTGGAAAAAGTTTGGCGGCACGCACCCCGCGCCTCACGGTAACGCAATCTGCGCGGACATGATCGATCGGCTGCTGCAGTCCGCTTGGCGCGAGTCGCCCGCGAAATCCGCGCCGCATAAAATGCCAAAGACGCTCGACATGTACAGCTACGCCAACGGGCGATTTGTTTCGCCTACTGAAGCGAACGTGGTCGCCGGCTGGCAACTCCACGTGCCCGACTGGAAGAAGTTGCCGGGCGGCAAACGCAGCCGGTTTACATCGATGAAAATGCTGACGGCGAACGAACCGGGAGCGAAGCTGACACTCCAATTCGAGGGTACGGCGGTCGGCGCTTATGTGGTTGCGGGGCCGGATGCCGGGACCGTTGAGGCGTCGATCGACGGCGGTGATACCACGGCCGTCAATCTGTTCCACCGCTACAGCCGCGGTTTGCACTACCCGCGAACCGTGATGTTTGCGGCCGACTTGAAACCGGGCAAACACACGCTCGAACTGGTCGTCGGCGACGAAAAAAGCGGCTCGGGCCACGCCGCCCGGATCATGCAATTTACGGTGAACGGGACACCCTAAAAAAATTTCTGCGGTCGGTCTTAAGGCGTTTCCGCCCGTCACTCCTGCGGAAAGTCTTCGTCCAAATTCTTCTGCTGATAGACCGGCAGGTAGCGGTAATAGACTTCCAGCGTCATGGCCGCCAGCGCCGTGTTGTACAGACGGCCGCCCGTGTCGCCGTGGTTGCCCGAAAAGTGCCAGCTGCCCCGGTCGCGGCCATCGCTGACTTGCGTTCCGACCAGGTGGTTTTTCATCGCCCTGTCCCAAGCCAGCCACAGCTTGCCGCGGGGACCATCGTTTTGATACATCACCATCGCCGCATAATAGTTGTAGTACATGTCGCTTGTGGACGGGGCCCGCTGCGCCAGCCACTCAACGCCCATCCGCAACCCGGGATCGTCCCGGGGCGTGCCGAGATAATTTCGGCAGATCAGCCCAATCGCCGTGCAGGCAGCGGAAGAGTTGTCGCGGTCGCCCGGTCGGCGGTAGCCGTAACGCGAGCCGATGCCGTAGTTGACGTCGGGAAGTTCCGATTGCACGGAGTCCAGCCACTTGCTGGCCAGCGGTTTGACGCGGCCCGGCACGTTCAAATGCGAAAGGATCGCGCTTTTCAACGCCATCACTTGCCAGCCGACGACCGAGGTATCGCCGCCCGTTCTCGGCGTGTAAATCCAGCCGCCGCCATCTGGGTCTTGTGCTTGAACAATGTAGTTAATCGCCAGTTGTGCGGGGGACCTTAGCCGGTGTTCGTTGGTCATCCCGAACGCTTCGGCCAGTGCGCAGGCAGCGATGCCGTGGCAGTACATGTGCTCGTGGCTCGATCCATCCGCCTCGAACAGCCGGCCGGTATTGCTGCGAACGATCATATGGCCGACCAGGTAATCCAGCCCTCTGCGGACGGCCTGTTTGTATTTGCCTTCTTTGTGCGTATAGCCCGTCCCCAAAAACGGCAACAGCGCCAAACCGGTCGCCCCCATGCGTGACTTCTTGTTGCCCGGATTCGCGAAACCGCTGCAGCGGTCACCCGGCGTGTACTTGAAACTCCAACTGCCATCGCGGTTCTGGTGTTCTGACAACCAGCGGAGCGCCGCCTCCACGGCTGACTGAGTAACTTGAGGCTTTGGGCAGACTATGCGTAATCCGAAGGATCCGTCCGAGCCCCATGGTTCATCGAGGCCGCCGCCGGGAACGGACGACTCGGTGAGTTGCCTTGCGAATTCCATTGATGGAACGACCGCTGCGAAAGCCTCCAAAGCGGGATCGACGTCGGGTGTACCGATATCGGCCGCATCGATCTCGGGAGTTGTCGGTGGCGGCGCGGCATCTTTCTCCCGCTGCTCGTTTAGCGGATTTGGAATGTCCACCTCAGGGAGCGGATCGTCGTTAAGCTTCTCGGGCACGTCCTCAAGCGGCATCACGAGTTCTGTAGCCGCATCGATCGCATCGGAAGAAAAAGTAACCAGCGCAAGAACCAGCAGCACGATCATGTGAACCAGCATGCTGGCGGACCAACTGGCGACCTGTCGCCGGTTGATGGCAGCGGGCAAGGCCGGCGCTTCAAGCGATTCGTCTTCGGGCACTTCGTCGTTTCGCCGCGGCTTGTCATGGCACTCGGCGCGTACCGGTCGCGCAAAATATTTCGACATAATTTGACCCCTGCAAAGAAATGAACGGTGAAAAGTTGAATTTGGCCTTCCAACTGCTTATTCGAAATCAGCACGATTATTTATTTCACCGGTTTGTAATCGGTCTCAACGACCGTGATAATGACGGCACAGAACAACGCCACCCACCGCATCCTATCGAGCACACCACCCATGAAACGCGCCCTCGCAAGTTCTTTGCTTCTCGGTTTCCTTTTCTCGGTGACTTCCATGCTGGCGGCCGACGAGTGGCCGCAGTGGCGCGGACCGAACCGGGACGGCGTGTGGAATGAGACGGGAATAATCGAGAAGTTCAACGACGAACAAATCCGGGTGAGTTGGCGGGCGGAGATCTCCAGCGGCTACAGCGCACCGAGTGTGGCACAGGGCCGCGTTTATGTCACCGACCGCCTCGCGGAACCGGAACAAAGCGAACGCGTGCATTGCTTTGACGCCGCCAGCGGTAAAAAACTTTGGATGTTCCATTATCCCGCGCCGTACACGATCAGCTACACCGCCGGGCCGCGGGCCGCGCCGACGGTTGAGGACGGCCGTGTGTTTGTACTCGGCGCGATGGCGCACTTTCATTGCTTCGACGCGGCAACCGGCGATGTCTTGTGGAAGCACGACCTGAACACCGAGTACAAAATCTCAAAGAGTCGCCGGATGCCGATCTGGGGCATCACGTCCGCGCCCTTGGTCGATGGTAACTTGGTCATTTTGCAGATCGGCGGCACGGACGGCGCATGCCTGGTGGCCTTTGACAAGAAAACGGGCAAGGAGCAGTGGCGAGCGCTGGACGACAAAGCCTCCTATTCGGCGCCAATCGTGATTCAACAGGCGGGACAGCCGGTCTTGCTTTGTTGGACCGGCGATCACCTGGCCGGTCTTAATCCGCAAACGGGCGACGTGCACTGGAAGCACGCATTTGCGGCGAACCGCATGGTGATCAACGTGCCGACGCCAGTGGTCTCGGCGAATCGGATTTTTCTGACTTCGTTTTACGACGGCTCTGAGATGTTGAGGTTGGATGCCGATCAACTGGCCGTCAACCGCGTTTGGCGGCGACAGGGAAAGAGCGAAAAAGAGACCGATGCGCTGCATTCGATGATCAGCACGCCCGTGATGCTGGGCGATCACGTTTACGGCGTGGACAGCTACGGTGAACTGCGGTGTCTCGACGCCGCGACCGGCGACCGGGTTTGGGAAGACTTGACGGCCACGCCCAAAGCGCGGTGGAGCAACATTCACATGGTGCGAAACGGCGATCGGATATTTATGTTCAACGAACGGGGTGAACTGCTGATCGGCAAACTCTCGCCGGGCGGATTCCAAAAAATCAGCCGCGCCAAGCTGCTCGCGCCCACTACGGACCAGCTTCGCCGCCGCGACGGCGTCTGCTGGGCGCACCCGGCCTACGCCTATAAACACGTGTTCGCGCGGAGTGACAAAGAGCTAGTCTGCGCCAACCTGGCGGCTGAACGAGAATGAAATAAGGGATTAGTTTGGGTAGATGGCCCAGGTTTTTTTGCGGAGACCAATTGTGCGGATGGGCCTGGGAATTGTCGAACTGCTGATCATCGCTGCGGTCATCATCGCGCCGATCGCAATCGTGATTGGCGTCGTGGCGTCCAAAAAGAGAGACCGGGACTAGCCCGCGTTGCTCGACAACAGGGTATCGCGGATTTACAATTCAGTGCGTCTGTTCCCCCCCAACAATCTCGTGCCGCAGGAACCAGTCATGAAAATCGCTGTGCCAGTTTTTTTTATGCTGCTGTTAGTGCCGTTCATTTCGCTACACGCCAGTGAGGTCACCGTTGCCAAAACCGATGCCGGCGCGGTGGTCAAAATCGACGGAAAACTATTCACTGAGTACCTGATCAAATCAGGCAACAAGCCGATCTGCTACCCGGTCATCGGCCCGACCGGCAAAGCCGTCACGCGGCACTACCCAATCGCGGCGGACAAGGGAAAAGGAGAAAAGCACGACCACCCACATCATCGCTCGCTGTGGTTTACACACGGCGACGTCAACGGCATCAGCTACTGGCACGAAGGCGATAACACGGGAACGATCGTACATCGCGAATTCGTCAAACTCGAAAGCGCCGGATCGACGGCGGTGATCGTCAGTCGCAACGACTGGGTCGGCCCCGACGGCAAAGTCCCTTGCTCGGACGTGCGAACGCTCACCTTCGGCGCGGACAAGAACTCACGCTGGATCGATTTCGACGTCGTCTTCACCGGCGGCCAGGAAGGTTGTCGTTTCGGCGACACTAAGGAAGGCAGTTTCGGAGTTCGCGTCGCCGGCACGATGAAAGTTGATGCCAACCAGGGCGGAAAAGTTATCAACAGCGAAGGCCAGACCGACAAAGGGGCGTGGGGAAAACCCGCCGCCTGGGTCGACTACTTTGGCCCGGTCGAGGGTGAGCAATTGGGTATCGCCATCCTGAATCACCCCAAAAGTTTTCGTCACCCCTCCTACTGGCACGTCCGCACTTACGGTCTGTTCACGGCGAACGTTTTTGGACTGCGGCACTTCACGGGCGGCAAGGCCGGCAAAGGCGAACACACGCTGAAACCGGGCGAAAAAGTGGCGTTTTATCACCGCGTCGTCTTCCACAAAGGCGACGACAAACAGGCCCAAATTACCAAAGCCTTTGCGGAGTACGCCAAGCTCGAAAAACCATGACCGGGCAAGGAGCACGGGACGCGGAAAATCGGTAGGTAAACAGCCATGACCAAGCCTGAGCCGAAACCGATCGAACCGAGCGATCTTCTCGAGCGGGCACGAAGGGTCATTGCCGAGGACCGTTTCCCGCAACTTGCTACGATCGACGGTGACCAGCCGCGGTTGCGGCCCGTTTCGCCGGTTCGCACGGACGGGTTCACCATCTACGTCGCCAACTTGCGGATGTATCACAAGACCGCCGAAATTGAAGCGAATCCCAAAGTCGAACTCTGCTACATGGACGAGGGCCACAACCAGGTGCGGCTAACCGGCACGGCATCCATCGTCACCGATCGCGATTTGCTACAAAAAATCTGGGATACCAACCCGCTTATGCGTCAGTATCTCGGCAGCATCGACAATCCGGCGCTGATCGTTTACCGCATCGATCCAAGCCAGGTGCGCTATATGCAGGAATGGGCGCTTGAGTATTACGACGTGCCGTTGGTTTCGTAACCCGCAGTCTCGGCACCCTTACGGGTGGAATCGCTAGCTCGCCGACAATTCGGGTTGCCGCGAGTTGCCGTGAAAAATTTGGGACGTACACAATCTATGGATCAGAGCTTCACCGAACTTCTCGAAACGACTGACGAGTCGATTTTTGACATTCAATCGAATGCGAGCGGGCCCGCCGGCGAACTGCCGCTGACCGACGAGATGCTCCGCCATTGGTCCAGCGGCGATCTGTTCGGACTATCCCATAACGTCGGGATGGGATGGGATCCGCAGAAGCTGCTGGGGCCGCAGTTTTTGGTGCTCAGCACGCAAGGTGGCATTCGCGCCGAGGACGGATCGCCGATCGCTCTGGGCTACCACACAGGTCATTACGAAGTCGGTCTGCTCGCACAGGCCGCTGCACGGCAAATCGAGAGTGGCGGCGGTGTGCCGTTTGCCGCGTTTTGTTCCGATCCATGCGATGGTCGAACGCAGGGCACGACGGGCATGTTTGACAGCCTGCCGTATCGCAACGATGCGGCAACACTGATGTCGCGGCTAATTCGCTCGCTGCCCCAGGGCCGAGGCGTTTTGGGGGTGGCGACGTGCGTCAAAGGTTTACCGGCGATGATGATGGCGCTGGCCGGCGCCCGCGATTTGCCGTGCGTGCTTGTGCCGGGCGGCGTGACCTTGCCGCCGACCGCTGGTGAAGACACGGCCAAAGTACAAACGATCGGCGCGCGATACGTGCACGGCGAGATTTCATTGCAGGAAGCGGCCGAGGCGGGCTGTCGAACCTGCGCAACTGCCGGCGGCGGATGTCAGTTTCTCGGCACGGCGGCCACGGCGCAAGTTGTCGGCGAAGCGCTCGGGTTGTCGCTGCCGCACACGGCACTCGCTCCGAGCGGCCAGCCGATCTGGATCGACATGGCCCGGCGGAGCGCGCGAGCGCTGATGGCGCTTGCGCAGCGAGGAATTTCCGTGCGGGATATCCTCAGTGACGCTTCGATCCGCAATGCGATGGTGGTACATGCGGCTTGCGGCGGTTCAACAAATCTACTGCTTCACATCCCGGCAATCGCATTCTCCGCCGGGCTGCAAAGACCGACGGTGAAAGATTGGGTCGATGTCAATCGAGAGGTGCCGCGATTCGTTTCGGTGTTACCGAACGGGCCGGTGCAACATCCAACCGTGCGAGCATTTCTCGCCGGCGGCGTACCGGAAATCATGCTGCACCTGCGCAAGCTGGGTTTGTTGGACCTGGATGCCATGACCGTCACCGGCCGGTCGCTGGGAGAGTCGCTCGATTGGTGGGAGGCTTCCGATCGCCGCAGTCGAGTGCGCGAAATTCTACGCCGGCAGGATCGTATCGACCCGGACGAAGTAATCATTCCTCCCGCCGAAGCACAGCGCCAGGGTCTCTCCAGCACGGTTTGTTTTCCGATCGGCAATCTTTGTCCCCAGGGATCGGTTCTCAAAGCAACGGCCATCGACCCGGCTGTGGTTGACGACGATGGTGTCTATCGAAAAACCGGCCCGGCGCGATTTTTCACGAGCGAGCGGGACGCCATCGCCGCGGTCAAAGGCCAAAGCGACCCTCCCATCAAGCCGGGCGACGTGTTGGTACTGGCCGGCCGCGGACCAATGGGATCGGGAATGGAAGAGACCTACCAGATCACTGCGGCGCTGAAGTACGTCTCGTGGGGCCGCGATGTGGCCTTGCTGACCGACGCACGATTTTCGGGCGTGAGCACCGGCGCGTGCATCGGTCACATCGGCCCGGAAGCGCTCGCTGGCGGCCCGATCGGCAAAGTCCGCGACGGCGACTTGATTCGCATCGAAATCGACCGCAACGAGTTGGCGGGCACAGTCGATCTTGTCGGCGACGGCCAGCGTGAATTTTCGCCAGAGGAGGGCGCAACGGTTCTCGAGCAGCGGCCGGTTCGTGAGGATCTAGCGCCCGACCCGGAATTACCCGAAGAAACACGCCTGTGGGCGGCACTGCAGTGTGTCGGCGGCGGAACCTGGGGCGGCTGCGTGTACGACGTTGATCGAATCGTCGCGATGCTGTCGTAACGCGAGTTTTCAAACCCCTGCGGAGGCACCAAAATCTTACGGCGGATTTATAGATCGTTCCCGCGTCGCGGTTGTATAATGGCCCGCGGCAACAAGCGGCTGAGGTTTCATCGACCGAAGACATCTGCCGGCAGGTATGGCCCAACTCGCCCGTGCCGGATTCCAGCAAGCCCGGCAGTCAGTTGGTAACAACGATGAACCCCGACAACGAAAAACCTCGGGGTGCACCGCAGAAAATTTTTGCTCCCCCGCCCACTGGCGTGCGGAAAATTCAGCGACAAGTCCACCGAAAGATGAAGGTCATTGCAGAATCGGCGGCCGGCTCAGGGCTTCAATTCCGAATGCGTGGCTGGAGCTCGCTCCGCTCGACTCCGGCCACCTAATTTAGAGCGTATGGCAAACAACGACTGGCGACCGACGGCAAGTTGGAGAAATCTGCGGTTGCGGGCAGAGTTGCTGCGGCGGACGAGAGCGTTTTTCGACGACCGCGAGTTTATCGAAGTTGAAACGCCTCTGCTTTCGGCGGACACGGTCATCGATCGACACCTCGATCCGCTTGCGAGCGTCATGCCCGACGATCCGCGACAACCCGATCGCGGGCGACGATTCTGGTTGCAGACATCACCTGAATTCGCCATGAAGCGGCTGATGGCGGCCGGTGGCGAAGCCATTTTTCAAATCACCCGGGCCTTCCGCGCTGCGGAAACCGGCCGCCTGCACAACTCGGAATTCACGATCGTCGAATGGTATCGCAAGGGGGACTCGATGACCGACGGCATGGACTTGCTCTCCGAACTAGCCGTCGAATTGCTGGACACGAGGCCGGCCGAACGGATCCGTTATCGTGATGCGTTTCTGCTGGCCACGAATATCGACCCGCTCGTCTCACAGGTTGTTGACTTCAGGCGGGCCGCCAAAGCGCACCAATTAACCGTACCGGACAGCTTCGGCGACGACCGCGACAATTGGCTCGATTACTTAATGTCCGAACTGGTGTCCCCGAATCTGGGGCGAAATCGGCCCGCGATCGTTTATGATTTTCCAGCCAGCCAAGCGATGCTAGCCAAATTGCGGCCCGAGAACCCGCCGGTCGCCGAGCGTTTTGAATTGTTCTTCAGGGGCATCGAATTGGCAAACGGCTATCACGAATTGCTAGACGCCAACGAACTGCGGCAGAGAAACGAACTAACAAACGCCAAGCGGGTCGCCGACGGGAGGACGCCGCTACCCGCTGAATCGCGACTACTGGCCGCCATGGAAAGCGGTTTGCCGTCGTGTACGGGCCTCGCCCTGGGATTCGACCGCGTGGTCATGCTGGCCGCCGGCGCGTCGTCACTGGAGGAAGTCGTCGCTTTTCCCATTGATCGGGCGTAAACAGCAGGTTACCACGGCACGTCAAGTTGCATTGCGTCGGCTAGCGCCTGCAACTTTTTTACATGCTCGCGATGCAGGGGAATGCCTGTTGTGACCCAGCGCTGCTGCCGCTGCCATTCCAGTTCACCGGGGATGCGGACCTGGTCGAAGCCGTCGGCCGGCGTAAGTTTGCGGATGTCGGCAATGGTTGACTCGATTTCGTCATAAAATTCATCGGGCTCTACAAAGTGGCGCAAATCGATGGCATAAAAAAAGTGTTCGGAACCGTCTGTTTCGACGGCACGGCTTTTGTGCAGCGGCATTTTTCCACCGACGAGCGTACCGGCCAGCACAGAAGACAAGAAAGCCAGACCATATCCCCGCGGTCCGGCCGCGGGCAGCAGCGTCTCGGCCGCTGCGGCATCGGTCGTTGGCTGGCCGTCTTTGTCCACCGCCCAGTCCTCCGGGATTTGACGACCGTACATGCCGAGTGAATGGACCTTGCCCCACGACGAGACCGCGCAAGCGGCATCCAACACAAATGGCGACCCTCCACGCGTTGGCACGGCCCAGGAGAAAGCGTTGTTGGCGACCGCTGCTTCGCGGCTGCCGTAGGCGGCCACCGTCGCGTAGGCCGTGTTGGTGGTCGAATATCCGATCATGCCCGCTCCGACTGCCATCAGCGTGTAAACCGAAGCCGCACCATAATGCTGACTGCGACGGACGGCGACCGTACCGGTGCCGACAGCGGACGCCTTTTCAATCGCCAGTTGCATGGCTCGCGTGGATGTGACGTGCCCCATCCCCATCTGGCCGTTGATCACCGCCGTAGCCGACGTCTGTCGTTCGATGACGAACTCCGCACAAGGATCAATCAATCCGTCGTCCATCGCCTGCAGATACCGTTCGATCGCGCGGCTGCCGTGCGAGTGGATTCCGCGGAGGTCCGCTTCGATCAACCGCGCGGCGCCGATCTCGGCATCGTCGGCCGACATCCCTTTGCGGATCAGCATCTCAATCATCAGTTGTTTGAGCGGCTCGGCGGGGACGACCATCTCCTGATCAAGGTCTTGAGGAATATCAAGAGTCATGGTGATACATCTTTCGCGGTGTAAATGAGAAAGCTGTACTCCAGCCCGCTCTTTTCGTCCAACTGTCGGGACGACTCGTCTGCCAACTTCCAGCGCGACGTATCAAACGGCGGAAAGAACACGTCGCCTTCCATGTCCGTGTGGATCTGTGTCACGTAAAGCCGATCGGTAATCGGTAGCGCCAATTCATAGATGCTCGAGCCGCCAACAATAAACACTTCGTCTTCGCCAGCCGTCGCCCGCAGCGCCGCATCGAAACTGGCGACGACTTCGACGCCCTCGGCGGTGAAATCCTGGCTGCGGCTGATCACGATCGAGCGGCGCTGGGGCAACGGCCGGCCGATCGACTCGTAGGTCTTGCGGCCCATCACGACCGTGTGGCCGACCGTCAGCCGCTTAAATCGTTTCAAATCGGCAGATAGGTGCCACGGCAGGCCGCCGGCGAGGCCAATCGCGCTGTTTTCCGACCTAGCAACGATGATCGAAATGGTCTGCGGACGTTCTAGCATGATGTTGATGGTCCGCTAGACACTGACCTCCGCCTTGATGTGCGGATGCGGGTCGTAACCAATCAATTTGAAATCTTCAAAATGGAAATCGAAGATCGAGGTAACGGCCGGGTTGATTTCCATCGTCGGTCCAACTCGCGGTTCGCGTGTCAGCTGCAGTTCGGCCTGCTCGATGTGGTTATTGTACAGGTGCGCGTCGCCAAAGGTGTGAACGAATTCTCCCGGCTGCAGGTCCGTCACCTGGGCAACCATCAGTGTCAGCAACGCGTACGAGGCAATGTTGAACGGCACGCCCAAGAACACATCGGCGCTGCGCTGGTAGAGTTGGCAGGAGACCCGCCCATCGGCGACATAAAACTGAAACAAACAATGACACGGCGCCAGCCGCATCTTCGGCAAATCGCCAACGCTCCAGGCGCTGACAATCAGGCGGCGGGAATTGGGATCACGGTGGATGTCTTTGACTAACTCAGAAATTTGGTCGATCGATTCACCACCAAGGGTGGGCCAGCTCCGCCATTGATGACCATAGATTGGCCCAAGATCACCCTTTTCGTCGGCCCACTCGTCCCAGATTTTTACCTGGTTGTCGCGCAAATAGCCGATGTTCGTATCGCCTTTGAGAAACCAGAGCAATTCGTGAATGATCGATCGAACATGCAGTCTCTTTGTCGTCAACAGCGGAAACCCCTCCGCTAAGTCGAATCGCATTTGATAGCCAAAAACGCTGCGTGTACCGGTCCCGGTGCGATCGGACTTGGCTGTGCCGCGCTGGAGGACATGCCGCATGAGATCCAAATACTGTTGCATCGCGCGCCGCCGTAACCCACCTCGTTCGAGTTCGTCGCTTATCCGTGGCTCATCAACTCTTCAACAACTTTGGCCAGCACCTCCGGATTGTCCTGGCTGCGCAGGTGCTCGATCCGCTCGGGTTTGAAACCCAGATTTTTCAGCGCCGATTCGATCTGGTTCCAGACCGTGAGGCGGCGTTTTCCTTCGGCCAGATAAAGATCCGTAACCAACTCACCCAGCCGCTGCGCTGAAATTGCGTCACGGTTCTTGTAATAATTGCGAATGATACGCTGTTGATGAGGCGAGTGCTTGGCCATCGTCTACACTTTGCGATCCGTCCCAGTCGGTTGTGAGTCGTTGCCGCTTTGACCTTGTTTCAGCACCGATCAAGCCTGTAAAAGCTAGTCGATTACCTCCTGATCGGCAAGTGCGGAGAATTTCGCGGATCGGCCAACGCGTGTCGTCCGGCACCTGAGGGAATAAACTCCCGCCGAACTCATCGCCCGCATTCCGACGTTTACTATCGGCGAGCCTCGCGACCGGAACCGATACGACAAAATGCAGACCGCGCGCAGAAGTTTTATTTCTGGGTTCCGCACCACCGCGCTGTGGACGCTGGCCAGCCGAGTACTCGGCATGGTCCGCGATGTAGCGACAGCCGCTCTGTTGGGCATGTCGGCAGGCGGAGTAATGGATGCGTTTGTTATCGCCTTTCGCGTGCCTAATCTTTTCCGCCGGTTGTTCGGCGAAGGCGCGGTCGCAGCAAGTTACCTGCCGGTACTGACGGAACAGTTGGAAAGCGACCGGCGGCGGGCCTGGCAACTGGTCAGCGTCGGCCTTACGTGGCTCGCGGTCAGTTTGACCGTTTTCGTTTTGATCGGTGAAGCAATCTGCTGGGGAGCGGGGCAATTTTCCGCCGACCCACACGTCGATTTATTGCTCGGTTTGACCGCCGTCATGATTCCTTATCTGCTGCTAATCTGTCTCGCCGCACAAGTGGCCGCGACGTTGCATGCTCTGGGCCAGTTCGGCTTGCCGGCATTCGTTCCGGTATTGCTCAACGTATCGTGGATCATCGGAGCGTGGATCGTGGCGCCGCAATGGAGCGACGACAAAGCTACGCAGGCATACATTTTAGCGTGCTGCATTCTATTCGGCGGCGGGCTGCAACTGGGCGTACAGGTTCCGGCGCTCTACCGACACGGATTTCGATACGATTACGACTTGGCGGGCAGTCGCGACGCACTGCGGCGCATCATCGCAGCCATCCTGCCGATGATGGCAGGGCTGGCGGTTACGCAGATCAATACCTTAGCCGATAGTGTGATCGCGTGGGGATTCTCCGCGCCGCCGGAAGAATTCGGCTATCCCCTGCAGCGCGGCGCGGTCGCGGCGATCTATTACGGCGAACGGCTGTTTCAATTTCCCTTGGGCGTGGTGGGAATCGCCCTGGCGACGGTAATCTATCCCCTGCTCAGCCGCCATGCCGCGGGAAACCGCACCGAGCAACTCGGCAACGATTTGACAATCGGTCTGCGGCTGGTTTTATTCCTAGCCGTGCCCGCATCGGCCGGTTTGATCTTGCTGGCCGAGCCGCTCGCGCGGCTGTTGTTCGAACGCGGCGAGTTTACCGCGGTCGACACAAGCCGAACCGCGAGGATGATCGTCTGCTATGGCCTCGGCGCGTGGGCATCCTGTTCGTTGCCGGTGTTGGTGCGGGGTTTTTATGCTCTGGGAGATCTGTCGACGCCGATCAAAACAGGCGCGGCGATCGTAGGCCTGAATCTGGCGCTAAATCTGATTTTGATCTGGCCGCTGGCCGAAGCCGGCTTGGCCGTTGCCACTTCCATTTCAGCCGCTGCGCAGGCCGTCATTCTGACCGTGCTGTTCAGCCGAAACCACAGCCGTATCGCTTGGTCACAGCTATGCGGCACGCTAGCTCGCAGTCTCATTGCGACCGGCGTGATGTGGACCTCTGGATTCGGATTGATGAAACTCCTGCCGGACGGCAAGTCGTTCCACAGCCAGTTGATCCACACCGCCATACCCGTTGTCGTCTGCGTCGCTGTTTATTTTGCCGTTTTTTTGGCGATTCGTGGTCGCGAGCCATGGATGCTGTTGGGCCGCGCCGCAAACGGGAAAAGTGACGCGTAAGTCGACCGCCAGCCATCTTTGAACTTTTTGCGGCATCGATTAAAGTACTTGTTCCACGGACCCTTTCCCGCCATCAGATTCCGCCATAGCAAACATGCCAACGATCAAATTTATCAACGAAGATAAAGAAATTGAGGTGCCCGAGGGGGCGAATTTACGCCAGGCTGCCCTGAAGGCGGACGTTCGCGTTTATGACGGGCTGAACGGTTTCGGGGCAAAGATCAACTCGGCGATGAACTGCCACGGCTGGGGGCTGTGCGGCACCTGCCGCATGTTGATCACCAAGGGCATGGAAAACACAAACCCGATGACCAACCGCGAGAAGCTCAAATTCAAATCGCCGATTCCGGTGCCCGTGCCCGATCCGTTACCCTGCCTAGCGTATATCGGTCACGAGGACACGATGCGGCTGTCCTGCATGACGCAAGTCAACGGCGATATCGAGGTTGAAACGGCGCCGAAGCTGGATCTGTTCGGCGTAAACTTTTTTAGTTAGAGCTCTGTCTGCTCGGAAAATCGGTGTGTGGCTTAATCCGCAGGCCGGCTGGAGCCGGCGTTCGAACCTTACTTTTTCGCGATTCTGTGCCTGCTACCTGTTTCTGTGCTGAAACGCAAAAACGAATCGTTGACGGCCATGAAACAAATTGTCGCGATCATCAAACCTTACTTGGCCGAAAAGGTGCTCGAAGGGCTCCGCCGCGCGCCGGTGGAAGCTTGTAGTGTTCGCGAGGTAAAGGGCTATGGGCGTCAAAAAAGTTACCTCGACCAGTACGGCGACAGCGAGTACTCGCTTGCGTTTCTGCCGAAAGTCGAAATCACGCTCTGGGCGGAGGACGCGCGGGTTGAGGAAATTGTCCGCAAGATCGTCGAAATCGCCCGCACCGGCCGCATGGGCGATGGCAAAATTGTTGTTCTGCCGGTTAGTCAGGTCGAGACCGTTCAAGAAATTGAAATAGGTGAAACCGATGGATGATCAGGTCTTGCTGAGGATCGATGGCGAAGTGAATCGGCCGCAAACGTTGACGTTTGCCGATCTCACAGCCATCGATGCGGCGCATCAAATCCCCGATGTCGGCCAACTCGTTGCGTCACGAAAAGGCCGCGGGGTAACACTGGCCGGACTGCTTGAACTGTGTTGCCCTCATGAGTCGGCAACCTATTTGACATTGCATGCCGAGGTCGACGACTTTCATGCCAGCGTACCGCTGGAGTCGGTGCGGCGGACTGGATTCTTTATCTACGACATCAACGGCCAGCCTCTCGAAATTGCCACTGGCGGACCCGTTCGGTTTTACCTCCCCGACCACGCCGCTTGTCACAGCGCCGAGGTGGACGAATGTGCGAACGTAAAGTTTGTCGACCGCATCGAATTGACGGCGAGCAAAGGATTCGACAACCGCCCCCAGGATGAAACCGAGCACGAAGCGCTGCACCAGCATGGCGACCAGGAGACGGGGCTCAGGGGTCCGTAGCCACAATCTGCTCGTTGGCAATCAACTGTTCGAATGTCTGCGGCCGGCGGATCACTTCAACTTTTCCGTCCACGATCATTAGCTCCGCCGCGATTGGTTTCGAGTTGTAGCTCGATGCCATGACCGAGCCGTAAGCGCCGGCACACTCGATAACCAATAACTCACCGACTTTCGCTTCGGGTAACTCCCGCGTACAAACGAAACCACCTTCCTGCTGCGTAAATATATCGCCCGATTCGCACAGCGGGCCACCGACAACCACCTCGCGCAAGGGCCGATCCGATACGCCGTCGGCGGGTACGATCGACATCGGGTGATACGCGCCGTAAAGAATGGGCCTCGCCAGATTATTGAACCCCGCGTCCACCAAATAGTACGTATTTTGGCCCATACGTTTGATCGCACGAATCTCGGAAATTAAATATCCCGATTCCGCCGTCAGGTAGCGGCCCGGTTCGATCTCGAGCAAAACCTCGTGATCGAACGCTTGTTCTAACCGCTTGCGCAAAGCATCCCAGAGTTGGAAATACGCAGCCAGGTCCATCGACGATTCGCCTTCTCTGTACGCAATTGGTAACCCGCCGCCGGCGCTGATAGAAGTGATGCCGGACCCCACCTGCGCCGCAATCGTTTCCATCGCTCCGCAGACCTGGGCGAGGTGCTCGACGTCGGTACCCGAACCGATGTGCATGTGCAGGCCAGAGATCTTCAGTCCGCAGCTGTCCGCGCGGCGGAGGCAGTCGCCAATATCCTCGTGCCAGATACCATGCTTCGATTGCTCGCCGCCTGTGTTCGTTTTCTGGCTGTGACCGTGACCAAACCCCGGATTGATTCGCAATGTGATCTCGCGGCCCGGCGCTCGCTCGCCAAGCTGGTCGATCATGTCGAGCGAGCCGCAATTGACGTGGATATCTTCCCGGATCACCAGCTCGAGCGATTCGTGATCGAAAACATCGGCCGTGTAGACAACGGGTGGGGGATCTCCCTGGGGCGGATAGCCGGCCGCCAAGGCACGACGCACTTCCCATCCGCTAACCGCGTCGACCAGCGCCCCGTGCCGACGACAGAGATCGATGACGGCAAGATTGCTGCACGCCTTTTGCGCGAAACGCACGACGTCGAACGCTGCCAAATCCTCAAGCCGCTCGACGACGGTTGCCGCGTCGTAAACGTAAACAGGCGTACCGGCAACCGAGGCCAGGTCGGCCACAGCAATTTTGGCGATTTCCGTCCGGATTAGTGGAAACATCGACATGGGACGACCGTGACGTAAAAACTTGATGCGCCAGCAGACCCGACACGGGCGAAGCCGTCAAGGTTCCAGGGCGAACCTGCGTGATTTCCCCATTTTTGCACGCACGCGGCAGCCACCCGGCAATTCTGGGCTCCGTCCCTTATCTCTCACAAGTAGCGGCGATAGAATGAACCGCGGGGAACGGAAAACTCGTCGATTTCCCCCTATTTTTCGCCATTTGTGGCGGCACAGACGACCGGATAGAATAGATGGTTTCTGCAGTCGCCTGCTCGCACGTCGTAGACGGGAGTGGATATTTCGAAACGGTGGGAGACAGGTAAGTGCAGGTCAGTATTTCGGTTCGGCACGGAAATCTCAGCGAAGCCAGCCAGGAAAAGATCGCGGTCAAATTTGAAAGGATGACTCGCATTTTTGATCGATTGACCGCGATTGAGGTTACGATTGACCTGGAACATGATGAGACCCCCGCAGTCGACGTGCGGGTTTCGGCCGAGCACAAGCACGATTTTGTCGCCGCAGACCGCAGCAACAGTTTGATGGGATCGGTCGATACGGCACTGCACAAGATGGAGCAACAGTTACGCCGGTACAAGAAAAAAATCCAGGAGCACCGCGGACCACGCCGGGATTCGGCCGGTCAGGATGCAGAGACCGAACAAGACGCAGCGGAACAGACCGATCAGATTTAGATTTAGAGGCATGCCAGAAAGGACGTAATCGAATGAAATTTGCTGACTTTGTTAGCAGCACGGCCATCCGACCCGACTTAGCAGCCGAGGACAAAGATGAAGTGATACGCGAGATGGCCGCATCGTTGGTGGAAGCAGGGGAGTTACCGGAATCCGAATTGGAGAGCATCGTCAAGGCGATTTTGAAACGCGAAGAACTCGGCAGTACCGGCATCGGCCGCGGTATTGCCGTGCCGCACACCAAACACCCCAGCGTTGAAAAACTGGTCGGCACCGTCGCCCTTAGTACCGAAGGCGTGGACTTTAAAAGCCTCGATGGCGAAAAGGTACAACTGTTCTTTTTGCTCATTTCGCCGCCGGATCGACCGGGCGATCACCTGCGGGCGCTGGAAAACATTTCGCGACAGTTGCGGGACGATACATTTTGCCGATTTTTGAAACAGTCGAAGTCGGCCGATGATATTTCGCAACTGCTAGAAGAAGCCGATAACAACCAGTTTGCGTGACATATAACTTGTTTAACCAACAACCCAACGCGGGCCACCGGTTGGCGGCACGCCAGTCTCTGGGTTGCGGTTAAACGACCGATTGCATCTTCGTAGGATGCGCCACCGAGCTTATGAGCGAAACAAAACCAAGCCGCGGCGTTGTCGTCAAGCATCCGGACGGATTGCATATACGCCTGGGCGAGCGCTTTGTGAGCCTGGCCGGTCAATTTGAATCAACTGTTGAAGTCATCAAGGGCGCCGAGCGGGTAGACGCTTCCAGTATTATGGAAGTCCTCTCGCTTGGCGCGGTACAAGGTACAGAATTGGAAATCGAGGCCAGCGGCCCTGACGCAGATGCGGTCCTGGACGCTTTGGTGGAGTTCTTTGAACAAGTTTCGATCGACGAAGACACCACCAGCCAACAGGAAGCAAACGACGATGTCGCTTGAGTCGCTGAAGTAGCGACCACAACCCGCGCCGTCGAATGCACCGCCTCCGGCGGTAGGCACAGACCTCGATGCCCAAAGTAGGCCGTAACGCTTCCACCGAACGCGTTGCCGGTTTGGGTTGGGTGTCGATGGCGTCGCGCCTCGAGCGCAATCGATGCAAAAACTAGAAGGAATTGCCGTTTCGCCGGGCGTTGCTATCGGCGAAGCGCTGGTGATGGACAACGAGGGATTTCGTATTCCTCATCGGTTCGTCACCCGCGACGCCGTTGAGGACGAATGCGAGCGCCTCGACGCCGCGATCGGCGCGGCGGCGGCCGAAATTGCCGCCAATCGCGATGCCGTCGCCAAGGAATTAGGCGAGCAGTACGGTGCGATCTTTGCCGCTCACCTGCAGATGGTCAAAGACGCTAAGCTGCGGGGCGAGATCGAAGAATTGATCCGCACGCGGCACTATTCCCCCGAATACGCCGTCAGCCGCACGCTGCGAAGGTATGCCAAAGTATTTCAATCGCTCGACAGCAGCACACTCGCCCAGCGGACAAGTGATATTTTCGACATCGAAAAGCGTCTGCTCAAGAATTTGCTCGGACGCAAGCGTGAAGAACTGTCACATTTGTCATCTCCAGTCGTCATCCTGGCACATACATTGACGCCCAGCGAAACGGCCAGCCTGAATCGCGAATTCGCACTCGGCTTCGTTACCGAGACCGGTGGCCCGGGCAGCCATACGGCGATTGTTGCCGAGGCGATGGAGATACCCGCCGTCGTGGGTGTTGGACCATTTCTGACCGATGTTTCCGGGGGCGATATGGTGATCGTGGACGGCGACCAGGGCTTGATTGTCTTGCAACCGGACGAAGAGACGATCGCGCACTATCGTCACGAAGTGGAAGAGCACCGCACGCTGGCCGAACGACTTTTGGAATTGGCCGACAAGCCGGCCGTCACCCAGGACGGCACTCAGGTCGGGGTGCTGGGCAATATCGAATTTCCTTATGAAGTCCGATTGTGCAACGGTCGTGGCGCGGACGGCATCGGTTTGTATCGAACCGAGTTTCTCTATCTGAACGCCAAATCAGAACCAACTGAGGAAACGCATTTCGAAGCCTACTCCAAGGTATTGGAGGCGATTGGCGACAAGCCGGTTTGCATCCGCACGCTCGACCTCGGTGCCGACAAATTGCGGAACTTACCAATGCCCGAAGACGAGCGAAACCCGGTGCTTGGACTTCGCAGCATCCGGCTCGCACTCCGCAACGTCGAACTGTTCCGCACCCAGTTGCGGGCAGCCTTGCGAGCCAGCGCACTGGGAAAAATCCGCATCATGTTTCCGCTGATCACGCAAATGCAGGAACTGCGCCAGGCGAAAATGCTGCTCACCGACGTGATGGAAGACCTGGAGGAACACCACATTGCATTCGATCGCGATATCGAAGTCGGCATGATGGTCGAAGTTCCCGCAGCGGTTATTCTGATCGATCGCTTCGTGGAGGAAGTCGACTTTATCAGCATCGGCACCAACGACTTGATTCAGTACACGCTGGCCGTCGACCGTGGAAACAAAAACGTCGCCAGTATGTACACAGCCGCCGATCCGGCCGTCCTGCGGCAGATCGACACGTCGCTCAAAGCCGCTGCCAAGGCCGGTATTCCAGCCAATATTTGCGGTCAGATGAGCGGCAACACGGTTTATACGATGTTGCTGCTGGGTCTGGGCCTGCGCCAATTCAGCGTACCGCCCGCCGCGATTTTGGAAATCAAGCGGGTGATCCGGACCGCAAATATCGAGTTGTGCGAGCAAATTGCCGACCGCGTTATGGAGATGGAAAGTTCGGCCGCCATACGTAACTACCTAAAGGGGGAGCTTAAAAAAATCGTCCCAGAATTCGTGCCGTAATAATATTCACCCCTTCTTGTGAAGAGGGGGGAGAAAACGTCGAGCACCGCATGTCCAAACACCGCATCCAAATTCGATTCGTCAAACAAGGCGATCTGCGCATGATCAGCCACCGCGATCTGGTGCGCACGATGGAACGGCTGTTTCGCCGCGCGGATTTGGATTTGGCCATGAGCGAAGGATTTCATCCACGGCCCAAGATGAGTTTTCCTTCTGCGCTCGCCGTCGGCATCGCCGCACTGGATGAGGTAATGGAACTTGAATTGAATCAGCCCGTTGACAAAGACGAACTACTCGAACGCCTGCGCCAACAGGAGGTGCCGGGACTCGAATTTCAGAGTGTTCGTGTCCTGAACTCCACCGAACGGAAAGGACAGCTAAAAACTACGACGTACGAGTTTGCCGTGCCCGTCGAACGCCGAGGCCAGACGGTCGTCAATATCGAAGAATTCTTGGCTAGGCCACAGTGTTTGGTAAGTCGTCCGAAACGATCCGCGCCGGTGGATATTCGGGCGGGCGTTCAGCATCTGGAGCTGAAAATCGGAACACTCCACATATCGCTCAGCGCAGGCCGCGAAGCCTCGGTACGTCCGCGCGACGTACTCGAAGTGCTCGGCCTCGCCGACCTAGAACAACAGGGCGAGTATTTAACGAGGACGCAAGTCGAGCTCGCCTACGCAACAACGAAAGACAAATAGATGAAAAATGAAATGTTGATCAACGTATCGCAACCGGAAGAATGCCGGATCGCGATCGTCGAGGATGACATCCTTGAGGAACTCTATATCGAGCGCACCAGCCAGGACAACTACGCCGGCAATGTCTACAAAGGAGTCGTGGTTAATCTCGAACCAAGTATTCAGGCGGCGTTTATCGATTTTGGAGTCGGCCGTAACGGCTTCCTGCACATCAGCGATCTCGAACCGCATTACTATCGCCAAGCCGGCATCGATCCAGACAAGTACCTCGCCCGCCAAGAAGAAGGCCATGGGCGTGGATCCCGTCCCGACGACGAAAGTAATGACGCCGAATTGCTCGACGAAAACGGTGAAGACGCCGAAGCAAAGGGAGACGAAAAAAATGGGCGCCGTCAACGGCGACGACGGGTTCCGCGACCCGGGGACCGACCGCGGATCAAGCCCCCCATCCAAGATATCCTCCGCCGCGGCGACGAGGTGCTGGTGCAGGTCATCAAAGAGGGCATTGGCAACAAAGGCCCAACGCTCTCCACGTATATCAGTATTCCCGGCCGCTACTTGGTGCTGATGCCCGCGTTGGGACGCGTCGGCGTATCGCGTAAAATCGACGACGAAGACGACCGCCGGCGACTTCGCGACATCCTGCTCGATTTGAAGCCACCTAAGGGACTCGGTTTCATCATTCGCACCGCCGGCGCGGGCCGCACCAAACGCGAACTTTCTCGCGACTTGGCGTACTTGCTGCGGTTATGGAAAGTCATCGTGCGGCGGATCAAAAAGCTTTCGGCGCCCGTCGATATCTACGAAGAAAGCGACATGATCATTCGCACCATTCGCGATATCTTCAGTGCCGAAGTCGATGTGATTTACATCGACGAACAACGGGCTTTCGAACGGGCCAAAGAATTCCTGCAAATGGTAATGCCGCGGTACGTCAATCGTCTGCAGTTTTACGAGGGCAAAGAACCGCTGTTTCACAAGTATGACCTGGAAGAAGAAATCAAGCGTATTCACCAGCGCGAGGTGCCTTTGCGGCAGGGGGGTTCGATTGTGATCGACCCAACCGAAGCGCTAGTAGCAATCGACGTTAACAGCGGCACCTTTCGCGTGAGCGGCGCCAGCGCGGAAGAGGCGGCGTTTCAGATCAACCAAATTGCGGCGAAAGAAATCGCGCGACAATTGCGGCTTCGCGACCTTGGCGGCGTCGTCGTCAACGACTTTATCGATATGAGGCAAGAACGGCATCGCCGGTCGCTGGAACGATCGCTGCGCGACGCCGTTAAGCGCGATCGGGCACGAACGAAGATTTTGCGGACCAGCCCATTTGGTTTGATCGAAATGACCCGCCAGCGAATTCGGCCGGGCCTAAAACGAAGTGTCTATCACGATTGCCCCAGTTGTGCGGGGAGTGGCGTTGTGAAAACTCCCGAAAGCATGGCTATCGATATCGTACGGATACTGCTGCTCGCCACCCAGGAAACTGCCGTTAAGACCGTCGGTATCCAGGTTGCCGAAGAAGTTGCCACATATTTGAACAACAAAAAGCGCAGGGAAATCTCCAAACTCGAAGAAGCGGTCGACATAACCGTGCAGATCGTGGGCCGTGAGGGGTTCCTGCCGGAGCAATTCGAAATAAGTTGCAAAGATGCAAACGGCCGCGAAGTACGTGTCAAAACCTAAGTGAGAACATCACCCGAACGCCAAATTTCGAGCGGCCTCGACGCGCCCAAAAACGCATGCTAAATTGGGGGCTTCCGCCTCGTACCACGCCCCCAGTGGGGCGGATCTGAGGGGGGGGTAAAACAGCAAATCTCGGACAAGAAACATCATGTACGCCATTATCGCCGACAGTGGAAAGCAGTTTAAAGTTGAAGAGGGCCAGACGATTCAGGTCGATTATCGCGACGCTCATGCGGGCGACAAGATTACGTTCGACAAAGTGCTCTGCGTCAGTGGCGAAGGCGGAACGAAACTTGGCGCTCCCAGCATTGACGGAGCCGAGGTGACGGCTGAAGTTGTCGGCGTGAAACAGGGCCCGAAACTCGTCGTTCAGAAGATTCGCCGCCGTAAGAACTCACGCCGGCGAACTGGGCACCGTCAGCTCTACACGATGCTAAAAATCGAGAAGATCAAAGGCTGATCGCGGTGTCAGTTCCCCAGTGACACACCCCAATGTACGCGCGATCGCCGCGGGCCACCGTGAAGGTGTAGCGGTATGCTGTGGTGCGGGCCGTGCCAATTGTGAAAATGCTCGTCGACGATGACGGGGCGGGGCGGAGCCGGAGGAACCGGCGGTGATTGCATGGCCGCAATCACGGCATTGTTAACCCCGTTTTGTGTGAGCGTAATCAAATCCTGCGTGGTTAGTGGCCGCGCCAGGCCGTGGTGGGCAATGTGTGTGGTGATTACTTGATCGCTCAGACCCGCCTGACTTAAGGCTATAACGTCTTTTAACGTAACAGAACCCGAAAGTCGTCGGCCGAGTTGCCGCTCGATCAGAGCTTGGTTCCGCGCTTCGGCGGCATCCAAATGATCGCCGATCACCGCGCCCGTGAGGGCGCCGGCTAGCCCGCCGACAACCGCGTTTTCTGCGGCGTTGTCATTTCCGTTGCTGGCCGCGGATCCGATCGCCGCGCCGCTAAACGCGCCGAACAACGCAAGTTGGTCGCGATGATACGACGAAGCACAACCACCTGCTGTGATGCACAGGCCCAAACAACACAACACGACGCGGCGGGCTGACATGGGTATTTCTCTTTCGTGAATTCGGTCAAGCGACCAACAGGCGACGGGGACCACCGAACGGCATACCGACAAGGGGCAAAAATGGTGACAAGATCGCTGTCAATCGTCAATAGAAATCGACCAAATAATCGCGTTGAGGGATCCATATATAATGCTTTTTTGATCGACAAAAATTTTTCGAAAATTTTCCCCTGGTCCCATCCCGTCCGCCGAGCGTACAAAATTTACAATTCCCCACGAAATACAATGTCGATGTGGTCCTGGACCTGCTCAGTGATATCAGTGCCGTCATGAACAACTTTCCATAACCCGTTAATTTAAAGTGACTTGTGGCCCGAAAACAAAAGTCATTGACGTGCGGGGAAAACCTAATAGAATCTTGGTCTTTGCAACATCATGTTGTAGCTGATCCAGCATCTGCTACAATATGTTGTTGTTTGGCGGTCGATTTTAGTCCCTTCGGGGGGGTTATTATTCGGATTCGTCGTTTTTCGAGCCCATTCTCATTCAAGCTATAAGGCTGCCGTCGTTGCTCACCGGTAGGATGCCCGGCTCCGTCTCAAAGAAAGGATTCTTGCGATGGCAACTATCAACGTGGACGCTTCCGCACGTAGTCTGTTTGATTCGAAGCAGGAAGAACCGGTCGGATTGCGCTTCGATCCGGTTTTTTGCCCGCCCGATACGGACCCCTTTGACACCGTTCAGTGGGACAAGCGCTCGGCAGAAATCAAGGGGGAAGGCGGCGAACTACTATTCGAGCAGCACGACTGTGAAATTCCCTCCGATTGGAGCCAGTTGGCAACCAACGTCGTTGTTAGCAAGTACTTTTACGGTGAAATCGACACGCCCGAACGCGAGACGAGCGTTCGCCAGTTGATTCATCGCGTCACTCGCACCATCACCGATTGGGGCGCCGAAGACGGATATCTCGCCACGCCCGCCGATGCCGAGAATTTCTATCGCGAACTCACTTGGCTCTGCGTTCATCAACACGGCGCGTTTAATTCGCCCGTTTGGTTCAATGTCGGCCTCTACCATCAATACGGTGTCAAAGGTTCGCAATGCAACTGGCACTGGGATCCGGTGGCCGAATCGGCAACCCAGCCGGAAAACCCCTACGAATATCCACAGGGTTCGGCGTGCTTCATCCAAAGCGTCAACGACGACATGGAAGACATCATGCGGCTGGCGACCAGCGAAGCGATGCTCTTTAAGTTCGGCAGCGGCACGGGCACGGACCTTTCGACTTTGCGCTCGCACCGCGAGAAGCTCTGTGGAGGCGGCAAACCATCGGGTCCACTGTCGTTTATGCGAGTCTACGACCAGATCGCCGCGGTCGTCAAAAGCGGTGGCAAGACGCGACGTGCGGCGAAGATGCAATCGCTCAAGGTCTGGCATCCGGACATCATGGAATTCATCGAATGCAAGGCAAAAGAAGAGGCGAAAGCGCACGTACTGATCGAACAGGGCGGATACGACGCCAATTTCAATGGCGAGGCCTACAGTTCGATCATGTTCCAGAACGCCAATCTGTCGGTGCGCATTACCGACGATTTCATGCAGGCCGTGACCGAAGACAACGATTGGACGACACATTGGGTGACTGACGCCAACCGCGCGGGTCCGGTCTATCCGGCACGTGAAATCATGCAGAAGATGGCGGAAAAAGCCTGGCAGTGCGGTGACCCGGGGGTGCAGTACGACACAACGATTAACCGCTGGCACACCTGTCCGAATTCGGGCAGGATCAATGCCAGCAATCCGTGTTCGGAATACATGTTCCTCGACAACACGGCGTGCAATTTGGCGAGCATCAACCTGATGAAACTCCGCCGCGACGACGGTTCGTTTGACGTCGAGCGGTTCAAACATGCTTGTCGTATCTTTTTTGTGGCGCAAGAGATTTTGGTCGATCACGCCAGCTATCCGACCAAGACGATTGCGGAAAACAGCCACCGCTACCGCCCGCTCGGTTTGGGTTACTCCAATCTCGGCAGCCTGCTGATGACCGGTGGCCACGGCTACGGTTCGGACGAAGCTTACG
>JAYGDO010000505.1:0-13224 GCA_046582885.1 Pirellulales bacterium | reverse complement strand
GATCGCTTCCATGCTATCCAGCCGCAGACCGCCCTTCAGCTTTTTAGCTTGTTGCGCGGTGGCCGAGTGGCATTGGTAGCACTTCTCGACGAGCACGGGTCGAATGTGCTTTTCAAAAAACTCGATGCCTTGCTGGTCGGCACCATCGACCAAACTGCCGCGGGCCAGACTGAGCAGTACAACCGCGGTAAGCAGCACTTTTGTGGTGGGATTGTCGGCAGGCATCAATTAAATATCGTAGTTGATCTGCGCCGTGGGTGTCAATAAAAAGGCCCCGTAGCCGCCGCATCGCCCAGACTGATGCGGAGCGGACGGGCCGCAATTTCGATTTGATGATCAACAGATCTAAGGCTTCGGCGGCAGCGCGAGGTCTTTTTCGCTCAGCGCGATCGGCGCGCCGTCTTTGGGTAGTTCGACTTTCGCGGTCCAGAGAATGCCGTTGACAATCATGCGGCGGAAAGCGTCGATTTGAAAATTGCGATAGTAGTGCCCCAGAGTCGTGCCGAACGCACGTCCGCCGTCCGCACGCTCGTGAACCCAACCGACGATCACTTTGTTTCCTTTCGTGGTGACTTGCAGCAGCGGCTTCGCCTGCGAAATCGTCGGATTCAAATAGAATTCATCGTGCAATTCGTACTGCGACCAACCTCGGCAGACGGGATGATCGGGAATCAGTTGTTTTAGCGGCGAGCGATCGGTGCTCAGCCCGACATTGCTAACCCAAGTGCCGCCCAGGTAATGGATCCAACGTTCGCCCAGGCGGTCCAAATTCTTCTTGTGGATTGACGAAGCCCAGTGGATTGTGGTCAAGCCGACTCCTTGCCGCAGCACCTTATCGACCTCGTCGCCCTGTGGCCCGTCCAGCAGCAACTCAGCGCCGGGACTTGAGTAAACGACAATCGTTTTCACGCCGTCCAGCACGGCTTGGTCTCTGGGCCAGCGATCCGAGATAACCGTGTCGACCCCCTTCGTCTGTCGGAGGCACTTTGACAGCATTTCGTGTGTGTGCAGGTACATATGCGAGCCCCACGGATGATCGAGCTTGTGGCCAATGAGCAAAATCTTGGTCGCCGTGTCGTCGCCGCGGGTAGCTCCGTTGAGGGCGGTGAGAGCGACGACAGACAACATTAAGGTACGGAGGATGGTGGACATTTCAGGCTCCCTGGGTAATAAGCCGGCGGGGCGGACCGCAACGCGAGTAGTCTATCGAATGGCCGGTTGAATTTGCGCGTAGTGGGGTGCTGCTCCGACTGCGAGGATGCGGAATCTACACCGCGTAAAACAGATCATGAATGTAGTCGAGCCTATTTTCCAGGGTGCTAAACCGTCCTGCAGGAAATTTGACACCCAGATTGAACGGCTCTATAGTCGTCCTGTCGGGGCCGAATGGATGGGTTTGGCCGGCAGCGGATCGGGTAGGGCTATTATGATCAACACATTGTTTCCGGACTTTTTATACACGGGAAAAATGCCCAATCATGAGCACCTCAAGGAGAGGTTCATGCAAGGGCTGGAAAGAGCAAAGTTCCCAGAGACGAACTGGGACTGCAACGTGGAGACCACCTTCAAACAACCCTATACCGAGACGATGGACATCTTTCCCTGGGAAGAATATTTCGCCGGAGTCAGTCAGAATATCGCCCAGATGGCACAGGAATTTGGGTCCCCGCCCCTGCAAACCAAGCCCAATGGCGCATGGGTCAATCTGTATCGAAACGGTCAGTTTCAAGAACGTCATGGTCACGTGGACAGATTTACGACGTGCAGCGCCATTTACTTTGTGAACTACGATCATCAGCAGGATGCCAGAGTTAGTTTTCGTAATCCAAATGCTGATAATTATGTGTACTCAAATTTTGCCGCCTTCTTGCCCCACAGCCTGGAATGGTACTTTCCTGCTGTTGAGGAAGGAGACGTAATCATCTTTCCGGGTTTCTTGGAGCATTCCGTGTCAAAACAGAGCGTAGACCGCATCCGCTTGACGGTCTCGTGTAACTACAGCGTCCTGCCGATGGAACAGGAGTGACGGCGAGGCTATTTTTGCCTCTCGATGCGAATACCGTCGCCGTCTCGCCCGGGAACGCCGCGGCCACCGCGCTATTCTGTTAGCGCCGTGGCCAGCTCGTCGACGTCGATGCCGTCATCTTTGTTTGCGTTGAACTTGTCAAAACGCGGTTTGTACTTCTCGGGCATTTCGTCGCGATCAACCTTGCCGTCCTTGTTGGCGTCATATCGCTTGATCAGGCTGGCGGCGAGAATACGAGCGCGAACCGCGTTGCGTCCTCCCTCCCGAGGGCTCGCGGGTCGGCCAGCAAGTTGGTCGCGGTGGATGGCGATGTCGAAGTAGCCAATCATCATTTCTTGCCATGTTTGGTCGCCCCAGCGCACCGTGGCGGTCGGGTCAGGATTGGCCGGATTGTCTTCTGAATTGTCGTAATGTGCGACGACATGGATGCGAGTTCCGGCCGGTAGCGTTTTAGGTTTTGCCAATCGATAGGAAGTCTGCCAGTTGAAATCGTAGGAAGGCACGTCGAGTAGCGTTTCTCGCTCGCCGCCGGGCAGGATCGCTTCATAGCGAAACGACTTGCCGCGTAGATGTGCGTGCGGCATCATGCTGAGCAACAACAGGTCGTCTGCATGGTTGCTTGAGGTGCTGGCGACCCGATGGTTTTCGGCATGGGGTGGAATGGCCAACCTCCGCTGAGCGGCTTTCGTTGTCATTACGAGGTGCGTCACGTCGTTGGGGTCGGCGAACACGAGCCCGACTTTGCTCAAATCCTCCTGCGGGCTGCCGATCGGCGTGTAGTGTATCTGAAAAACAAGTTCGGAACCGGCCGGGACGAGTTTTGCCATGCCGTCGGGAAACGGCCGGGCGCGGAGGCCTGGAACGTAGCTGACCAAAAAGTCTCCGGTGCCTCCATTGCCGCGGTTGCCGGGTGGCCGCACGAAGATCAGCACGTGGTGGACGACCGCACGGTTGCCGGGCAGGATCTCAGCCATTTTGATCCATTTGTCCTCGGAAAATCCCGGATCGACACGAAAATATTTGTACCGCACGACGCCTTCCGCGGGCACGGAGAATGGTTCGTCGCGCATGCCAATGACAACATCCGGCTGCTGCGGCAATTGCCAGCCTTGTACGTATTCCGTTGGCTTGGGCAAGTCCGCGGGATCACCTTGCGGCGCGCCCGCCTCAACCCACGCAAAGATCATTTCCCTTTCCGCCTTTGTTAGTCGGCGCTCGTTGGCGAAGTGTCCAAATTTGGGATTGGCGTGCCACGGCGGCATGCGGTGTTGCTCGACGACTTCGTAGATCATTTCCGCCCAGCCGGCGACCTCGTCGTACTCCGTCAGTGCAAACGGGGCGATGTCGCCCTTCCGGTGGCATTCGACACAACGTTTTTGCAGAATGCGCGCTATCTGATTTGTATAGGTGATTTTGCTTTCGGTGTCTGGTTTGTGAATGCGACCGATGTGGCAGCCGACGGACTCCGTTTGAGCGATGCGGACAGGTTTGCCGGCCAGCATTTCATCAATGGCAGTTGCCAAGTCGTTACGTTTCGGTTCGTCGCGGATGTAACCGATGCCATATTGGTCGTCGATACGGCCCCAGTACCGCACGGCGCGGCGGTCATCGAGCACAAATACCTCGGGAGTCCGCTTGGCGGAAAATTGATCGGCAATCTTGTTGCCGACGTCTTTGAGTTGCGGAAACGAAAGCCGGTGCCGTCGTGCGTAAACGGCCAGTTCGGTGATGGAATCTTGTGAGTTGGAATTGATGCCGAGGAATGTGACACCTTTAGTTCGATAGGTATCAGACAATTTCTGTAAACGCGGCCCGTAAAGTTTTGCCAGCGGGCACTCCGTGCCGAGAAACGCAACCACAACAATCTTCGAGTCGTTGTAATCACCAAGCGAATGTTGCTTGCCGCGAAAATCCCGCAGTGAGAAGTTTTCGACTCGATGACCCAGCGGCGAATACTCTTCGGCCGGACTGCCGTTTTTGGCTCCCAATGTCGCCAGTACCACGACAAACAAACTTCGAATAGCTATCATTGGGGCTCCAAAAACGGGACAGCCGCATTCTACTATGTAATTTTATACACCGTACACGGGCGTGCGGTTAACGCCAGATGGCCAGGAATTAGCGGATCGCCATGCCGACATGTGTTAGCCGAACTGCCGCAGTTGAGCGCCGCTGATTCCGGCCTGCGTGAGGACAAAACCCTGAAAAACAAAGTCATCATAACCGATGTGCTGACGGGCGAGCTCGAAATTGAGCACGGCGTGCTGGATGGCGTGGCGGAATTGATCGCTTGCGACGCCTACGACGAACAGGAATTAGTCGGTCGAGTTGAAGATGCCGATGCCCTGATGGTCTACCATAACATCACGATTTCGGCCGCAACGATCGACCGCTTGCAGGACTGCAAACTGATTATTCGTTGCGGTGTGGGAGTCGATAATATCGATTTGGCGGCTGCGGCGTCGCGTGGGATTCCGGTGGCTAACGTTCCCGATTACGGCACGGAAGAAGTTTCCGCTTCGGCAATCGGCATGACGTTAGCGTTAACGAGAGGAATTCATCTGCTGAACTCGCGGTTGCGCGAGGGGCAAGTTGATTGGACATACACACATGTCGCGCCGTTGCGAAGGTTGAGGGGCGAGGTGTTCGGCGTCGTTGGACTTGGACGAATCGGCACGGCCACAGCGATGCGCGCGCAATCACTCGGTATGGACGTGGTGTTTTTCGATCCGTATAAGCCGGACGGTTACGACAAAGCTCTCGGCATTCGACGCGTGTGGGAATTGGGAGACTTGTTGGCCCAATCGTACGTCATTAGTTTGCATTGTCCATTGACCGAGGAAACCCGCCACCTGATCGACGCCGATTCGGTCGAGCAGATGCGGGAGGGAGCATATTTGATCAACACGGCTCGTGGCGCTGTTGTTGACACCGCGGTGCTTCCGGAGGCGATCCGCTCCGGTCGCTTGGCGGGCGCGGGGGTTGATGTTTTGCCGCATGAACCGCCGAGCAACGACGATCCGCTGCTGGTCGCCTGGCGTGATCCTGAACACCCCGCACACGATCGGTTGATCGTCAACGCGCACGCGGCATTTTATTCGGAAGAGGGATTACAAGAAATTCGCGCCAAGGCATCGGAAGCCTGTAAGGCCGCGATTGTCGGCCAGCCGATTAGGAACGTGGTGAATTGATCGTTCAGCGGAGAATCCGCCTGCGGGTTTGCCCGCGTGCCGATGTCAATGTCGAAACGGTCGAGGTTTGTCACCGGTGTCGTAGTGCTCAACATGCACGGCGTGCTGGTTGCCCGAAAGCGTCTTATGCAGCGTCTTATACGACGGATGGGTAATTCCGGGATCCGCCGTTCGGTTGTCGATTACGACCGGAGATTTTAGCGTGACTCGCCTGCCGGCGGCGCTGTGGATTACATTCGTTATGACGGCGAATTCCCGTCTGCCGAACAACTGGTAATAATCAAGCGGTTGCCGCTCGAGCGGAATGTTAAACCACTTATAATACGGATTCAATGATTTCCCCGTTTCGGACTCGGAGCGGTCCTCGGATTTCGCTGGTTCGTTTAGATCTGTTCTCAGCGGCCCCGAACGGAATTCATTCCAGAAACTAAGGAACTTCGGAGTAAGGCGATGCGAACCGATTTATGTTTGGCCGCGTGGAGAGTGTTGGCATACCTTGTTTGGGCGGTGGTTATTGCCGGTGACTCAAAGGCGATCGCTGGTGATTCGGCCGACCAAAAATCCCGGCAGTTTATCCAACGGCACGACAAAAATGGTGATGGCAAGCTGTCCCGACAGGAATTTCCTCCGCAAGTTCGGAGTCTATTTGACCGGATCGACGTTAACCGCGACGGCCTTCTCGATCAACGAGAGGATGCCGCATTTCGTCGAAACCAGAAGTCACGTATTCAACAACGCACGCGGGTACCCGCCGCAAAGGTTCCTGCCGGATTTCAGCGGATCGCCGATGTCGAATACGTACGCGGCGGCGGTAAATCCCAACGGCTCGACATCTACGTGCCCGATGAAAGCGAAAAGCCGAGGCCGCTGGTCGTATGGATTCACGGCGGTGCTTGGCGTGCGGGCGATAAACGACGTTGTCCGGCGGTGCGGCTGCTAACAAAAGGTTTTGTGGTTGCGAGCCTCAATTACCGGCTGAGCCAGGAGGCGATTTTCCCCGCACAAATCGAGGACTGTAAGGCAGCCATCCGCTGGCTTCGTAAGAATGCGGCAAAGTATCATATCGATCCGGCGCGATTCGGCGTTTGGGGTTCGTCGGCCGGCGGTCATCTTGTCGCCCTGTTGGGAACATCCGGAGAGGTGAAGCAACTCGAGGGTCAAACTGGCGGGATGAACGTCTCCAGCCGCGTTCAAGCGGTGTGCGATTTTTTCGGCCCAACCGACTTTTTGCAGATGGATACGCACGCCCTGCCCGGCGGTTCGCAAAAGCACGACCCGCCGACATCGCCCGAATCGAAACTGGTCGGCGGTGCAATACAGGAAAACAAAGAACGCGTCGCGCGCGCCAATCCAATAACCTATGTTTCGCAGGACGATCCGCCATTTTTGATTGTACATGGCGACAAGGATCCGCTGGTTCCGCTGCATCAGAGTCAATTGCTCGCCGACGCATTGAAAGCGGCGAACGTTGCCTGCCATTTTCACATTGTGCGCGGTTCGGGGCACGGATTTCACGGACACCCGAAAGTTGACGGCATGGTGGATGCGTTTTTCGTTAAACAACTCGCGAGAACGCCCGAATGAATTGACAGGAGGAAAAGATGTTAGCGAGAGATCAGTGTCATGCTGGAGGCACAGCTGGTAACATATCGCTCGCTGCCGTTTTCAGGAGACAGAAGTGACACCATGAAAATCAAACGTATTGCCGCTTACCAGGTCGATCTTCCGCTGCACGAAGGCAGTTACAAATGGTCGGGTGGCAAATCGGTCACGGTTTTCGATAGTACGATTGTACAAGTCGAAACGGACACGGGATTCGTCGGCTACGGGGAAGTCTGTCCGCTGGGGCCGTTCTATTTGCCGGCGTACGCGGGTGGCGTGCGAGCTGGAATTCAGGAATTGGCGCCGCATTTGATGGGCGAAGACCCGACGCAACTCGCGAGGCTGAATCGTACGATGGACGCCGCGCTAAAGGGGCATCCGTACGTCAAATCGGGGATCGATATCGCCTGCTGGGACATTTTGGGGCAGGCTAGCAGCCAGCCGGTTTGTCACTTGCTCGGTGGGCGGTACGGTGATGAATTTGTGCTGTATCGCGCCATTTCTCAGCAATCCCCGGATGAAATGGCGAAAAATGTTGCCGGCTATAGAGCTGAAGGCTACCGACGGTTTCAATTGAAAGTCGGTGGCGATCCCGATACCGACATTGAACGCATTCGTGCGGTGGCCGATGTGCTGCAATCGGGTGACAAACTCGTCGCCGATGCAAACACGGGGTGGCTCATGCACGAAGCCGCCCGTGTCGTGAGGCGAGTGGCCGATGTGGACGTGTACATCGAGCAGCCCTGTCCGAGCTATGAAGAGTGCCTTTCGATTCGTCAGCGTACGGATCATCCGTTCGTGCTGGATGAAGTGATCGACGACATGGGCGTTCTGCTGCGAGCGCACGCCGACCGCGCGGCGGACGTGGTGAATATCAAGATCAGCAAATTTGGCGGGCTGACAAAGGCGAGGCAGGCTCGCGACTTGTGCGTGTCTCTGGGAATTGCAATGACGATCGAGGATAGTTGGGGCGGAGATATTACCACGGCGGCGATCGCGCATCTGGCACACAGCACACCGACGGAATTTCTGTTTACGTCGACCGACTTCAACAGCTATGTCACGGTCGGGACAGCCACCGGCGCGCCGCAGCGAAAGAACGGTCGCTTGGCGGCGTCGACCGAACCTGGACTCGGCGTCGCGCCTCGTTGGGAAGTATTGGGTAAGCCGGTGCTGGAAATACAATAGACAGATGGCGCAGTCGATTGAAATCATACCTGTCAGCGACCCACTGAACGCGACGATTCGTCCTCCCGGTTCCAAGAGCATCACGAATCGAGCGCTGATTTGCGCGGCGCTTGCCGACGGCGAGTCTCTACTGGCCGGTGCGCTTCAGAGTGAAGACACCCAAGTCATGATCGCCTGCTTGAGGCAATTGGGCATTGATGTGACGGCAGATTCAAACGGGCGAGAAATGCGGGTGCGGGGTTGTGGCGGGCAACTGCCGACGGGCAGTGCGGAACTGTTTGTTGCCAACAGTGGCACGACCATTCGTTTTTTGACGGCGGTTACGGCAACGGGGAGTGGCGAATTCCGCTTGGACGGCATACCACGAATGCGCGAACGGCCGATCGGCGACCTGGCCGATGCGCTTGGCCAGCTCGGGGCGGATATCTGTTGCGAATCGCCGGGAGACTGCCCGCCGGTCGTGGTTACCGCTAACGGCTTGCGGGGCGGCAAAGTTTCGATCCGCGGCGACGTCTCCAGTCAATTCTTGAGTGGTCTTATGATGGCCGCGCCGTATGCTGAGTTGCCTGTCGAAATTCACGTTGAAGGGAATCTTGTGTCACGACCGTACATCGACTTGACGGTGGATGTAATGCGAGATTTTGGGGTCGAAGTCGAGGCCCCAGCGGCAGGACAATTCGCCGTTGGCGGTGGTCAGCACTTTCACGGCCGTAACTACGAAATTGAGCCCGATGCGTCGGCTGCGAGTTACTTTTGGGCGGCGGCCGCCATTTGTGGCGGGCGAGTTACCGTCGAGGGCCTTTCCCGACGCAGTAAGCAGGGCGACGTTGCCTTTTGTGATTGTTTGGCACAGATGGGTTGCGACGTGACGTATGGGGGGAACGAAATCACCGTCCACGGTGGTGGCCTACGAGGGATCGAAGTTAACATGGAGTCAATCAGTGACACCGTTCAGACACTAGCCGTGGTGGCCTTGTTTGCCGATGGCCCGACGAAGATCCACGGAGTAGCGCATATCCGGCACAAAGAGACCGATCGAATCGGAGATTTGGCGAGGGAACTTCGTCGACTCGGCGCCGAGGTTCGAGAGTTTGACGATGGTTTGCAGATTTCCGGCGGCGGACGGTACGCTGCCGAGATGGAAACCTATAACGATCACCGGATGGCCATGAGCCTTGCGCTGGCCGGGTTGAGAATCCCCGGAACGATCATCAAGGATCCGCAGTGTACGGCGAAAACGTACCCGGGCTTCTTTGCGGACTTTCGAGCGATAACTCAACAGTCGTAACACGAGCCTCTATCGCGGCCGATTCCTCACCGATTCGGCGGACGCCAGCAGTTCGTCCGCGCGCTTCAACAGCGCCAACCCAGAATCATCCGGCGGATACTCGCTGCTGCCGGGATCACACGCCACGAAATCGGAATTGCAATGACGGCAGGTGACTCTTTTGGCGAGATAGGCGATACGAATCTGCAAATCGCGGCCGCACGTGGGACATTCCTGTAGAAAATAGACTGGATTAGACATGTCCGCTCCCTCCTGTGACGGGCAGTCCAGACTGTAGATGTGAGGCGGTAATCGTAACAGATTTGCCTGTGGCAATACAAGAAATAGATGTCCCAGAAAAGGTTCGTTTCGTGTTTCCCCTGACGGTAAAACAACTTACGGCAGTAGGATCAAGAGCTGGGGAGTGTCCTGGTATTGGCGACGTGCCGTCAATCTCGTAGCCAGACGCGTCGGCGAAGAATTCGGCTCAGCCGACCTCTTTTACTTTTCCATCAAACGCTACAGGTCGTTGTGCAACGGTCGAATGCTTTGAACCGCCCTCCACAGAGTGAGTTTTGCGCGATAGGTGGAAGGGGGAGAAAAAGTGCGGCCGCGGTGTTGCCGGCGGTCGATTCAATTCAGCTAAGGTTTTTTCGAACCGCTGTTTTGAAAGAGGCCTTAATCAGTTTGCGTCACCGTTTTGACCATGATCGGTTGTACGGGTACCGACGCAAGTTTTTCGGTGTCTTGAACCGTAACCTTTGAAATGCGGTGTAGCACGTCCTGGCCTGAAATCACTTTGCCGAAGACGCAATAGCCGAAATCTTCGGCCGACTCGCGACTTTTGTGGTTGAGTTGATCGTTGTCGTCAAGATTAAAGAAGAACTGGCTGGTCGAGCTATCAATTTGGTCGGCAACTCTCGCCATCGCGAGCGTGTATTTTTTGTTTTTCAGCCGGTTGTAGGCTTCATTGTGGATCGGAAAATACGTCGGTTTTTCGATCAAATTGACGGTATAGCCACCGGCCAAAGCAATATAGCCGTCAATCACTTGGTGAAAGATCATGTCGTCGTAATGACCGCTGCTGGCGTACCATAGAAAATTTTTGACCGTAATCGGTGCCTTTTCCGCATCCAACTGGATAACAATGTCACCCATTGACGTTTCAATCTTGGCGATCGGGTGGCTGGGGTCAAATTTTGGTCGGTTGTCGTCCGCAACTTCGTTTTGCTGCTGGGTGGCGGACTGTTTGGCCGGGCCTTCGAGACTGGTCGGTGGCGCCTGTTCAGAGTCGCAACCTATCAGTGAGAGTACAAAGAAGGCTATCAGATAGGGGGTAACATGTGCGATCGACGTTCGCATTTGAGTCGACTCCGTGCGATGGGGGTGCCATTTGAGCGAGCAGTCGGACGGGAGCAACGTCTGGACGCATGCTTTTGCGCACCGGCTTTTCGCGGGGCGGGATCATCTATGGATTTGATGATCGTTGCAAGCTGAATTTTCAGGTATATTTGGAGATTTGGTGAATTAACGGCAGCCAGGGAAGCGACATTTTGTCATTTTGGGCTGGCACTACTAGAATTGGGTGCGGCAGGCTACTCGGTTTGTCGTGTGATTCGGCGATATCCGGTGAATCACACTGCTGTTGAGGGCGTGTCGGAAGCAAGTCGAGGGGCGTCGACTTTTTTGTTGCTCGTCTGCCATCTATGGCGAATCGCTATTACCCCGCTGCTGTCGTGTTGTTCTGGCTGTCCACCATGTCGTGGTTGGTCTTAACCAAGGTCTTGCCCGCGCTGCGACGGGGAGAACCGCCGGATCACCATGCTGTGTCCGTCGACCGGCAGACGGATGCTTTGCCGGTGATTTGGGACATGAAATGGGACATGCGGCCAATCGGCTGGGCCGCCAGCGATGTATCCAGGCGGCCGGATGGTCGGGCGGTCATTCATAGCCGTATTCGGTTCACAGGGGTGCCAAAGGCGAACGGCAACCAAGGGCTAATTTATGCGGCGCTCACGAATCTTGCCAAAACTGTTCGGATCGACAATTGCTCTGAGTTGGCGTCGGATGGTGGGGTTGAGCGCATACGGTCGATCGTTCGTCACAACGGCAAACAACAACCATTGCTTCGTGTCGAGGGCAAAATTGTGGACGGCCATCTCAATCTCCAGTCCTGGTTGATGGATCAGAAACAACCCGACACAAAAATGATTCCCGTGCGGCCCGGTTCGCTGGTCGCGAACGAAGTTTCCCCCCGCGGCTACATGCCAAAACTAAGGTTACATCAGCAATGGACGACCTACCACGTTAGCCCACTTCGGCCTGGACAGGGGCAAAAGGTCGTTTCCGCCAAAGTCGAGCGTTACGAAACGATGCAATGGCAGGATCGCATCACGAGGACACTGGTTGTTATTTATCGTGACGACGCCGGCGCAAGTTCACGATCGGCGCATGAACATCTTGGCCGCCTGTGGGTCCGCGTCAGCGATGGCATGGTGCTCAAGCAGGAAGTGATCATCTTCGGAAGCCAGTTGACGTTTCACCGCCAACCAACAGACAAAGCGCGGTTGCGGGCCGAACAACTTGAAAAAGATTGGTCTACCGAATCGCTGGAGCGGTTGGAGTCGAATGACGCACGACAAGTGGACGTAGAAAACAGACAGCAACGTGGTGACGAGGAGGCGCGATGATCGAATTTCAACAAGTCACGCGGACCTACGGTAGACGAGTTGCGGTCGACCGACTGGATTTGAATGTCGCAGAGGGGGAACTGTTTGCTTTTCTCGGCCCCAACGGCGCCGGAAAAACTACAAGCATTAAGATGATCGTGGGCTTGCTGCGACCGTCTTCCGGGCGGGTCCGCGTCTGCGGTTTTGACGTGACCGAACAACCTCGCGAGGCAAAAAGTCAAGTCAGTTACGTGCCCGATGAACCCTACTTATACGACAAACTGACGGGCCGCGAATTCCTGAAATTTATCGCCGACATGTATGGACTGAGCAGGCGAGACGCCGGTACGCAAGTCGCCAGCCAGATTGAACGATTCGACTTGGCCGACTTTGTGGATGAATTGACCGAGAATTATTCCCACGGAATGAAACAGCGGTTAGTTTTTGCTGCGGCGATGCTGCACCATCCGAAAGTGCTTGTCGTAGATGAACCGATGGTCGGCCTCGATCCCAAAAGTATACGCCTGGTCAAGGATTTAATGCGAGAGAAGGCGAAAGCCGGCGTGACGGTTTTCATGTCCACACACACTTTGGCAGTGGCGGAGGAAATCGGAGACCGCATCGGCATTATTGACCAGGGCAAGCTGAAATTTATGGGCACACTGGACGAATTAAAACGTGGAATGTCTCGGCACGATTCTACATTTGAGCAGTTATTCTTGGATTTGACGTCGGCCAATGATGATGGCGACGAGCCGGATATCAATCAAGAAGGTGAGTCCCTTGAACTCGAGGGATGCTAACGTTTGCTGTCAGCCCAACGATTCCAATCGCGAATACTATCTATGTTTCAGATGCTGAGCGAAAACGACGAATCGCGGATATTCCAGCGGTTGCGGGTGAGGATGCTGCTGACGCACTTGCGGCAATTGATGGCGACTTGCCGCTTGCGGGTGTGTCTGGCGGCTGTTTTGAGCACCGTATTCTGGTTTGCCATGTTTGTGGTCATGTACGAGGGATTTACCTTTCTGGAAAACGAAGCCGGGGCGTTTGCGCTATACACGGTCGAAAAAATATTCAATCTGTTTTACGCATCCTTAATGGTGATGCTCGTCTTTTCCAGCGCGTTAATCCTTTACGGCGGAATCTATCGGTCACAGGAGGCGGCTTTTCTGTTGACAACCCCCGCACGGCACGAACGAATTTTCGCATGCAAATTGCAGGAAGCCTGCCTGCTGAGTAGTTGGGGATTCATTTTGCTGGGCAGCCCGATGCTAATTG
>JAYGDO010000595.1:0-4450 GCA_046582885.1 Pirellulales bacterium | reverse complement strand
GATAGCTTTTTTGAGAATCGGCCATGATCCCGATTCCAGTTCCAAGCCGACAAAGCAAATTGTAATCGTCGGCGGTGCGCACGTCCAACCGAGACCGGTGCCGGATAGTCCTCCCCCGCTGTCAGCGACAACGGGTGGGATAGCCGTATCGGGTAAAGTATGCCCGCTCGAAGCCGCAGGTTTTATGGCAATTTTCAACCACAATTTTCGGAGGAGTGAAACGGTTTATGATCGTCGGTGTCGTGGGCGAACACGATAATCTGCCAGTTTGAACAAATAGGTGGCAAGCTTCCGGCGATTGGCCGTTGAACGATGAGACGGTGGCTTCGGGACGAGGAGATTTAGTGTCGTCCCAGGGCTCTAAATTCCGAAAAAATAACATCCGGCTTTGTACCCCCGTCAAGTCGTTCGCTATGGAAATCGACAACGGCCGCAAAGTACCTTGGTCCCCGGTTTTTTGCCGGAATTTGTTCAAACCCGTTGTATACGAACCTCCGTGCCGGCTGTCAGTTTGTTTGTTGCTAGGTTCAAATTTAATCGCCTATAATGGAGCGTGCCCGTTGTTTGCCTAACTTAGGCAACTCTTCCCGGCAACTTTAGCAGGAGTCGTCCGAGATGATAACTCGAGGGTCATTCTTTGGCTGGACGCTTTCGCTGACCGTGACGTTATTCGCAATAGGCGTTTTCGCGATGTCGCAGGCGGTACTGGCCGCGCCCACCGCCGAGCAGCGGAAACTTGCGAGGCGATGTGAAGAGGTGTTGAAAGTGGCGAAGCAGTTGGTCGATGACGGCGATGTCGAAAAAGCCGTGCGATATGTCAAGTTAACGCAGGAGAAGGTGGCCGAATTGGAAGCGGCGGCGGAACCCGACGACCGGCAGTGGTCCGTGATACTCAAGCCTCTCAAAAGACGACTCGATCAGGCGCGGGGGACGCTTGAATTGGAGGGCTTTAACCTGCCGGCAATCAAAGTCGCGCCCAAGTCACCCTCCAACGGCAACCAGCCGCTGCCGTCACCCCAGCCGAGCGAAGAGTTCAAGCCCGATCCGAACAACGTCAGTTTCAAACATGAGGTGGCGCCAATCCTGCTGCAGCGGTGCGGAGGCTGCCACGGAGGTCGTCGTCCGAAGGGGGATTTGAGCATGGCGACGTTTCGGCTGCTCGCGCGCGGAGTGGGCGGTAGCGCCATCATCGATCCGGGCAAGAGCAACATCAGTCAGATGATTGAAGTGATCCGCGACGGCGATATGCCCAAAGGCGGTGGCAAGGTGTCAAGGGGCGAACTGGCGTTGCTTGCCAAATGGATCGACCAGGGTGCAAAGTTCGACGGTGGCAATGCGGACACACCGCTCCGCGAAATAGTCGCAGCCAACGGGTCGTCGAATCCGACGAACCCAGTGCCAACAACACCTGCGGAGCCGGGGCAGATTGCATTTTCGACGCACGTTGCGCCGATTCTGGCGCAGCACTGTACGAACTGCCACGGCGGTCAGCGACCGCGTAATCAGTTGAATCTGTCGAGTTTCCAACTCATGATGCGAGGTGGCATGAATGGAGCAGCGATTCAACCCGGCAAACCAAGCGGGAGTTTGCTGATCCAGAAAATCAAAGGAACGGCCGCGGACGGCGCACGAATGCCGCTCAACGCCGCACCGCTGTCGGCCAATGTCATCGCCGATATTGAAAAGTGGGTCGCTGCCGGCGCGAAGTTCGATGGTCCCGATCCGGACTTGCCGGTTTCGCAAGTCGCCGCGCTGGCGGTGGCCAAGAACTCCAACCATCAGCAACTCCGACAGATTCGCTCGGAGCAGGCCGATAAGAATTGGCAACTTGCGCTTGCCGATGTCCAGTCGGTGGTTGTGCCAACCGACAATTTTCTCGTCTACGGCAGCGCGAAAAAGGACAAACTGTCCGAGATTGCCAAGATTGCCGAACAGCAGCAAAGTCAAATCCGTGAAATGCTCGCGCTGCCGACCGATTCGCCATTGGTCAAAGGCAACATTACGCTGTTCGTTTTCGGATTGCGGGTCGATTACAGCGAATTTGCTTTTATGGTCGAGCGGCGGAAGATGGAGAGCAGTTCGCGCGGACATTGGCGCTACACAATTATCGATGCCTACGGCGCGGTTGTCCCTCCTGGCAGCCGTGATGAATACGGGCTCGACGTACTGCTTGCCCAACAGATCACCGCCGCGACGGTGGCGGCACGCGCCGCTACTCCGGCGTGGTTCAGCGAAGGTGTGGGCCGCAGTATCGCAGGCAAAATTAATGCCGTCGATACCCGCGTGGTTGCCTGGCGGGAACAACTGCCGGAAATCACTAAGCAGTTTGACAAGCCCGATGATTTTATGACCGGCAAATTGCCGCCGGAAGATGCGGCCATCGCCAGCTACGGATACATCAGTGCACTGATGAAGAAAGACCAGCAATTCAAGAAGCTGCTCGGTAAACTTTGGGAAGGCGAGGCGTTCGATGCCGCTTTCCAGTCTACTTACGAACGCGGTCCGGCGGAGATGGCCGCGGCCTGGGTGCAAGCCGGCGCAAAGCCGGGTGGCGAGCCGCGGCGCTGATCGCAAATCACCCCTCGCCGTCCCGCGAACGGAGAGGTTGTGCGTTATCGATGGCGAGCAACTCCGCCGGCAGCACGTCGTTGAGGCTGCCGGAACGAAAGCCTTCCAAGTCCAGAGCCACATATTTGAAGCCGATTGTTCGTAGTTCGGTGACGAGCCGCTCGCGTAACGACGCGTCAACGAGTTTTGTTAACGCTTCGGCAGGTACTTCAATTCTCGCCATGTCGCCCTTGTGATAGCGAATGCGAACCGTCGAAAGGCCAGTCGATCGCAGAAACTGTTCGGCACGGTCGATCATTCTTAGTCGCTTTGGCGTAACCTCCTCGCCGTAGGCGATGCGACTCGACAGGCAGGGCGTCGCCGGCTTGTCCCACACAGGCAGATTCCAGATCTTGGCCAACTCGCGAACTGCGGACTTCGTGAAACCGCAATCGGCAAGCGGGCTTTTTACGCAGAATTCAGCGGATGCTTGCATGCCCGGCCGATAGTCTGCGGCGTCGTCAGCGTTTGCACCGTTGAGGATTACCTGAACATCAAAGCGGGCGGCCGTGTTCGCTAAATGTGAATAGAGTTCCGTCTTGCAGAAGTAACAGCGATTCGGTGAGTTGGCAGTGTAGCTGGGGTCTTCGATCTCTTGGGTTTCAATGATTTTATGTCGGATGCCGATCGCACCGGCGATTTCGACAGCGGCCTGCAATTCCCCTTCAGCCAAACTGGGGCTGACGGCGGTGACTGCGATCGCCTGCGGCCCAACCGCCAACTGTGCCGCTTTGGCAACCACCGAGCTATCGACGCCTGCGGAAAATGCGACAAGGCAACTTTGATAGTGGCGGATGTTTTCGACTAGCAGTTCCGAAGATTCGGCGTTCGACATAATTGTTCCGGGCCGATCAGCCGCGGCGGTCAGGCACAGAAAAATCCTCCACCGCCAACAGTCGCGTTGCGTGAGGGAAAGCTCGTCAAATTGACCAAGGGGGTGCCTTGGACGTGAGTTTCGTGATCCAAACGCTGATTCCGGATCGCTTAAGCGGCCGGGCGTCGGCTATACGGCTCCCAAGTCCTTTATTTGGAAGGCTCCCAACGAGCTGATTTAGCGGCTCACCCTATTTGGCAACGCTAAGCCATTCGCGGCAGAGGATTACTCTGCGGATCGTAACATTAAACCGGCTTTTAAAGCAAGCATTTCGTCGGGGCAATTTAGACACGAACCATGCTTGTTTTATTTCGGGGGGGAGATCGCTCGCTCACCGCCTGTACTTGGATTGGTGGATTTCGCACGCGACGGGATACTGCAGCCGGATCTCTACCGATGCTGCTTCCGGTAGAGTTCCCTTACCGGCGGTCATTCGGATCGCAGAACTTCGCCTCCATCATCTTCGTATTGCGATCGATGGCTAGCACAATGGTCCTCTGTTCGACCCCGTCGCAGCGGGTCGCAACGATTGGGATTACCTGACGTTTTTCCGGAAGTCCCATGCGGATCGTGAACGTGCCATCCTCGCGGAGTTCGATGGGCTTGCCATGAAATGTCAGGTGCGACTGTGGCGAGGCGACGCCGTAGACGATCAATTCGGCGTCGACTTCGAATTCCAACTGGTTCATGTTTTCGGTAAAACCTTCGACGGCGATACCATATCGTGTGACGATCGGTGCTCCCATGGGACGCCGTAGCCGCTCTTCAAAGAGCTCTTTCAGGTCTCCGCTCGACTCTTGGCCTTCCACACCACCGCTTTGCGCGTAGATTTGGTCGCAGCTCTGGGCGACCTCCCGCCAGTTTTCGTCCATTTCCGAGTTGTCCGACAGTGCGGGTGTCGCCACGACGTTGCTGCGGGCCAACGAATGGAAGCCGCTGTTGTCGATCAGGTAGCCAATTTCCATTTGG
>JAYGDO010000486.1:0-2967 GCA_046582885.1 Pirellulales bacterium | reverse complement strand
CCGCAATGTCTGCGCGCCCTTGTGCTGGGTGGGATGGCGTTGTTAAACGCGCCCGCTTTGCAGTTGCCCGCACGGGCGGATACCGAACCGGCAAAAGCCCAACAGTACATTATTCCGCCGGCACTAAAAGACCTCGGCCGCAATTACAAAGTGCGGCTAGTCTACTTTGTTCCTACCGATAAAGAAATCAAGCCGCAGTACCGTGAAAAGATCGAAGTTTTGATGCGGGTTGTGGCCGACGTTTACCGCCGTGATTTGACGAACAAAGGACACAACACGCGGGGGCTGGATTTTGAGTTCGACAACAAGGGTCAACTCAAAGTGCACCTGCTCCGCGGCAAACATCCGGCGAAACACTACACCGGCGATCCGCCCACCTCCGATCGCTTGTTTCAATCGACTTCGGCCGAGATGATCGGCACCATCGGCTATCCGCTCCGGCGAGCTTGTTTGATATTTTCTGAGGCTGGCGGCATCGCCGAAGCCACACCCGCCCATCCGTACTGCGGTGTCGCCATGGTCTCGGGCGATATGTTACGCGACAAGATCACCGCACCGACAATCGAGAAACACATCCGAAATATGTTCGACGAGACGCCCGTCAAGAACGCCGATGGCAAAGATGGCGAACACCGCAATCGGGAGATTCAGATTTCCAACGGCGTTTTACTGCACGAACTGGGACACATTTTCTACATGTTGCATGACCAGCGCGATCAGCGCTGCATTATGGCTTACGGCTATCACAACCTTCGGCTGCTGTTCCAAAAGCAACAGGCCAACAAGCAGCCGGTACGCTTCTCGCCCGCCCACGCGCGGATGGCGGCGGGCACGCGATATTTCAGCGAAGCATTCAACGAACAAGACACTACGGTACCTCAAGTCAAGTTTCAGTTTGCCCGTCCGCCCCAGCCCGGCGACAAAGAGATTCACTTTTCGCTCAAAGCAATGGACAACGAGGGGCTGCACGCCGTCATCTACTACGAATCGACGTTGGACAGCCTCGTCGACGGCGAAAAGTTGGAAGGCAAGCAGACCGATAAGAAAGGAGTCCTGAATCGCCGGGTCCCGATACGGCCGGGGCAACTCGTACATTACCGTATTTATCTGATGGACGTGAACGGCAACGTGGGAACCGCTGAGCTCAGCCACCGCGTCTCGGCCGAAAAATGAATGCGACGTTGTTCTTATGCGGAATGTGGCAGTGCGTCATCGAGCGATTCGCTCTCGACGGTATCCTCTTTCTGGCCGCTGGGAATGAACCCTTCCGGCGCATGGCCGCGGTTTGTATTGATAAAATCTCCGATCTGAATCGCGTCAAGCGAATCCAAAGTCAGTAGATGCGCCCAGGAAGCAACCGCGATCGTATGCGAGTTATTCGCCCGAGGCGCCAGTAACACGCCGGTGTCGGTTCCACCATCCCGCACCAACTCTTCCAGTCCGTGCCTGTCATCGTGACTTATCAGATTCGGGTGGTACGTAATCACGATGTTTCCGTGTTCGAGGTTGTGCACCAAGTCTTCGTCCGGCTGCTCTCCCGAATAGACCCCGGTGGGACGCGGCGTTATTCCCGCAAGGAACTCATGGTGGGGGCCATACGTTGGCGGGTTACTATAGTCGGAGTAATCGACGGCCGTTTCGACATGAATATTTTCAACGGCAACCGGCGCTCCGGGCAAGAGATCGGTTCTGGTACCTAGCAATTCAGGCTCGGTAAACGAGCCGACGGTAACCGGACCGAACATCGGATTGAGAACTACTTCAATGTTGCTAAACAGGGCAAAGTTAGTCTGTGCGGGCGTGCCGGAAATGAAGACCTTTAATGGAACACTGGAAAGCGGCCCGCCGGGCGGCTGCCCGAATGATTGATTGATGTCGTGGGTCGTCAAATCTCGTATGGAGTCCAACGCGTCCTCGACGCCCGTACCAATCACACGACCGAAGACGGTGTGCAGCCGGCTCGGATCGTCAAGGAACGTCGTCTGATCCGACAAATTGAAGAACGATTCGCGGCTGCCACTATCCGGATTTCCGGACTGCAGCGCCATGGACAATGTGCCGCGGTCGTTGGAATTACTTGGATCATGCTCGTTTTGAATTGACGGTTTTTGGGTTACCTCCACCAGCGTCTGTCCGTCGTGCGTGAAGCGACCCAATTGAAGAATATCGCCACCTGTACCGGTCAGATCGTCCAACCGCTGTGCAACCAGGTTATCCCATTCGTCTAAATAGCTGAGGAAATTCCCAACCGCAATCGGTGCGTCTTCGTTTAACAACTCGACGTCAAAGGAACCCTCCGAACCGTTGTACCGAACGACCGTACCGACAGCGTAATGTACGGGTCCGCCATCCGACGATTCTTCACCCGCATCGTTTCTCGCTTTTATTTGTAGTTCGTGCGCGCCGTGATTATCGTCGTCATGGACTAACGTTATTTCTAATGAAAACTGACCGCCTTCATCCGCCGTCGTTGTGCCGTCATCAAACACTCCGTCGCCGTCGCGCGCGACCGTTATAGTCGACCCCGGGTCGCTCGTGCCCTCAAACCGGAATGTGGGGTTATTTGTAAGCAACGTGCCATTGGAGCCCATTGTGTCATTGCTTGAAATGTCGACCATCAACGCGATGAATGAGTCCGAATTGACCGTTACCGTAAACTCAGCATCGACGAATTGGCCATCTGTGTCGGTCGCGCGAACGGCGATGTCGCCTGTACCGTTGGCGTCGGGAGTGTACCCGAGTGTCAATGCCCCGGTGGCCGCGTCGATTGCGGTGGAAACCAAACTCGGATTTGTGTTGGTTTCGATACTGAACGTAAGCTGTTGGTCGGTATCCTCGACATCATCAAAGGCGTCAAACAGGTTGATTGTCGTATCCGGGTCGTCTTCGTTGACATCGACATCATCTATGCCGGATGTCGTGGGGTCGTTCATCGTCGTGGCCGGCTCACCGCCGAATAAGGCATCG
>JAYGDO010000582.1:0-3853 GCA_046582885.1 Pirellulales bacterium | reverse complement strand
CCCCCCGCGAGCAGCGTGCCATTGAGCGTCACGCCATCGTCATCGTTGTTTCCGTCCAGGTCGTCGCCGGTCGCCGTGCCATCCGGTTGCCCATCGGCATCCTGATCGACATCCGCACCTAGAAACAGAGCGGAAACGAGGTCGTGCCGCGCTCCATCGTCCGCCAATAACGTCGGAAAATTCGGCGGACCCGGGTCGTCATCCGGCGCATCGCCGTAGTCGAGTTCGAGTGTCGAGGCTACCAGGTCGTGATACGCTTGCAGGGTCGCTGCATCCGCATTGACGTCGCTGAGCCGCTCTTCGAGCAGAATGAGATCCGTGCTAAATATCAGCCCATCGCCGTCCAGATCGCCCGCAGGATTGAACTGCGTGTTGTCAGCCGCTAACAACGAATCGAACGCGGCGATGTCACTCGTCGTATATTGACCATCAAAATTCAAGTCACCCAGGCCGGCGCCTTGCCCCACAAACTGCTGACCGGCCAGTCGTTGAACATTGGCTGTGCCTGTTGGCTCAAACGTCACGACAGTCAGCACATTATTACCGCTTTTCATGCCGCCAAAAAACGTTTTGTATAAATTGAGGTCGACCTGTTCGGCCGCGCCCTGCCCCTGGGTTGCCAAATCTCGGCTCTCTTGCTCTGTCACTGAACCCGGCAAATTCAAAAACACGTGAACGTTGTCGGCCGTATAATCCGGCGACTCCAATAGGATGTCGTGATCACCAGAACCGACAGCGTTGACAGATCGAATTTCTTTTACATCAACTACGGGCGGCAGCCGATCAACGTAGATCGACTCGTTCCACGCAGCGAATGCCGCCGGCCCCCCATCCGTGCGATGCCGGAAGGCGCGCGCTTCGACAAAATGAACGCCCTCTTCCAATTGGGTCAAGTCGATGGTCTGTAAAAATTCGCCATCGCCACGCGGCGCGCCAAGTCCGCCCAGCCCAATCAGCGGGCTCGATTTGTCAGTGAAAAACTCGTAGCCATAAGTTGGACTACCGGGCGTCACATGATCGACGAAACCGTTGCCGTTGACATCACGGCCACTATCAAGTTTGAGCATGGCGTTGTCGCCATCGGCAAAGATGTCACGCAGCTCGTCGAGCCCCAGATGTCGTACTTCACGAGTCTTTAACCGGACTTGTATGGTATCTCCTTTGACCACATGCAAATCGCTTTGCCGTTTTTTGCCGTTCTCAGAGTCATTCGCGATATCCGTATCGCCGGCCAATACTGAATCAACTCCAATCAACTCCAGTCCCGCATCCGCATGCGGTTTTCCCAATCCGTAAATTACGTAGCCGCGCTGGTGTTCCAGCCCGTTGGCATTCAGATTGCGCGGCACGCGGATGGTGACGTAACTCTTGCCATCGCCACCCTCGAACACCGTCAACACCTCGGAGATATCGTTGAACGGATCGACGAGTAGATCATCAGCGTTGCCGGTCAATTCGACCAGCAACGTACCTGGTGCAAACCCGACCTCGACCGTACGTTCGTCAAATCCCCCGTCGCCACGGTTCGACAACCCCACGACCGCATTACTGACACGTTCGAAGATATAGATTCCCTGGTCATCTACCCAGCGCTCGACGTAATTGCCCCGCCCGTGCGTTTTACGAATTTCGACGAGCCTTGTAATCAAGCTGCCTGCACCGACGCTTAGTGCATCTCCACGGCCTTCTTTCGGAAATTCGCGGTCCTCTCCGAACTCTTTGCCGTTGAAATACACGACCGCATTGCCGGGCAGCATCAGCATTAAAGCGTGTGCGACATTGTTCAATTTGAACGGTTTGAAAACATCGTGGTTCTGTACGAACTTCAGTCCCGCCGAGCCGTCGTGCAGTCCATTCTGTGATACGTCCAGCCCTGCATCTTTAACGTTGCCCCATGCGTTTGGCTGGCCATAGTGTTCTAGGTTATCCTTGACGGCGAAATACCATTTAAAATCGAGGGTGTCACGGTTTCCGCCGACACGGCCAGCATCGTTGGGGTCGATGTCTTTCTTGACGTGCGGTAGTAGGACCGCGGGATTGGCATCAAACACCTCGGTGTAACTGAAAACATGCTGCGGACTGCCGTCGAGCAGTGGCCTTCGGTTCGCACGGTAAACGGCCCGATCGAAAAAATCGAAGACGAATCCCTGCATGTGCTTGCCCGCGTCGATGCGCAGACCATCGACGCCGATCGTTTGTATCAGCCACTGCGCATTGCGCATCAAGTAGCCCAAGGCGTTCTCTTCGACCGCGTCGCCAGCCATCGGATTTTCAAGATTGAACGAATGGACCGGAATATTCTGTTCACCGGTGGCTGGATCAAAGATGAAGATCGTATCGTGGCCGATGTCCGGATAGAACCGCCCATTTTCAGAATCCGGAACATTTGCGATGCGTCCGAAGGCGGGTGCCGTGCCAGCGCGAATATTGCGCGGGTCGTCGTCATCCACTGGGTTCCGAATAAATCGATGATTCTTTTCGTGGGCTATGTCGACCAGGCCGGCCAGCCGTTCATACTCGGGCCCGCCCCAAAATGCTGAATGAAAATCGCCATCGATATCATCCGGTAATGTGATGCTCAGCCCCGGATACCCGCCCGCATCGACAAAACCGGGCGTCGAGAAATCTGAATAACCGTTGTGATTCAAAACGAAATCGACATGCAGATCGCGTCCTGCGCGGTGCAGCACCTCAGCCGTGCGTTTGAGGCTGTCTTCGGTTCCATACAGTGTCTTCTTGTCCCATTGACCGAGATCGAAGCGGTCGTAGACATCGTAGCCGACCGTAAAATCGCTGGTGTCGCCGCGAAACGGTGGCGGTGCATAAACGGCGCCGTACCCGGCCGCAAACAAGTCCGGCGTCCGCTCGTTAATCGTGTCGTAAGAAGCCTCAAACCACTGCAGGAAGGGCGCTGGCGAGATATCGACCGCCAGCATCTCTCGCCGCTCAAGCGGTTCGAATGCGAGGGTAGTCACGCGACGCGACCGAACATTTTTGCGGCGATTCGTAATCCGCACGATGGCTGAATAAAGACGGTCGGTAAGATGGCTGGCAAAGGACATTAACGTCTAGGTTACCGGATGAAATAGCCTTGCCACGGATGTGTGTTACACGCCTGACGATCTCATCCTATCCAGGAATCGCATCCACCGCTACATTTCGGTCTGGATTCGGAGTTATCAACCGGTCGTGGGGGAAGCTACAAACCGCACAGATCCCGTATTACAATGAACGGCCGACTCGCTTGGCTGCGGCCGCCCTATTGCTCACCCGAACATTACTTGGGAACAACTGTCATGTCCGACAACGCATCGAAAATCACCCGCCGCGACATTCTGCACGGTACCGCCGCTGCCGCCGGTGCGATTTGTTTGGCAGGTTCGGCAGCCGCCGCCGATACCAAAAAGAAAAGCGGCAAGAAAACTGCCGAAGCACTCAAAGGCAACATTAACCACTCGATCGTGCAATGGTGCTTCTCAGAGCATTGGGACGTCGAACGCACCTGCCAGATCGGCAAACAGCTCGGTTGCAAAAGCGTCGAACTGATCGGACCCGACGATTGGCCGACGCTAAAGAAATACGACATGGCGTGCGCAATCGCGCCGAGCCATCTGTTCATGCAAGGCATGAACAACCCGAAGTACCACGGCCCGTGCATCGAGCTGATCAAACAACGGATTGATGACTGCGCCGACGCGGGCTTCAAGACGGTTATTTCGTTTACTGGCTACGCTGCCGAGACGGGCGAGTGGGCGGACGGCAAAAATCCGGCCCCCGAGAAGCTGCCGAAAAAACCTCGCGTGATTTCGCCGGACGAAGGCGTCAAGAACTGCGTCGCCGGTTTCAAAAAAGT
>JAYGDO010000335.1:0-2507 GCA_046582885.1 Pirellulales bacterium | reverse complement strand
GACCTAGTTGCGGGTTACGTCATCGATCGTCTGTGCGACGATGTGGAAACACAAGGTACGTTTGCCGTTGAATTGCTCCGCGATAAAAAGGTAACGCAGACCGGCCGCTACGCATTGAACACCTGGACCGACGTGGTCGATATCGACGTTTCGCGGGCTTACAATCTACCTTCGGAAAACCCCGTTACAGTGTCGATGAACCTGGGCGTTTCGGATTTGACGCTAGCCAAAGTCAAGACGCTCGACGTGCAGCTTGTCCGCGTCAGCGACGGCCAAATTCTTGGTCGGCAGGTTTTCGGCAACTTGGCCAATGAATTTCAGAAGACGCTCGATAATTTGCCCAAGCCTTGGGAAGCCGCCAAGTATGGCAGCCAGACGGACCAGGGGCCGGAATTCAATCTGCCGACTCCGGAGTGGACGGTCGATCGCACGAACTTGATCGTGACGAAAATCAGTCTCGATAAACTCAAGGCGTGGCCGCACAACTACCCCGTCCGCGATACGATACTGCTCGTGCGTGGCGTGGATGCCGGGGGTGGTGTGGTTTTCCAACAAAAGAGCGATCCATTCGGGCGGGTGCAGCCGCCTCCGAAGCAGCCGGCGATCGCGTCGGTTAAGATCCGCAAGGACGGTGCGGTGTTGATCAACGGTCAACCACGATTTTTGACCGGCGCCACGCATCAGAATTTTCGCATCAGGCACAGCCCCGATCGCATCGCCCAGTTAGGATTAATGGGCCATCGACTGGCGCAAGGATTCGCCAACGAAGATATTGAAGCGATGTTCGCCAAGTACGGGCTTTATGCGCTGCAGGCGAAACCGGACAAATCAATCGGTGGCACACGCCCCGTCGTAGAGATGACCGCCGAGCAGCGCAAGAACTTTGAAGGTTGGGTCCGCCGTGGCGGAATGAAAAATGTCGTCTCAATTAACACGGGTGGTTGGGAGGCCACAATTGACTTTGACGATCCGGTTCAGTTGCAGAAGCACAAGGCGACGAACGCCTATGTCTCTCGTTTGACGGGCCGGCCGCTGGCGGTCAGTACCAGCGGTGCCTTCAACGCTTGGTGGCTGCCGAAGCTGACGTTGTATGACATCAACCACGCCGAAACCGAGATGTGGGGCCCAATGGACTTCAACGTGATTTTCACGCCTTACATGCGCCGCGCGGGCAAAACAACGGCCTGGGTCTATTTGCCGCAACTCTACGATAACCATCCTTACGAGCGTTATCGGTTTGAGACATACGACAACATCATACGCGGCTCGGCCGGCGTCTCGATGATTCAGGGCATCGGCGATCCCACCTTTAATCGCGGACTGGCCGGTGAATTGCGGCATTTAGAAAAACCACTCCACAGCCAGGAAAAAACTCCGGCCATATCGTTCGCACCCCACGGAATTTCCAACAAGGTCACCCGCTATCAGGGCAAGACATATATTCTCGCCACCAATTGCGGACCAATACGGACGGGTCGCTGGACGTGGCATACCGACATTAAGTTCTCGGGCCGCGCCAGCCACGAAGGCGACAGCGTCAATAGACAGTGGTTCCGGCCGGGTGGGGTTCGCATACACGGTTTTCGCGGCCTGCCGATGCCCGAGTTGATTCAGAAGGGCGACAAGATCGTGCAGTACGTCTGGGTTGATCCGCAGAAATCTCCCGAGTGGGTTTGCGTAGCGATTCGCGGCGACGGGCGGTTCGCGCACAACGTGGTATTGGGGAAGTTTGATTTTTCCCGCTTCCGCGGTGCCCGCGGCAACTTGTTGATGTATTCGGAACTGAACCACTCGGTGTGGCATGAAGTCAATTACGTGATGGACGATGAAACTTACGACCGTGCGGTCAAAGTGATGGGAAAACCGTGGGCCGACAATATAAAAAAACACGCTGATCTTGGCCGCGAAAAGGTGGACAAAATTGCCTACCAGTCCGCTCACTTTCACAAGCATGGCCCGTTGCCACAAGCCGGCAAATGGCATCGCATCGAAATTGATGCAGACCGCGTTGGTTTGGTCGGAAAACTTGTTGATGGCTTCGCCTACATAACAAAAGATGGCCGCGCGCTGTGGGATTACTCAGTTTTGGAGCGCGATGGTAAAGTCTTGCGAAACTTTTGCGAGGACTCGGTCGGTATCGATCGCACGGAGTTGGCCAACGTGCGGATAAAAGTACCGGGCTTAAAGCCGGGCACAAACATCCGGGTGCTGTTCGAAGGCCGCCAGATCGTCGCCGACGAGGACGGTTTTACCGACAGCTTTTTTGGTACCGACACTTACGGCTACGAATCCCGCGCCCCCGAGGGCGACCTGTTTGGATTTGTCCGCGACCCCGACCGTGAGTTAGCCCGGATGATGCCCAGCGGCATGGGCTACAATTACGGTCCGACCGTAGTACATATTTATGAGATTGCGCACTGACCTCACCTCAACGAGACCCGATGCCTGACGACGACACGGCCGACGGGTTCATCACGATAGTGTCCGGCCTGCCAAGATCGGGAACG
>JAYGDO010000321.1:0-2936 GCA_046582885.1 Pirellulales bacterium | reverse complement strand
CCAGACCCGTGCGGCGGCCGGTTCAATGACGACAGACGTCAACAACAGAAAAGTGAGCGACAAGTTGCGCATGACACTACTATTCTACCGTCAGAATTAGGGTGGCGCGGCTGAGAATCGGGACGGCGAGGCCACAAATGGGAGGCGAGGCTTCTGCCGAGTCTGTGGTGGGACGATATTACGGCCTGGAAGGCCGCCGGCCGGCTGTTTCAGTTCGGCGCGATTTAGATGCCGTATAGCGGCTCCAGTTTGCCGCGAAGATATTCAATCAGGTAGCGATGCGAAAGCGGCCGGCCCGTCACCCGCTCGACGAGTTCTGAGGCCCGATAACACTGGCCGGGCGAGTGGATTTTTTCATTAAGCCACTGCCGCAGCGGTTGGAACTCGCCGCGCTCGAATTGACCGCTGAGCCCGCCAAGTTCTTCATCTGCTTGGGCAAAAAACTGCGCGGCGTAGAGATTGCCCAGCGAATAGGTGGCGAAATAGCCGATTGCGCCGCCGCTCCAGTGAATATCTTGTAGGACGCCGTCAGCGTCATTAGGCGGGACGATGCCAAGGTAGTCCTGGTACTTTTGGTTCCAGGCCTCGGGCAGGTCGGCAATTGGAATATCGCCGTCCAGCATCGCTTGTTCCAGTTCAAATCGAATCAGAATGTGCAAATTGTAAGTCGCTTCATCAGCTTCAACGCGAATCAGCGAAGGCTGAACGGCGTTGATTGCGAAGAAAAAATCATCGACCGCAATGTCGCTCAGTGCGCCGGAAAACGCCCGCTGGGCGGCGGCAAATTTGTATTGCCAATAAGCACGACTGCGGCCCACTTGGTTTTCCCACATGCGTGATTGCGATTCGTGAATTCCCAGCGATACGGCCTCGCCGGGTGGAAGACCGTAAAAGTCGTCACGCAGCCCCTGGTCGTAGATACCGTGTCCCGCTTCGTGCAGGATGCCAAAAAACGCCGAGGGGAAAAATCGCTCGTCGTAGCGGGTCGTGATTCGCGTGTCATTTGGCCCCATACCGCTGCAGAACGGATGCGCGGTTACGTCGAGCCGCCCGCGCGAGAAGTCGAAGCCGATTTCGTCGGCCGCGGTCGTACCGAAATCGGCCTGTGCCGGCTCAGGGTAATGCCGCTTGAGGATACTGACATCCGGCGAGCGTCCACTTTCGACGATCTCGCGAATTAGTGGCACCAGTTCTTCGCGGAGGCCTTCGAGCACGCAGCGGATGTTCGACGTCAACTCTTCCGGCTCAAAATCGTCGAGCAGTGCGTCGTATCGGCATTCGGGATAGCCGATGGCGTCGGCTTGCTGACGCTTTAGTTCGACAATCTGTTCCAGCACGGGCCGAAACGCCGCAAAGTCGTTGTCAGCTCGCGCCCGTTGCCAAATTTGTTGGCCTTCAATTTCAATGCGAGCAAGTTCCTCCACCAGCGAGCGAGGCAACTTACTTTGTTTGTCATAACTGCGTTTCAGTTGTCGGATCACGGTTCCGCTATCACTGTGCTCGTCTTCAGCCAAAGTCGAGTCGGCAAGTTCCGCGAGCCACTCGCCGACTTGCGGCGCGGTGTTGCGGTCGTGAATGATGCCAGCGAGTGCTTGAATCTGGCGGCCGCGATGTTCGGCCGCCGCGGGCGGCATCTGTGTGCGTTCGTCCCAGCCCAATACGGAAACGACCGAAGCTAGCCGCGCGGTGTCTTGCGTGTAATTGTATAGTTTGTCACAGGTCGTCGAATCGGACATTTTATGCTCCGGGAATTTTCGCGGTACCGGCACCACGTGCCGGCCCGATTATGCGATAATCGGGCTCTTTCACAACGCCCCGTAACGGTTTGCTCAACAGGAAGCAATCGTGGCTCTCTATTTTTCGACAGGATCGCCGACAACCGAACTGTCCGACGAGCAATTGCTGGCCGGATTGCGCGAAGCGTTTGCACAACTCGGGAATCGCGAGCGCGTCATCGCGTTGCCGCCGGACTACACCCGCTTTCACAGCCGCGCGGGTGATTTGACCTGTATGACGTACGAGTACTTCGGCGAGCGATTGGCCGATGTAATGCCGGCGTTGGGAACACACGTCCCCATGACCGACTGGCAACTCGAAAAGATGTTTCCCATCCTGCCGAAATCACTAATTCGCGAACATCGGTGGCGCGAAGACGTGGTAACGATCGGCGAAGTGCCCGCCGATGTTGTGGCCGAAGCGACCGCGGGCATCTGGACCAGGCCCTGGCCTGCGCAGTTAAACAAACTGGTTTGGGAAGGCGGGCACGACTTAATTCTATCAATCGGCCAGGTCGTGCCGCACGAAGTCGTCGGCATGGCGAACTACAACAAGAATCTATTCGTTGGGACGGGTGGATCGCGTGGCATCAATGAGAGCCACTTTATCGGTGCCGCGTACGGCATGGAACGCATGATGGGCCGTGCGGACACGCCGCTGCGGCGGATTTTAAATTACGCGGAGGATCACTTTTGCCGGCATTTGCCGCTGGTCTATGTGCTGACGGTAGTCGGCACGAACGAACGGGGCGGGCTTGCCACCAGAGGGCTGTTTATTGGCGATGACGTCGAATGTTTCGAGCGGGCTTGCGCACTTTCAGTCCAAGTCAACTTCACCGTGTTGGACGAGCAACTCGAGAAAGTCGTCGTGTTTCTCGATCCTGAAGAATTTCACAGCACGTGGCTGGGTAACAAGGCGGTTTACCGTACGCGGATGGCGATTGCGGACGGCGGCGAATTAATCGTGCTCGCGCCGGGAATTCAGACGTTTGGCGAAGATGAGGCGATCGACAAGCTGATCCGCAAATACGGATATCGCACGACTCCGGAAGTCATGCGGATGATCCGCGAAAATGAAGACTTGCAAGGCAACTTGTCGGCCGCTGCGCATTTGATTCACGGTTCGTCGGAAGGCCGCTTCCAGATTACGTATTGCCCGGG
>JAYGDO010000305.1:0-2122 GCA_046582885.1 Pirellulales bacterium | reverse complement strand
GCCGAAGAAGCCCGTTATCCCATTCAGGATCTGGTCGGAATCTCTACGAGACTGCACGATTGGCTGGATGCCTGTCAAAATCTCGATGGTCACTATCCGGGCAACCTCATGCAGGATGCGCGATTCTGCAACACCCGCTTTTACAACCTTGGCATGCGCTACGGTTATCAGCCTCCGGACCGTCACCATAACTCGCTCGCCATGTGGGCCGCGGGCGGTTACATGAGGTTGTATCTGAACCCGGAATTGAAGTACCACGATGCGATGGAAGCCTTGGCGACCAATTTTCACTCCCGCATGCAGGAAGCGGGCGGCCCCGACCCGGACCGCTACTTCAACTTTTACGCGCATCACTTCATGCGGATGATCGGCGACGACACCGCCGCGGGGCCGATTTGGACTTCCTGGAGTCGCACAATGGAAGACCACTTGGTGACGACGCGCGATCGGCACGGGCACCTCCGTGGCAGCTGGTCGCCGGGCAACGGCCACTGGAACCGGTTCATGGGCCGACTAGGCGTTACCTGCCTGAGCCTATTGAACCTGAAGAAATACTACCAACACATTAAACTTACAGAAGGCTAGTAGAAGCGGTGGAATTCGGTTTGATCCACTTGATGCCACTAGAAATGTCAGACCGGAGGGCCTGAACGCTTCGGTTTGCCGCGGCGTACGTATGGCGGAACCGGCCTGTTTCCGTGCGGGTTGGCGTGTGGGTTTGCGTGTAGGTTTGCGTGTAGGTTTGCGTGGATTCCGCCGCCCGCCGTGGCGGTGCCTGCAGGATACCGCAGGGAGACCGGGCGAACTCTGCCGGGTAAGGGAACGAACGCGGCGCGGCGGACGTTGGCGATTCGCCGTTTGCCCTCTATTTTTTGCCCGGTCTGCGTTTCGGCTCCGGCTCGGCCGGCTCTTTGCCGGCCACCGTGCGGATCAAGTCCACCTGCCGGCCGCCCACTTCGTAATAAACCCGACAATGCAGTCGGCTGTTACCGCCGACTCCCTTGATTACTTCTCTGCTGGCCCGCCATTTGTCTATTGTCGGCTTCATTATTGCGATTCGGCCCTGGAGCGCCGCGATCGGCTTATTGTAGACGGCTTTTTGACCCACCTGGGCAGCCTTCCTTTGTTGCTGCCGTAGTTTTAGCAGCCCTTCAGTATTTTTGAATTCATCGTCGCGTCGTTTAGATTCCTTGGCGAATTCGGCAAACGGCACCACCGGACGCTCGACGTCCCAGGCAACGGCAGCGGTCAAGTCGATCTTTAGATAGGGCTTGTTCTTCGTCGTGCCCACTCGCGACTTGATGCCGATCAGTAACCGGCTGTCGCCCGCGCCTAACTCGATCGTTGTTTCGTCGTGTGGTTTATCGAGCAAACTGCGGGCTTCGCGGAAGCGTTGTGGCGTCGTTTCGTCGGTCAAGCCTCGCAGCCCAAGGATTTCGACTCGAACGTACTGTGAATCAGGCATCGCCGCGACGGGCACCGTATACGAGTTAGGGCCGGAAAATTTCAGTTTCAGTTCCGGAAAATCACTTGGCTGCCGCAGCGGCACGAACCGTTCTTGCCCACCCCCACGAACGCCGAGCAAGCAGTTCTGCAAGTAGCTGGCGTCCGCACGGTCGGCGGCATTTTCCGTCCACTGTATCCCCAGTTGTTCCTCGGAAAGCACCAGCCGGGCGATCGACTGGGCATTGTCTTCCGCCGCTTCGCCGGTCCCTACCGAGACTTGCCAAGAACGACCTTGTAATGACTGCTGCGGGGCGGTAGCGGGCGAGGCTTCTTCTTTTGTTTCTTCTTTTTCGCAAAAGAACTGCCGGTTCAGACGATCCGGCTCGGCGGGGTTGCTGTGCAGGCGGATGGTAAAATCTTCCGGCAGCGCCCCGGGCAGTGTACCGATCACCACGGGTTCCGTATTCTTCGATTCGGGCGGCGGCAACGAAATTGTCTCGGCCAGTTGCTCCAACGTAAACGGTTTTGAAGATGTTGGTGGTGGAGCTTTTTCGGCGGCGGCTTTTTCGGCAGCGGCTTTTTCTCTTTCCACCCGCGCAAGCTCATCCTGGCGTGCTTTTTCGGCAGCTGCCTCTTCTCTTTCCGATGCCGCCGGCGTGTTGGACTGGCCGGGTGC
>JAYGDO010000284.1:0-4014 GCA_046582885.1 Pirellulales bacterium | reverse complement strand
ATCGAGTGCCTCGAAGCCGCAACCGGCAACGTCCTGTGGACCGACCGCGGCGGCGGAGGCATCTACTGGGGCTCAATCATCGCAGCCGGCGGGAACCTGTACGTAACCAATCAAAAAGGTACCACGATCGTTTTTAAACCCGACTCGAATGAATTCGAATTGGTCGCCGAAAACGCGTTGAACGAAACCAGCAACGCGACGCCGGCGATCTCAAACGGTCAGATTTTCATCCGCACGTTCAAGCACCTCTACTGCATCGACGAGTCGTAAGCAACTGTTGAGTTTCGGATGCAGGCAGTCGCAAACAATACTTCGATGCTGGATGTTCAAAGTTCGGTGCTCCTATGAGAGACCTCGTCCGGCCCGCTCTGATCATCTGCCTCGTGCTGGCCCTACCGATCGTTCCGTTTCTGTTCTTCGGTGATCAGGCCGAGCGGTGGGTGGAGGACTGGGAGCATCGTGCATATTCGACAGTCTTAACTTTTTGGTTGGTCGTTGGCGTTCTGGCGTTGGACATATTTCTGCCGACGCCCTCCAGCATGATCAGCACATTCGGCGGTTCCCACCTGGGAATAATACTCGGCACGCTGGCATCGTGGGCCGGGATGACCGCGGGCGCAGCGATCGGGTTTTGGCTCGCGCGCCGTTGTGGCCAACCGCTTGCGGCGTGGCTAACCAACCAGCGCCATTTGGATCGCATGCAAGCGTTGAGCGAAAAACTTGGCCCGCTGGTTCTCGTCTTTGCTCGCGGCGTTCCCGTCTTTGCCGAAGCGAGCGTCCTGCTGATGGGTATCCACGGACTCTCCTGGCGACGGTTTCTTGTACCCGTTGTGTCGAGCAACCTGGGTATCGCGCTGGCCTACAGCGCATTTGGGGACTTTGCAAAGAAAACCGACACGCTCCCCCTCGCTCTGGGAGTTGCGATCGTACTGCCGGTTATTTTGACGATCGTCGTACTTAAATGGATGCCGAAGAACACATAAAGGCCAAAGCTCCGGCTGAACCGCCGTTTTCCAACAGGTTGAACGCCATTTGATCGGCGTTGCATGGCCTGCCTGGTCGCTACCCTTTCAATTTCATTCCACCGCCCAGCAAGCCAGGCGATGGCCGTCGCCTTTGTCTACCAGTGGCGGCATTTCTGTTTCGCAGCGAGATTCTTTGATTGGACAGCGTGTGATGAATGGGCAACCCGGTGGCGGATCGTAAGGACTGGGGACCTCGCCTTCCAGAACAGTCAGTTCGCGGCGATCGTCCGGATCGCTGACCGGATTCGCCTCCAGCAGTGCCTTGGTATACGGGTGCAGAGCTTGGCCGTAGATGTCCTCGCAAGGCATCTCTTCGACAATGTGCCCGAGATACATCACCAGCATGCGGTCGCAGAAGTGATCGATCACTTTCAAATCGTGCGAGATGAAGAGCAGTGTCAGCGAGTACTCCTCCTTCAAGTCCATCAACAAGTTGAGTACCTGCGCCTGGATTGAGACATCCAGCGCCGAGACGGGTTCGTCGGCTACGATGAATTCCGGCTTAACGGCCAGCGCCCGCGCGATGCCGATCCGCTGCCGCTGACCGCCTGAAAATTCGTGTGGATATTTCAGTTTATCGTCCGGCCTGAGGCCGACTTTGGCGATCAAGTCGTCAATATAGGTTTCGATTTCCTCTGCGGGCACAATGTCGTGGAAGCGAGCGACTTCACGGAGCATCTTGCCAATCGTAAGCCGTGGATTGAGCGATGAATTTGGATCTTGAAAGATGATCTGCATCCGACGTCGAAACGGCATCATCTCGCGGTAACTCAAACGCTCAATTTGCTGGCCGTCGTAGGCGACCAATCCCGATGTGGGATCAAGCAACCGCACGATGACTTTGCCGAGCGTCGATTTCCCACAGCCGGATTCGCCAACGACGCCCAACGTCTCGCTGCGGCGGACGTCAAAGCTGACGCCGTTGACGGCATGGACTTTGGCAATCATGCGGTTCAAAAATCCGCCATGCTTTGGAAAATGCTTAATTAGGTTTTTAACTTCAACTAGAGGCATCTAATCTTCCAGCGGAAAGTGGCAACGTACATGGCGTTCGGCCTCAGCCGCCTCGAGCGCGGGTTCTTCGTCGATACAGCGATCTTCTCGGAAACTACAACGATCGTGAAATCGACAGCCGACAGGCAACTCGTGCAGGCTGGGCACAATTCCTTCAATCGCCGGCAATCGCTCGCCGTGCTGCCGGTCGCCGGTCTTCGGCACGGACTCAAGCAGCGCCCTGGTGTAAGGATGTTGGGGCCGATGAAAAACGTCGCGAACCAGCGCCTCTTCAACGATGCGGCCGGCGTACATGACAATCACGCGATCGCAAGTCTGCGCAACCACTCCCAGGTCGTGAGTGATTAAAATGATCGCGGTTCCCGTTTTCTTTTTCAGATCGTCCATCAGCCGCAGAATCTGCGCCTGAATCGTCACGTCCAACGCGGTCGTCGGCTCGTCGGCAATCAGAATGTCCGGATCGCAGCACAGCGCAATGGCGATCAACACGCGCTGCCGCATGCCGCCGGAAAGCTGGTGGGGATACTCTCGCAAGCGGTGTTCCGGGTTAGGCATTTCGACCACACTCAACATCTCAATTAAACGTTCGCGGCGTTGCCGGCTGTTGAGATTCGTGTGATATTTCAGTGCTTCATCCAGTTGCCAGCCGACCGTAAACACCGGATTCAACGCCGTCATCGGCTCTTGGAAGATCATTGCAATTCGATTTCCGCGGACGTCGCGCATGGTCTTGCGATTGGCCGTGATCAGGTTCATTCCATCAAATTCGATACGGCTCTCCGGTTTGAAAAAACTCAGATGTTCCGGCAGTAGTCGCATGATCGACTTACCGGTCACCGTCTTGCCGCAACCGCTTTCACCCACGACGCCGAGCGTCTCCCCCCCGTTTAACTCAAAGGAGATGTCATCTACGGCCGTCACCACACCACGGTCCGTCTTGAAACACGTACTCAAGTTCCGAACCTTCAAAATGCTCTTGTCATCGTTCATGGTAGGCCGTTAACCAGCGTGCTTCGGATCAAACGCGTCCTGCAGCGCGTCGGACATAATGTTAAAAGCGAGTACGAGGCCGAACATCAGCGCCGTAGCCGTGCCTATCTGCCAGAAGAAACCGTTGATCACCTCGGGCTGCGATTGCTCAATCATGATGCCCCAACTCGTTCCATTTTTTATCCCCAGTCCGAGGTACGTCAGGATGACTTCGCCCTTGATGGCGGCAATAAACAGCAGCGAAAAATTAATCAGCATCAGGTGCGATGCGTTGGGCAGGATATGCCAAATCATCGTGTAGATACGACTGTAGCCCAATGCCGTCGCGGCCTGCACGTATTCTAGTTCCTTCAGCTTCATTGTTTCGCCACGGATCACGCGGCAAGGGCCGATCCAATACGTGGCACTGAAGGCGATGTACATCGGCACCAATGTTCCTTCGAACTGACTCCCGGTGAACATGTAGGCCAACAGCACCAAAAGGACCAGGCTAGGAATCGACGAAAACGTCGTGAACAGCCATGTCACAATGTAATCGACCCATCCGCCGAAGAAGGCCGCGGCCGTTCCAAGCAGGCTGCCGACGAATACCGACAAGAACGCCACGACCACGCCGATTTTAATCGCTACTTCGATGGAGTAGATCGCCCGCAGAAAAATCGATCGGCCCTGCAAATCGGTTCCCAAGCACTTTGTACTGGACTGCTTGAATTGCGTCCAATCGGAAAGCGGCTCGAATAGCTCTGCGGTTCTCATTTCGAGTTGTTCGATTTGCGGCAGCAACGATTCATCCGTGTCGAGGTCGTCGCTTTCCGCCAATTCATCATAAATCGCAAACGCCTCGTCAACGATTGATCTTAAGCCCGCCAGCGGCAGGTTGGCGGGCGTTTGATGGCCGTAGGCAATTTCATTAACGGCAGCTTGCGGACTGCTCTTGCGGCGCAACGCGCGGTCGAACTGGTTCAAAACGAATTCGCAATCGGCG
>JAYGDO010000277.1:0-2832 GCA_046582885.1 Pirellulales bacterium | reverse complement strand
GTCTCAGCTATCGCGCTTTTCCGTACCAGATGATTGCCTACCTGCAGGGATACGCGTTCGGCAAGAACGCGGTCCGCAGCCGGTTCTCGAACAACGGAGTAGCGGCGCCGCAGGCGGCGTTAGCCGAAGCCGATGCCTTTGATTCGGCCGCTGGCGCGGCACCGCGAGACAAAGCCCTCCGCAAGGTAGCGGGCGCCGCGAACCGAGAGGGCCAGGGAGCGGGCCAGGGAGCGGGCCAGCCGGCGGGCGGCCCCGACCTGAGCAAGGTCTCGGCCCGCAAAAACTTGAACGAGACGGCGTTCTTTTTTCCGCACTTGATCGCCGACGAAGCGGGTGAAGTGAAACTGGAATTCACGATGCCCGAAGCGCTGACGAAGTGGAAGTTCCTGGGTTTCGCGCACGACAGCGAACTGCGCAGCGGTTTCCTCACCGACAGCGTGGTGACCGCCAAGGAACTGATGGTCCAGCCCAATCCGCCCCGCTTCCTCCGCGAGGGCGACGAATTGGAATTCACCGTCAAGGTCTCGAACCAATCGGCCACCGCGCAGAAAGGCAGCGTGCGGCTGACATTTTCCGATGCCGTTTCCGCCAAGTCCGTTGATGCGGCACTGAGTCTCGCCGAGACGGATCTCGAATTTGACGTGCCCTCGAAGGAGTCGCGCAGCTATTCGTGGCTGCTGAAAGTGCCGGACGACCTGGGGGTTTTGACTTACAAGGCGGTCGGCGCGACCAACCGGCTGTCCGACGGCGAAGAAGGTTACCTGCCGATCCTTTCGAGGCGGATCTTCGTCACCGAATCGCTGCCGCTGCCGATCCGCGGCAAACAGACGAAAAAATTCGATTTCGAGAAGCTGATCAAGTCGGGGAAGTCCAAAACGCTCAAGCATCAGGGGCTGACGGTGCAGATGGTCTCGAATCCGGCGTGGTATGCGGTGATGGCGCTGCCCTACTTGATGGAGTATCCGCACCAGTGCACCGAGCAGACGTTCAACCGCTTGTACGCCAACGCGCTGGCCCGCCACATCGCCGGGTCCGATCCGAAGATCCGCCGGGTGTTCGATCAGTGGAAAGGCACGCCGGCGCTGGATAGCCCCCTGGTCAAGAATCAGGACCTGAAGTCGGTGATGATCGAAGAGACCCCCTGGCTCCGCCAGGCCAACAACGAAAGCCAGGCGCGGCGGAACGTCGGCATTTTGTTCGACGACAACCGGCTCAACAGCGAAACCGGCCGGCTGCTGCGGATGTTGAAGGAGTTGCAGCTGGGCGACGGCGCGTGGCCGTGGTTCCCCGGCGGCCGCGCGAACGATTACATCACCCTCTACATCACCACCGGTTTCGGCCGCATGCGGCACCTGGGCGTCGACGTCGACGTGTCGGCGGCCGTCAAGGCAACGGCCCGCCTGGACGGCTGGATCGACCGCATTTATCGGCGGATCGTGAGAAAAGATAACAATCACCTGTCGCCGACGATCGCGCTGTACCTCTACTGCCGCAGTTTTTTCCTCGACGACCGCAAGATCGACGTCAAACACAAAGAGGCCGTCGATTACTTCCTCGGCCAGGCCAAGGAGCACTGGCTCAAGTTGGCCAACCGGCAGTCCCAGGCGCATCTGGCGATCGGCCTGAAGCGGTTCGGCGACAAAGCGACGCCGGGCGACATCATGCGCTCGATCAAAGAGCGGTCGGTGAGTAACGAGGAACTCGGCATGTTCTGGCGCGAGCTGGAATTGTCGTGGTGGTGGTACCGCGCTCCGATTGAAACGCAGGCGATGATGATCGAAGCGTTCGACGAAGTGATGAACGACCAGGAGGCGGTCGAAGACTGCCGCGTCTGGCTGCTCAAGCAAAAGCAGACGCAGGATTGGAAGACCACGAAAGCCACCGCCGACGCGGTCTACGCGCTGCTGCTGCGGGGAACGGACATTTTGGCCTCGGACAAGTTGGTCGAAGTGTCGCTGGGCAACGTGGCCATTAAACCGGAAAAAGTTGAAGCCGGTACGGGCTTTTACGAACAGCGGTTCGCCGGCAGCGAGGTGAAACCGAAGCTCGGCGAAATCACCATTAAGAAAGTGGACGAGGGCGTCGCCTGGGGCAGCGTCCACTGGCAATACCTCGAGGATATATCCAAGGTTACGCCTTATGAAGGCACGCCGCTGAAATTGCAGAAGTCGCTTTACACCAAGGTCTTCACCAAGCAGGGTCCGACGCTCAACCCGGTCGACGGCCCGGTCAAGGTCGGCGACGAACTGGTCGTGCGGATTGTGCTGCGTGTCGATCGTGACATGGAATACATCCACTTAAAGGACCATCGCGGCAGCGGCACCGAACCGGTCAATGTACTCTCGCGGTACAAATTTCAGGACGGTCTGGCCTATTACGAATCGACGCGCGATACGGCGAGTCATTTCTTCATCGACTATCTGCCCAAGGGCACGTATGTCTTTGAATACTCGACGCGGGTCGTCCACAAAGGGCGGTACCAGACCGGCATGGCGTCGATCCAGTGCATGTACGCGCCGGAGTTCAACAGCCATTCCGAGAGCCTGGGGCTGGTGGTGAAGTAGGACGGACCGCCAATCCGCAGGGCGGGCCTGACGTTACTGCCGTAGCGGATCGAAAAAACCCGTGATCCCTGCCATCACAGTTGATGGTTCGCCAGCGGATGGACAGGCGTTCTCGGACGCAGCAAAAGGCGCCGGGTGCGTGTGATTCGCTTCGCCGCTCGAAGCGAATTAGCTAGTGGCACGCCGGGCTTGATGCGTTAGGATAGTTGCCGCTGCGTTTTCTGGAATTTTCCTTTATTCCTGCCGGCAGCGGCATCGTTCGACCACC
>JAYGDO010000247.1:0-1505 GCA_046582885.1 Pirellulales bacterium | reverse complement strand
GACTACGCGGCGCTCGGTTTCATTGGACTCGGACCAAAATACTACCGCCGCAATTCGCTTGATGTACAGGCCGACGAATGGGAGGATCGGGTTGATACCGTAACCCGCGGGCTACTCGCCTTGACCGTCGCCTGCGCACGGTGCCACGACCATAAGTACGACCCATTCGAAACCGAAGACTACTACGCACTGGCGGGGATCTTTGCCAGCACTGAAATGTTCAATCGACCGCTGAGTGGGGATCGCAACAAACAGGCAAAACAGCCAAACACCGCAATACACGTCGTCCGCGAAGGGGGCGTGAAGGACCTGAATGTCTTCATCCGGGGCAATGTCGAAAACAAAGGTCCCGTCGTCAAGCGCCGTTACCTGCGGGTATTATGCAACGGCGAGCCACAGCCATTTTTACGCGGAAGCGGTCGTCTGGATTTGGCTGCGGCGATCGCCGATGCTAACAACCCGCTTACCGCACGGGTGATCGTCAATCGCGTGTGGGGCCGGTTGCTCGGCCGCCCCTTGGTAGAAACGACAAGCAACTTTGGAGCGCTCGGCGCAAAGCCGTCCCACCCAAAACTGTTGGATGATCTGGCCGTGCGATTTGTCGACTCGGGTTGGAGTTTGAAATGGCTGCATCGCGAAATTGTATTTTCCGCTGCATATCAGCAATCCAGCCACGTCAGCGATGTGAAAGTGAAGAACGATCCGGATAATATCCTCCTGTCTCGCGCAAATCGCCGCCGGCTGACCATCGAACAGTGGCGGGACGCGGTGCTGACGGCCACCGGCGAATTGGATGGCGCGATCGGCGGGCCGTCGTTTCGAGCCGACGACGCCGATCAGCGGCGGCGAACGCTCTACAGCCGCATTAGCCGGTTGGAGTTAAATAAAATGCTGGCGCTGTTTGATTTCCCCGAACCGAACGTTCACGCCGCTCGGCGGTCCGAAACGACGACCCCGCTGCAAAAGCTATTTCTGCTCAACAGCCGTTTTATGTCCCGCCGCAGCGAAGTCCTGGCCCGCCGGTTTGAAAATGCCAGCGGCACCGGCTCCCGACAGGCGGCGATCGAAGAGAGCTACTTACACCTGTACGGCCGCAGCCCGACGGATGAGGAAACCGAATTGTGCCTAGCCTTTGTCGACGACGGCGGGGGCGACTGGCGGCAATTGGCCCAAATTCTGTTGGCGGCCAACGAGATGATGTTTATCGATTAAGACACACAAACTGTTGTCGGAGCGCGGCCCAGCCGAGCCTGTTTACCAGGACCGAGTCGGCGCGGCCACACCTCCGCAGCCCCACGCAAACAAACCCGAGCATGACGATAAACCCTGCTCCCGATTCCCTGCCGATCTCGCGTCGCCAACTACTGCAGCAAGCCGGTGGCGGCTTCGGCATCATCGGCCTCGCCGGAACGCTCGGCGCGGCCACAACCGCGCCGACACATTTCGTACCGCGCGCCAAGCGTGTGATTTTTCTTTTTATGAACGGCGCGCCATCTCATGTGGAT
>JAYGDO010000563.1:0-13901 GCA_046582885.1 Pirellulales bacterium | reverse complement strand
CGCTGAAGACCGCTGGGGGATTCGGCGTCTTCTTGGGGATGTCCAGCCACTTCTCAGCGTAGTCGCTGATGTTGAAGGCGATGAAGGGACGGTTCGCCATCGGGTCGTAGCGCGGCTTCTGGCCGACAGCGGCCGCGGTGGGTTCGCTGAACTGGCAGAGCGCGTGGTAGACCGCTTCGTTCCAGGAGCGGGCGCGGCTGATCAGCGGATGTAGCTTGCTTGAGCGGCCGCCGATGAGCGCCACGTCCAGCGGCACACCGTCGTTGTTGCTGTAGTCAGAGTCCAGGTGCGGCACGTTGCGAATCGGCATCGTGACGCGGGCATTCTTCTGGTCCTTCTCCTCGGCGGAGGCGTCGATTTCTTCGCCGAGCCAGTTCCAGGTGGTGATGCCGTCGCCTTGTGGGAAGTCTTCGCCACTGTCGCTCCACCAGACTCGCTTGCTGCCGTTGTTGTCGACGATAACCTGGTTGGTGAAGATCGGGCCGCCTTCGAAATCCTGCACTTCGGGCTTGGGGTTACGCAGCGCTTCCATGAGCATCTTATTGGCGAAGTCGCTCATCCCTTTGGTGACGCCGAACATGCCCGCCTCGATGTTGTTGACGTAGAGTCGGCCGTCGCCCTTTCTGGTGGCGCCGCCGATGATGTCGTCGCCGAGCGCGAAGACGGTGTTGCCTGCGTCGGCAAAGGCGCCTTCCGCGACACCGGTGGCGATGTTGGTCTTCCCGCACATACTGGGGAAGGCTGCGCCGAAGTGGATGCGACGGTCGCCGTAGTCGATGCCGAACAGGGCCATGTGCTCGACGACCTCGATGCCGACGTCCTCATCGGGCTGGGATTTCTTCTGAGCGTTCTCAAGCGCCTGAATGCCGACGAGGCGGAGGCCAAAAATCTTCTTGGGCCCCAGCGCGTTGCCACCGTAGTCGCTGTTGATGGTGCGGCATCGGAGTTCCTCGGGGAAGTGCGTGATCCAGCGGTCTTCCTTGCTGAGTGTTCCATAGCTGTGGGTGATCCGGGGAAAGCGCTCCTGCTTTTCGAGGATGCGCCAGCCGTCGTGCAGGTTGCTCATTCGGTAGAGGTTGCAGACGACGTTGGCGCTATCGGTGAGCTGAACGCCGGCGGTGGCGAACTGGCTGTCGGCGGGGTTGGTGACAAACGCCACGACGTACATGGTGCGTCCCTGCATGACGCCGTCAAAGAGCTTATCCAGTCTGGTGTGCATCTCCTCGGGGTTCACCCAGAAGTTCAACGGGCCCGCTTCGACAGGATCCTCGGTGCAAATGACGGTGCGTTCCTCGACGCGGGCGACGTCGCCTTTGTCGCTTCGGGCGAAGAAGGCGCGCTTGCCGTAGACTTCCTCATCGAGCCGCGTGTAGGCACCGGATGCCTCCAACTCGTTCTCGAGCCTGATGATCTGGTCCGCTTTGCCGGTGATGATCTCGACGGCGTCCGGCTTGCACAGGGCAGCTTCCTTGCGGACCCAGTCCTGCATGTGTGCAGGGAGTGATGCGATGGTCGATTCGATAGCGTCAGAAAGGTCACAAGTTTGGCTCATTGGATCCTGAGTCTGTTCAATAGAGGTTAACGAAGCTAAAAATGGCCTCGTATTGTAGTTTGTGGTGATGGGTATGGGCTAGGGTCGGCACCGGGTCGCAAAAGAAGGTTGCTTGACGGAGCGTTGAGGCATGTCCGCGCGTAACTTCATCCCTCGTTGACGCTTCTGGTTACAATGCTCGTCGCGGCGAAAAATGCGGGGCACGCGTTAATTTGCGCCGACTTAGTTTTGCTTTGGTTCGGCGGCATTCTTGGCGGCCGGATCGTTGCCCGGATCGACCAGCAAATAGCCGCTCCAAAAAAACGGATGCGATGCGGTCAATTCGGGACCGTCCTCCTCGAATTTAACGCGGGGCTCAAATTCGGCGTCAATCGGCGTTTCAACGGCCACCAGTACGCTCCGCTGCCAGGAGTCCTGGGCGCTGGTTTCGGGCAACTCCTGCAAAAATTCACAGATCAAATTATTGGCGGTGCGACCACCTGTCCGCCAGCGGCTAATCAGAACGGTCCGCGTACCACTGGCTAACAGGCCCATCGTCGTCATGAACAATTCGTCGCCCGGTTGCCGCGATGTGTTCGATCGCTTCAGCGATTCCTCAGCCGGTGTGTGAAAACCGGGCAGCACAACGACCTCGGGGCTACCCCAGGGCAGCAACATCCAATCGCCGATCGTCGATCCAGGTTTGCCTCGATCGACTTGAAACGGCGCGAGGTCAAACGGCGTTTTGTCCACGGCCTCAAGGTCGTCGAGTACAACCAGCCCGTCCAGCAGCGTCGCCAACGCGCTGGTCGGCCCGAGCGGTCGCGTCTTGATCGCGTGGGCACGCGGCACGATACGACGGATGGCCTGAAATCCTTCCTCACCAAGTTCCGGCATCTCTCGAGGGTAGAGGCGACCCTGCACAACCGCGACGTCGCCCGACTTTTTTCGCCCACGCGTGTCGGGAATCGTCAACGCCATCGTCGGTGCATAGCGGACGCGCGTTTTGTAGATCAGCGGCATCGCCTGTCGGCCCGTGCCCACCTGCAGCGCTTCGAACGGGATGTACCAGTAAATGCCGTCGGGAACAATGATCAGATCCTTGACGCCGTCGCCCAAATCGACCCTGGGTTCGCCAACGATCTCATTGAGTAGTGCTGCCGAAGCGTCCCGCCATTTCGCATCCGTCAGTTGCTCGGTCGTTAGTTCGCGGCGCTGGTCGTAGTGGCCCATCGCCCGCAACATTTTGATCAAATTCTCTCGGATCAGGCTCTTCGATTTGATCTGCCAATACTTCTGCTTGTCGGACGTGACAAAAAAGGCGTGGTCGTTGCGCTTGCCGACGTGCAACACGAGCACCGCTTCGCCGACCCGCAGTTGTTTTTGAATGTACTCCGTTTTTGTCAGCGCCGGGAAAACGAGACTCGCCGGTTCGCGGCCAATCGCAACTTTACGAAGAATATCTTCCTGCCGCATACCGATTTTTTTTACCTCGCCGACCAGCTTGGCCTGGGCAATGGCGTCGTTCGGTTCGGTTGGTAGCAGCGGCCGCTCGGCGAGTTGCTTTTGGATATCTAACGCCTGTTTCTGCAGCACCCCAAAATCAGGGTATCTCCCCGCAATATCGTCGCGCTGCTGCAGCGCCTCCTGTGAGAGCGCGCTCGCCGGCGCTTGCATAATCCACCGCAGACCCAACAACCGGCCACCCATTTGCAGCGTCGAAAAAAACCGCTGTCGCCGCATGCGATCGACCACATCTAGCGCCGCACGCACATCGTTGCGCTTAATCGCGACGTCGAAGAGGTGCTCCATTGCGGCCGGTTGCGGGTGCAGCAAGACTGAAAACGCTTCAATCGGATTACGCCGCCAATCGTCAGGTGTCGGTTCGTGGAGCACTTCCTGGTACAGTTCCAATGCGGAACGCTCGCGGACGTGCCCGTTGACATAGGCGGCATCGGTGCGGGCAATTTGGAACAGGCGAATCGAACTCGCCTTTTGATACTGCATCGCCGCAGCCAGCGCTCGGTCGCCCGACTGCGAACTGCCGCGGTGGTACTGAACCAGGGCAGTCACGTAATTCAGCATGGGGCTGAGCCACCCTCGCGAGATGTCGCGGTACGTCGCAGTGCGTATCGCTTGGCTCAGCGTCGTTTGCGCGCGCCGCATATCGCCGCCGAGAGCATAGTTTTCCGTCAGCACAATCAGCAACGATGATTGAATCTCGCGGAAATTGTTGACGTTGGCCCAATTCGCGGCCTGCACTAACGGCGTGTAAAAACACTTCGCTCCGGTAATCACGTGGACGAGATGGCGCAACCGCAACGCTTCTTCGATTACTTCCGGCCGATCGAAATAATGAGCTGAGTATGCCGCTTCTTCAAAAAAATTCGCTGCGGTTCGATGGTCGGCTTCGTTCATCGCGATTTTGCCCAGTTCGAGCATCGCCACACACGTGAGCGGATGATCAAATTCGCCGCCCGCCACCAACGACCGAACCAACGCCTTAACCGCCGGGTCCTTTTTATCGTTCGCCATAAACGCAACGCCAAGTTGCAAATCGATCCGGCACTGCGCCCAGTGATTCGCCGGACCGGGCCGCGACGAAAGGGTGTTCAACACGGACTGCGCTAACTTGTCGTGTTTACTAAGCGGACCAAGCAGTTCGCTGCGGCGCGTGATCGCCAGCGTGGTACAGCGGACAAGTTCCGCAACGTGCAACGGATGCAATTGCTGCTGATTCGTAACTGCCGGGCGCCCCTGCACGACCGTGACTCTCAGCCCGCCACGGCTAATGTTGTACGTCGAAGGATAACGACCCAGTCGAAACCGGCGCTTACTGCGACCCCAAGTCGGGTGTTTAACGATGCCGGGTTGCGGATTAACTCGAGCGGGGAACTGGACGCGCATCATCCAATCGGGATATTGCAAATACAGACGCAGCGCCGCATCGTAGTGCTCCATCGCCTGCCGCAATTCGCCGCGGCGGTAGTGGGTCTCGCCGTTCATCGTGTGATAGCAGATCGAATCGATCCAGCGAGCATCAACGGTTTGGATGCCGCTGCGCAGGGCCTCACGGAACGCCTTCAATGCGTTGTCGTAGTCGCCGTTATAGAGCAGCAAAAAACTGCGGAAATAGATTTGCGAAATGACATTGGGATCGCGGAGGCGATTGGGCTGGGCATCCACAGGCTGCGTGAACGCGACGCCCACGACGATGAGCATCGCCACCGCGAGCCACCGCCGCACGGGCCAACAACGGGGCTGATTCTCCGACCGGCGCAAGCTTTGGATCGACATAATTATCTGCTTCGTAGTTTCGCCGCTTGCTTTATTGAGGCCGAAACAGGGCATCACTCCATCATATCCATTTTCGCGTGACTCGGCGAATAATTCGCCGATAGTTGTTTGAAATTAGCGAGTTACACGAATTGCGATACGCCGCAGCTAATGCATTCATTGCGGGCGCGGGTGGCAATTTGAGTTTTCCGGCAATCGTGTCAAAGTTGTAGGGTCCGGCAGACGATAACGGTGGTAACGAATATCACGGCTGCCGCGCGCTGCCCTACCAGCACAAAACACTCCGCTCCGGGGAGTCACCGATGACGACAGTTTCTGGATACAAACGACTGATGTATGGCTTCTGTATATCTGCCGCCCTAGCGGCCTCCGGTTGCCAGGTAAATGTTGGTGGACAGAGCCTACCCAGCCCTTACTATCTGACGGACGATGTGCAGTACTTTGCGCCGGGTCCGGAATTTTCACTGGCTCGAGAGGCGGCCACGCAACAGGTTCGACGAGCGGAAAATGCGGGACTCGACGAACTGGGTCAGCCCGGCAACTGACCGACATTTCTCAAAACTCGAGTAGCGGATCGAGCCATCGGCAGCCAGGCTGGATCGCCGGTCGCCTGAGACGCGGCAAACGTGTTCAACCGGCTTTCGAGGTTTCACGGACAGGTCGCGCAAGCCTGCCGCCATAGCTGCCTGAGAGATACAGCCCGAGGAATCCGCCGCTAAAGGATTTTTTGGGCCAAAGCCGTCATGGCGAAGACCACGAACATGAGGCGGATGGCGCTTGCGCGAACGGTCTTGCGATCGCTTTCACCCACCGCGACCAGGGCCAGTGCATACAGGGCTGCCATCGCAGCTAGCATCGAGAACACAAACAACGCCGTTGCGTAAAGATCGCTACCGCCGAGCACCTGCTCGCGCGCCTGCGGCGGAATCGCGAACAGAACCCAAACGCCAACCGGGATCTGAAGCAACGACGCGACGAGCGCCGTGCGGGCGGCGCGGCGGATGCATCCGGTCAACTCAACTTGGCGGTCTTCCATACCGCCGCCAAGTTCATCCAACAGCCGCCGAGAACGCAGCATGATGACCAATCCGGTGATCGCAAACCCAGCGATTAGGTGGTGCACGACCACCGCGACAATCTCTGGCTGCATCGTCAGTCGGAGAAACTCGGCCTTGTCAATTGCGACGGTCTTCCCGTCACCCGCTGCGAGTCGATGAATCACGGCAAACAGTGGTGGAAAGTGATACATCAGGTTAGTCGCGGCCGCCAAAGCGAGCGCTCGGTGTAGCCACCGTCGTCGCCCCACACAAAGCAACTGCCAAAAGGCGGCATACGTCAACACACACGCCAAATAGAAAGCAAGCTCGGCAGCCCCCCACCAAAGCCTATTAGACGGCACCCTTTCCAACGCCGAAAAAAAAGCGGCTCCGCCACGCGGCCATTTGATTCCGACCAACACCATGCCGAGCAGAATGCCGATGATCAGCAGTTTGCAGCAGAGATACGCGAGCCATTTTCCAACGATATCCGCTCCGCCTTGAGGTGACCGTCCGGCTCGCATTTCGAATGCGATGCAAAACAGGGGCCCCACGGCCGCAACGTTGACGCATAACAGATGCGCGCCCATCACCAGCGCGGACAGAAGGAACCAAAACGATTCGACCATCTGCAGCATCTTAGTCGCAGTGAGTCGATAATCAATCGCCGGCGGTGGGGGGCCGGTCACCTGGCTCCATGAACAGAATTCGGTGGTTCTGAATCATCCGGCACGAGCTCCCCAAAAAGCGGCGTTGATCGTCCAGAAGAGCGTTAACAACTGGAAACATGTTAGCGCTAACCCGTACCCTCGTGTTAACGAAAGTAGCAACTCGCAGTGATGAACAAGTAACCTAAATATGCGCGTTAACACGGCCGGTTTATATTCTTTTGCGCTCACATTAACTACTTCGCCAGACTTCGTTTAGATCGCCTGTATCGATTGTGCGGGGTGTTATTAGGTTAAGGATTTTAATCGTTTTAACGGTTTCTGGCACGAAGACTGCTTCCATACTGAGACGTTCAGACGGCCTTCTGTATACAGGTCTGAACGCCGTGCTGCCGCTCCGACAAAACGGCGGCAGTTTTATATTTTGATACTGAATCGAGGTAGAAATTATGAACACTTTAAGACTGCTTTGGGCCGATGAGATGGGTGTCGTCCTATCGGCCGAATTGATCCTGATCACGACCGTCCTCGTAATTGGGATGGTCGTCGGTCTGACGACCGTTCGCGATCAGGTGGTTCAGGAGCTCGGTGACTTGGCCCAAGCTATTGCCAATGTCAACCAGAGCTTTTCCTACAGTGGCGTGACGGGCCACCATTCGTCCACAGCCGGCAGCATCTTCGTTGATCGCCTGGATGACTGTGATACGAACATCGATCCCTTAAGTGAGGAGCCCGTCTGCATCGAGATTTGTGATATTCCGGCGACCAACGAAGATTCTGAATAATCTTCTCGGGATGTCACGCGATTGATCTAACCCCGCTCGGCCCTAGGGCTGGGCGGGGTTTTTTTGTTGCGGCAAAAAGATTTCCCACCGGTCCTCGTCTGGGAATCGGAGTTCCACCCGGCCCCTAAAAGCGGCTCCGAGCGGCAACGCAGCCAGGGCACGCCGTCCCTGTCCGCCAGCCGCATAGTTGGCCTGAGCGACAGCCCACCAACGACTCAACGTCGTGACGTCGGATCGTCAAAAAAAGGGGCAAAAGCCTCCGTGGATACTTACACAACGAATCCGACCCTGATTATCTTATAGCCTCCCGATTCGCGCTAAAAGCAAAATCACTCCAATCTCACTTGTGAGGCCAGCCATGCGAAGCCGCCGTTATACGACGCTCACTATTTCGACCGCCCTCTTTCTGACCGCAACGTTCGCCACAGCCGAAGACCATTGGGTTGTATACGAGGGATCCAAAGGACCGGGAAAAGGCAAACACGTGGTACTGATTTCTGGCGACGAAGAATATCGCTCCGAAGAAGCACTGCCTCAAATTGGAAAAATCCTGGCGGTACACCACGGCTTTAAGTGCAGCGTGTTATTCGCGATCGATCCCGCCACCGGAGTCATCGACCCTAACAACGGACGTAACATTCCGGGCCTGGGGGCGTTGGACACCGCCGATTTGATGGTCATCGCCACCCGCTTTCGGGATCTACCCGATGAGCAAATGAAGCACATCGATGACTACCTCAAGGCCGGCAAGCCGGTGATCGGCATCCGCACGGCGACCCACGCCTTTAACATCCGCGGCGGCAAAACGTATTCCCACTATGGCAATGGCTACAACGGCGACAAGCAAGAGTGGAAGGACGGCTTCGGACGTTTAGTGCTCGGCGAAAAATGGATCAGTCATCACGGTGGTCACAAGAGCGAAAGCACCCGCGGCTTGATCGCTGAGGACGCAAAGGATCATCCGATCACCCGCGGTCTGAAGGATGGCGATGTTTGGGGACCGACCGACGTTTATGGTGTGCGGTTGCCGCTCCCCGGTGACAGCAAGCCGATCATTATGGGCCAAGTTGTGAAGCGAAAAGGGAAGAACACGGGCGATGCCTTTTTCGGCATGCGGCCCACCGACGACGAACCCAATCCGGGCAAGAACAGTCCGATGATGCCTGTGGGCTGGACCAAGTCGTTTCAAGTTCCCGGCGGTGAAGAAGGAATCTCTTTCACGACAACCATGGGTTCCTCGACCGATCTGGTCGCCGATGGCACTCGCCGCATGCTGGTAAACGCAGCTTACTGGTGCGTCGGCCTGGAAGTCCCGAAGGGCGGCACGAAAATCGATATCGTCGGCGAATTCAAACCGACCGCGTACAGTTTTCGCCGAGGAGACTTTTTCAAGAAACAAGGCGTCAAGCCGTCGGATCACTCGCTGTAACCGGCAATGGAACGGATGAGCGAAAAATTGAGCCAACCGTCGTCGATCGGCGAATTACGGGCCAAGTCGGTGCAGAAGGGGCACCTCGAGTGGATCGGCATCAGCGCATCGCGTCGCGCCGAGATTCAATCCGTCGCGGAAGTGCAGCTCGAAGCAGGCACCGGTCTGGCGGGTGATCACCACGCGACAGTCGGCGAATCCGAGCGGCAAGTCACGCTGATTCAAAAGGAACATCTGCCGGTCATCGCGGCGCTGCTCGGTCGCGAAGGCGAGATCTCGCCACAACTCGCCCGCCGCAATCTGGTCGTTTCGAAGATTAGCGTGCTGTCGCTGAAGGACCAAAAGTTTCGAATCGGCGGCGCAGTGCTGGAGGGCTCGGGGCACTGCCATCCCTGTTCGCAGATGGAGGAAACGCTCGGCACGGGCGGTTACAACGCCATGCGGGGCCACGGCGGTATCACCGCCCGCGTCATTGTCGGTGACGTGATCCGAATTGGAGACGCGGTTGAACTTCTGGCCGAATCAGCCGCCGCACAATCGCCAGAGTAAACCCTTGCCTATTCCTTAAGGAACAGACGGGGGTTGCGATGGAACCGAACATTCGCCAGCCAGCTTCGGAATCCGTGGGTCACCCTACTGATAGACGTTTTAAAGCGGTCCATGAACGGCAGCCTGATAGATCACAGAAACAACAGGGCGGGCCAATCGGGCCCGCCCTGTTGTTAAATGCGATCCGCAGATGCTGGATCTCAGAAGGAAGATATCCGTATCTGCTCGGCGACCACCCTCACGGGCCAGATCTCTTCAGTGCCCTGGACTACAACCTCCAGGTCAAGAATCCCGCCGCTCCGCTGCATGGCGGCCACGAGCACCTCTTGTCCGGTCATCGGCTCGCCGTTGACACTGACGATCACGTCACCCGCCACGAGTCCAACCCGTTCGGCCGGCGAGCCAGGCTTTACCTGCTGGATACCAAAACCGAAATTGGGGATTTGGGAACCGCTGACGCCGAGGTAATAGCTCACCTCCTCGAATATCTGCTGGACGCCATCGATGATCACCACCCGCCGTGGACAGAACACATAGTCCCAGTAGCAGGGGGTCCAGCAGTCCCAGTACCACCCACAGCAACACCAGTCCCACCACTGCCAGCAGCAGAAATCGACCCACCAGCAGCAGGGCGCCGGCAAACCGAGACACTTATTGGCAAAGTTCTTGACCTTGGCCAAGTCTTCAGGATTTTTCGCTTGATTGCCAACCTCGTTGAACTCCTCCAACGCCTTGCCAATATCCTCGATCCGCGGCATTTCCTGGATGCCCCCATCAGGTCGCGGAGTCGGCCGCGGTGTCGGTCGCGGAGTCGGTCGCGGTGGTAGATGGATATCGATTCTCGGAGGAGTCGGACGCGGAGTCAGATGGATACCGGTCCTCGGAGGCTTCGATGGAGTCGGACGCGGAGTCAGATGGATACCGGTCCTCGGAGGTTTCGATGGAGTCGGACGCGGCGTCAGGTGGATACCGGTCCTCGGAGGCTTTGATGGAGTCGGACGCGGTGTCAGATGGATACCGGTCCTCGGAGGCTTCGATGGAGTCGGACGCGGTGTCAGATGGATACCGGTCCTCGGAGGCTTTGATGGAGTCGGACGCGGTGCGATAACCCGCCCATTCGGCGAACGTCCGGGCTTCGGCTTATATATCGGAGATGTGTTGCGGATCGGACTTGGTTTTGAAATCCGCAGTTTGCCATTCGGCGACTTGGTCTGGGGGAACGATTTGGGGTAAGAACTTTTCGACCCGCCTGACGAACTGAATTTGCGAACATTATTCGAAGAAAAACTCTTCAAATTTCCGCTTTTGCTGAAATTCGGCTTGGCGGCCGGTGCCGTGGCACCCGAGCCGATGACAACCCCAACAGCTAACGCGAGGGGCACGGTCCACTGAGTAAACTGTTTCATGACGATTCTCCTTAACTTGGAGTTAGGTTATTGGCCAAAACCCACTGTTTCGGCCCAATAATCCAAGCGAGAAGAATCGCTAAGTGTTACGACAAATTAATAACGGGCAACGACATCACTCCGGAATTACGCTGTAAGATGCTTTTGCACAATATGTTACGAAAATATTGTCCGTCAGCATTGTCCACCGCGGAGCTGACAAAACCCCGTAAAAGGCCAGCAAACTTGGCGTAGATCTGGTCAGTCGTCGGAGACGGCAGAGAACGGACATTCCGCTGGAGCAGAATCCTGCGGCTCAGGCACGGACTTCAGATGTGCCCGATGGTGGCGAAATAATCTCGACGAATCAGAATGCGGAGCGTCGTACCGCGGCGCCGCATAACCATCGAGGAGCCACTGATAAAGGGCGGCGCGACGAACAAGTCTGATGACTGCTTCAGGGCCGTCGTGCACGGCGCCAACCCGCATCGCCCGCCGCCATGACGCAACGCGGCGAATCCAGCCGCTCTGGTTTTCATCCGATGGTTCTCCACTGAGCGACGTTGGCCGATCGACCAGCCAGCGACCGCTTGAATCCCGCTGGCAACAACGCCGAGCCACCGCCCCGACGTCGATCGCGCTATCCCCGCAGTGAATTAGCAGATGGTGTCCCCGCGTCATTTCGTAGGCGGTTCGCAGCGATTGACGCAAACCGGCCGGCAGAGGATTTCTGATGAAGTCGAATTGTGGAAATGATGTGAGAAGTTCCCATGCGACCTCCTCGGTGCCGTCGTTCGAACCGTCGTCGATGACCAGCACTTCGAGCGGGCCCGCCAGATCGGGCATGACATCCATCAAGCGGCAAACATCGGTGCGCAAGGTCGATTGCGCGTTACGCACGGGCAGAACAATGCTGAGCGAGCGATGCAACGTACCGTCTCCTCGAACTGCGGCGACTGATTACAAAAGCAATGTGGTGGGGACCGCCACAACATCACAAACATCGGGCCGAAAGGCTTGTTGCCTGCAAAAAGACTCGCTAGCAGAGGATTAAAGTACCGTTGACGCAGATAGCGATCTTCGCAACAAATCCCGTAAATCCGGTAAATCACTTCGCGCCGGGCGGTCGATAACGATAGTGACGATTTTTCGTCCCAGCCGCTGTATGCAGCGCTGTCAACGTGGACGAACGGGCTCAACAGACCGCAACACGCCGGAGGCGAGCGAGCGATGGAAAATTTGCAGTTTCCCGAACAATTTCAACAGTGGGCCAATCTGATTCTGGTCTGGGTCGGATACGGCACGCTAGCCGGACTGCTCGCCAAAGCTATCATGCCGGGCCGCGATCCGGGCGGAGCGGTCGCAACGCTGTGCATGGGAATCGGCGGCGCCGTAATTGGGTGCGGCTGGCATATTTCTGGACAGCAGCCCGCGTGCAGCCGATCAGTCCGCTGGGCTTCCTGGTGGCAACGGCAGGCGCATTTCTGTTGCTGTTCTTTTACCGGCTACTCGCCGGTTACTTTTTCCGAGAAGGCGAAACTTCACCGCGGATACACCATATGCGGAGGAGGAGACGGCGGCGCTCGTACGATTACGACTATGTTGACTGACACCTGACGGTCAATTAAGCCGCCGGCTTCTTCGTGTAAGTGCCGTTTGGGCACCGCAGTTTGAACGGTTGGAATTTGATCTGCTCGATCGCCTCCCAGACGGTGCGAGGCGAGACCGATTTTCCGGATTGCGGCGTGATGACTGCAATGTGCTGCTTCAGGTACGCCCGCACTTTGACAACGCCAGGCGCGGTATAGAGCTTTCTCGCGATCGTCTTCGCACAATGAGGACAATGCATGTCCTTGACGTAAATCCAGGTGTACTGCGGTTCAGCGGCAGTCGCTTGCACGCCGGCGACTAAGCCGATTGTTGAAGCGGTGGTCGCTCGAAGAAAATTGCGGCGATTCGTAGTGCGGGGTTCCATAATCGAACTTGGTGGTCTCGGAGTTGTTCGGCCAATTGCCCCGCCAGTCTTTCCCGCTAATCTTTATCGAGTCTGAAAACAACCGGGAGCCGACCAGGGGCGTTGGTAAAGAATCGAAGCAAGAACCTACAGCGCGTGGATTCTGCCAACTGAAAAGATGTGTGTTCGCACCCCGTGCCTGTATTTCGGCGCATCGGGTAGCCCTGACTGATTTTCGCGTGCCACTCAAGCCCGCTATAATCAAGGGTCACAATTTCATTGCCGAGACAACCTCGCCATGCCTGAGACGGTGAAAAAATTTGTCGAATTGCTCGATCAGAGCGGCCTGATGTCGGCTGGCGAATTTGAGAAGTTTTGCGAAACCCAACCGCCGCAGGTCCGTGGTAGTGATGCCAGCACGATCGCGCGAGAACTTGTCGCTGCGGGAAATCTCACGGAATATCAGGCCGCGTGTCTCCACCAGGGCCGGCCGAAGGGACTTGTACTCGGCAATTATGTCGTCCTGGAAAAACTCGGCGCAGGCGGCATGGGCCAAGTTTTGAAAGCCAAGCATCGCCGCATGGACCGTATCGTGGCGCTGAAGGTGTTGTCCAGCAAGGCCGTCGACTCTCCCAACGCCGTCAAGCGATTTCACCGGGAAGTCAAAGCGGTGGCCCGACTGAACCACACCAACATCGTCACGGCCTTCGACGCGGATGAAGCTGACGGAATTCACTACCTAGTGATGGAATACGTGGAGGGTGCAGACCTGGCTTCGATGATTCGTGCTGAAGGACCTTTGCCCGTCGACCGCGCCGTCGATTACGTCATGCAGGCAGCCGATGGTTTGGCGTACGCCCATAAAAATGACGTCATCCATCGTGACATCAAGCCGGAGAATTTGCTCATCGATACTGAGGGCGTCGTCAAAATCCTCGATATGGGCTTGGCGCGAATCGATGACGAATTGGCTCAAACCGAATCGTCGGAAAATCACGATCTGACGCAAGCCGGCCAAATCATGGGCACCATCAACTACATGGCGCCCGAACAGGCGCTCGATACCCGATCCGCGGACGCACGGAGCGACATCTACAGTCTGGGCTGCACGCTGTTCCGCCTGCTGACGGCACAGATCGTTTTCGAGGGCGACACAAAAATGAAAAAGCTGGTGGCGCACCGCGAAGCGGCGATTCCGTCGATTCGCAAATCGCGACGCGACGTGCCGGAGTTACTGGATGCCGTTTTCGAAAAAATGGTGGCGAA
>JAYGDO010000217.1:0-19323 GCA_046582885.1 Pirellulales bacterium | reverse complement strand
CGCCTGCAGGCCCCGATCGCGAAATGCGACCTTGGGGTTCTGCAACATGCGGCTAAAATCCGAGCTAAGCGGCCAGTCCATCACAATTCCGTGAAATCCTTGTCAGTCGGTAGCCGGTCGAAAATCCGGGGAGACAAACATCAAGAAAAAACACCCTCTTTAGTCTAGTTTTTCATACTGCAAAACGGCTAGTGGTGGGAAAAATCGTCCCCGCATCGTTGACTTGATTCCCGTCATTCGCCCGAAAAAGAAGGCGTTATCGAGCATAGGGATTGTAGGGTCGCGGTAGAGTGCCGCCTGGTTAGGGTAGCGACTGTGTGTTCTCGTAGTAACGCCGAATCCGTCCCGCGCGGGTTAATACCGTCGCCGACCGCTCGATCGACCTCGCGTCACGACGTTGCGAGATCCGGCTCATCCCGCCAACCGCGATCTCCGGGGCGACTTCGAAATTCCGGATCGGCTGGGGTACGAATTCGCGTTGCACCGCTTCCACGAGATTCGGCGGCGGCTCCGCCTTCGATTCCGGCCAGAACGTCACGGCCAGTGCCAAAACCAATGACACCATCGCACCCGTTTGCAACCTCCAATCAATTCGCTGCCTCGCCGCGGCGAGGGGATTGACTTGCTGCAGATGCGCTAGGGCATCGCGGATTTGCAGTTGATCTACCGATCGAGCCGGCGCGGCCACGGCACAAGTCAACGCCGTCAATGTCCGATCTGACAACGCGAACCTCGCATCGACGGCGCGGGCCGCCGTTACCCAGTCTTTTCGAATCAACATGGCAGCCGCCAAGCCAATTCCCGCGCCGACGAACAAACATGCAATTGCCGCGATCCTGAGCAAGCTGCTGGGCAGCAGCATCGCAAGCAACCCGACCGCCGTCGCCAACACGCCGCCGACCAACACGCCGGTGGAGGCGCGGCCGAGCATCCGGACCAGCCGCTCGCGGCGACACAACGGCTCCAATTTGTCTTGGATTTCTTTCAACACCTTAAGCCCGCCTCAACGCCACATCGACCACAAACAGGATCATTCCAACCAATATGAAATACCGCCAGACAGCCGTTACGCGTTCGATCGTGCGGTCCGCGGCCTCCCCCATCTCCGCCGCCCCGGCATCGTAGGAACCGCCACTGACGGCCGCGACGTTCCGCAACAGCGTTTCGTTCGTTGATTTCAATAAATACTCGTCTGGAAAATCGTACGAAATGCTGCCGCGCAGGCGGCGCTGATCCGCGAATTCATCTTTCCAATGAACGTCGATTAGATACGTACCGTACTGCCCCAACTCAAACTCGTGCGCGTATCGCCCGGCAGCGACCTGCTGCAATTGGTGGCTGAGCAGAGATTTTTCGAGATCGACCACACCATCGCTCGTCCGCACTATCCGATGGACCCCCAGCTGCACAATCCGTTCGTTCAGAAAGGAACCGTCGTCGGCAACAACATCCAGCTCAACGCGACACGTCGATTGATGCCGAGTGATTGCCAAGCTGTACTTGGGCGGACGTGGTTGGCGGCGTACGAGATTCACAATTCGCGACCAAAACTTCGTTTCGCCATTCCACTTTGGCGGTGCCGATTCCTGGCCCCTACCCGACGTGTAGGCGGCCACCTTGCCCGCACCGTATTGCCGCCAGGCGAGCAGCGGATCGCCCGGGCCGGCCAGCAGCAACAACTCGGCATTCGGCTTGGGGCTTGTCAAAGCGTAATCCTCCAGCGGCGGAGCGGTAGACACGTCCAGGTCCGGTAGCTGGCGGTAGACGGAAACGGCGTACTGTTCGCGTTTTGATCCAGCCGCACTGCGGGCTTCTGCGACCAGCTTTGACGTGAGTTCCTCCGCCGCCTCGCAGTGAATATGCCTCCCCGACGCAATCCGTGAAATGTCTTTTAAAATAGACTGATCCGCACCGGCGCCGATCGACACGGTCGAAACCGTAATTCCCGCATCGACCATCCGTCGCGCGATCTCGCCGAAGTCACCCGGCGACGGCACACCATCGGTTAGCAAAATGACGTGCCTGCGGTCCGCGTGGGCTTCGCTCAGGGCCAAATAAGCGCGCTGCAGCGCCGGAAACATATTTGTCTGCCCCTCAGCCTTCAATCCATCGATACGCCTCTTGAGTTCCGACTTGTCCTCGCACGGCACGATGGGACTAATCCATTCGGAAGTACTTCCAAATGCAAGAATGCCGAGTTTGTCCTCCGCCGTGAGCAACTCCAAATCAACCGTCCGCTTGGCCGCGTCTTTTGCCAGCCCCAGCCGATTGTCGTCAAGCATCGATCTCGATTTATCAATCACCAGCAACATCGCCAACATGGATCGACCCGCTACGAGTTCCTTTGAACCGCGGACCGGCATCAGCTCTTCGAGTTCGGAATTGTGAAACGATTCGTAACCGAAAGTTTCACTCCCGCCTTTGACGATCAGCCCACCGCCACTTTGAACATACTCCTTAATCACCGCAATGTTCTTTGCCGAAAGCCCGCTTCCGGGACTTTGCAGAACGAGGCACTCGATGCCCTTCAATTCGCCGGAACCTTCGGGATATCCGGTGTTGTCGGAAACCTCCGCTTCAAATCCGTTGCGGGCGACCTGAGGCCCCGAATCGCTGCAATACAGAACCGATGGCGGCCTAGCGAATGCGACGGCAGCTAGGCGGGCGTTGTTCTCTAAAATGGTATCTTCAAATCCCTCGAGGGCCGCTCGACAAACGGCCCAATTGGTTCTGCCTGGCAACGCCACCACAACCTGAAACCGATTTTCGCCTTTGTTGACCCGAATTTTTTTTTGTTGCTCGGGCCATTGGGTCGACGGTCCGTGGCCAGGATTGAGGCCTGCGCGGTCTTCCCGAATGTGAACGTGTCCCCCGCTCCAAAACAGCTGGCCGTCACCCGCCCGATTTGACGTGACAACGATTTCAACGTTCAAAACACCGCCGGAGGACTCCGGCAAGACATTGACTTCTGTCAAACACACCTCCGGTTCGGGACTGGGCGGCAGGCGTTGAGCATGGATCGGGACATCCGCAGCCTGCGCCGCGGCGAACAGGTCACCGTCGGTTTCATTACCGTCAGTCTGTAGAACAATGTTGGGCACATAGCCCGCTGGGAAACTCCCCGCCGCCAGCAAAACACCCTCGCCGGGATCGCTCGCCGATGGATCAACCGCGTTTTCGGCACCGCCACCCTGTTGCCGAACGATCCGGGGCCGCCTGCCAAATTCCAACCGACCCGATCGCGCGGTGTCCGTCGGCGGCGGCAGCTCTGCGATGTCCACGCTCGCGCTGCGATCGGCGACAAAGATTGTGTAAATTTCGTCGGTTGGCCCGCGGTGCCTTATGCCAGACCAAGCAACAATCACCGTACCGATCAACAGCGCCCGGCAAATGGCCGACGTGACCCGCCGCCACTGCGGCAACCCGGCGATTGATGCGAAGCTGAAATAAAACAACACCGGAACTAGCAGCAGCGCATAAAGCCGCTGCGGGTGTTCCAATTCGAATTGCTCTAGCCAGTCGATCATTTTGTTTTCTGGAATACTTCTGTCCGGACAACCCGGCCGTCAAATCAACACTTTTCGTTGGTACAAAATCCACTCGACCACGAGGAGGATCAGGCCCACCAACAGCACCGTCATCCACAGCCGACCTTGGCCCGCCAAGCCGGAAAGTGGCAATTCTTCACCTCGCAAATCCGCATCCGCCCGCAAATCACTTTCGCGCGAGCTGAGCAAATTGACGGCAACAACCGCCTTATCGTCATTCGAGCCGATCGACAGCGGCCCCACCTGATCGACGGGCCCGAACATCTGATCGTCGCCGGCAACAATCACGTCATCCGTTTTGAACGATGGACGATAAACTTCGTCGCGAGGCGACAGCCAACGAACGGCGTTGGCAATAAAATGCGGGAAACTGTCATGCAAGGTGAAATCGGTCTTATCCAGTGGTGCGTGCCACAGCAAGACGCGGCCGTCCGGTCGATCCCAGGCACTGATGACCGCATGCTCACCCTTCCATCTGATCGCAGAGTCCGGCTGCTGACGGTAAAGATATTGCCGCACAGCGTCGATGACGAATCCGCGCAAATCGACACCTCGCAGTAGCGTCAAATTTGGAAACGTGGCGATGTCCTGCTGCGAAGCGACAACCGTCCCTTCATACAACTGCGATTCGGCCCACAGATCGCAATCGCCTTGCGGAGCGATCGCCAAAACGGGCCCGGCCGGCAATTTTTCTGGAATACGAAATGGGTAGACCGCGATTCCATCGAATTCAGCGTCGAAATTTTCGCTAACTTCCACGTCGACCAGCGGCGACTGCTCGAGTGCAGCGAGTAATCGCTTGTACGATTCGTCGCCCTCGCTGGGCTCCGCGGCGCCTAGAACGCGAACCGGCAACGCGCTTCGCGCTGGCAGAATGACGGTCGCCTGGTTGTCGGCCGGGAGATGATCCGTAAGCCCAGCCAGTTCCAGCTTGGCGGTCAACAACCGATCTTCAGCCGCCGGGACTGAATAAAATCGCCGAACCGGCGAGCCTGGAGTGACTGAGATTGATACCGTTTCCGCGCCGACTTCAAGCGCACATTTCGCGAGTTGGGGACCGTAATTTTGTACTTCGCAAAATACGTCGTACAACCGAGGATCGGCGGCACTGGGACGAGCTTCGAATCGCGTGATGCCGATATTGCTCGGCCTCGAGTTGTGAATGACGATCGTCACTGGTTGCTCCTCAGCGATCTGGTCTATATTTTCTAGACAGGCGGTTTCTAGACAGGCGTCCGTGAGCAGCGCAACCTGGGGATTTCGCTTTCCTTTAAGCATTTGACGAGCCACGGTTACCGCCTCCAAGGCGCGATTGCCGCCGTCGGTGGGACGCATCTCGTTCAGCGCCCGGACCAGCGATTTCGCATCGCCGGAAAAGCCGCTCTGCACCCGCACGATGCCGCCGGCCGAAACGATCGCCAGTTCCTCATACGGTCCCAAGTCGTCGATCAGCCGTCGCGCATTTTGCCGCGCCTGCCAGAGCCGCGACGTTTCGACATCGTTCGCGTTCATGCTGGCCGAGTTGTCGATGACCACGACGATGGACCTGGCCGACTCCCAGGCACTGCGCCAACGGGGTTGGCAATAAGCGATCACCAGCAGCGAAAAAATAAACAGTTGCACGGCCAGTGAAACGGGGCGTTGCCACCGACGCCAAGGCCTCCGCCTGGCAAAGACTTGTCGCCAGAGCATCATCGTCGAGACATCGCGGCGGCCCCGCCGAAAGCGCACAAAATAACAAGCCGCGATCACCGCAGCCAACGCGCCCCAGATCAGATCTTGTGGATGCAAAAATTCCATGCTCAAAAATGCGTACGCCCGAACCGCAACATTCGCTCGACCGCTTCCTCGACCGGCACATTCGTCAATACGCGGACAACGCCCAAGCGATATTCTGCACAATAACGATCTACCGACGCACAAAATTTAGCGAAGATATCCCGATAGTTTTCCCGGTCCTCGCCGTCGATCAGCGAACCGTGTCGCCGCCGCGACTCAACGTCGGTCATGGTTACTTTTCCGGCGTTGCCCGGATCGACATCAGTCGTCCCCAAAATGTGCGTAATAAACAACTCGTGGCCATAATTTCGCAACAAGTCAAATGCCGCCGCGAATCCGCGCGGTTCGAGCAGGTCGCTGAACAGCAAAACCAAGCCGGGGCGAGCATTGGTGGCGAGAAACCGCTCGGCAACAGAGGTCAAATCGGTCGTCGCCGCCCCAGCCCGCAGCCGATTGAGCCGGTCCCAAAGCGAGGTCGCCGCCCGCCGGCCCCAGAGCCGCTCCGAGGGCTGCCCGTTTTTTTGGGAAAAACCCTGAACCGTTACGCGGTCCTGATTTGCCAGCGCCAGATAACCGACCGTGCCGGCAAGCTGACACGCATAGTCAAATTTACTCGGACCGTTTGTGGACCCCAGGTTCATGCTGCCGCTATCGTCCAACAGCAAATGAACGTCGTCCGATTCGCGACCGAAATACTGGCGGGAAACCAGTTCATCCAGGCGAGCGGCGCGATGCCAATCGACGTAGCGATAGTCGTCGCCGGTGGCATAATCGTGTACGTCGGTGGCCTCTGTGCCGCCGGCCAACGTGCGGCGGACTTTTCGTCCCAGAAACCGTCGCGCCGGTCGCCGCGCGGCCGCGCGGCGGATGCCTTCGCAACGTTTGATAAAATCTCCGTCCAAAGCACCAACCCCTTGATCCGGAGAGCGGGGCAGGGGTGTTTCCAAGTCTGACCGGTGGTTCAATTCATCCCTCCCCATCTCTCCCCAACAGGAGCCCAAAATCGGGCCGGCCGGCCGTCAAGGCAAACGAACGGGCCCTAGCCGGCAGCCGCGGTTCGCACGATCTCATTTACAATTTCCTCGCGAGAAATATTTTCCGCGTGACCGCGAAAATTTAAAACCAAGCGGTGCGACAGCGCCGGCACCGCCAGCTTTTGTAAATCTTCCTGCGCGACATTCACCCGGCCCGCGTTGATCGCGGCGACTTTCGCGCCCAGAATCATCGACTGCACACCGCGCGGACTAGCACCGTGATCGACATACTGTTTGACCAGCGGAGGCGCCGCATCGCGGTCGGGATGTGTGGCCATCAACAATCGCAAAGCGTAGCTGCGAATTTCCGGCGCGATCGTAATTTCGCGGGCCACTCGCGACATCGATTGAATGGTCTCGCCGCTCGTTGCCACTTTGGCGACCGGCGCCGTCGGTTCGGTGGTCCGATCCAGAATCGTTTCCAATTCGGCCTCCGTCGGATAGTTCATTTGCAATTTGAACATAAATCGATCGACCTGCGTTTCCGGCAACGGAAATGTCCCGTCCTCATCCAAGGGACTCTGCGTGGCCATACAGAAAAACGGATCGGGGAGCCCATAGGTTTCATTGGCAACCGTCACGGCAAACTCTTGCAGCCCCTCGATCAGCGCCGATTGCGTTTTTGGCGTGGCGCGGTTGATTTCATCGACCAGCAGCACGTTGGTGAAGATCGGGCCTTGTTGAAATTCAAACTTCCGCCGCCCGTGCGTCTCCATGACGATGTAAGTACCGATCACATCTGCCGGCATCAGGTCCGGAGTACACTGAATCCGCCGAAACTGAACGTCCAACGCGCCCGCGATACTACGGACCAATAATGTTTTGCCGACGCCCGGCGGGCCTTCCAGCAAAACGTGCCCGCCGGCCACCAGCGCCGAAAGGGTCTGTTCGATCACCTCGTCTTGCCCCACCACAACCCGCGCTATTTGCTCGCGGAGTTCGGCAAACGTCGAGCGGAATTCGTCGAGTTGTTGTTCCAATTCAGCGGTACTCATTGGCTATCTTTCAAATTTCCGATATGTCCATATCGTGAACAGGTTAAGGCTTGGATTGTATCCGCTCTAAGGAACGGACCGCGTAACGACGGATCGGTACGTCTTGGTCCCGCAGACCCCGGCGCAGTGAACCGACGGCGGATTCGGCCTCCGCGCCGTACTGTAACGCGTTAAAAAGTCGAAAAGCCGCCCGCCGTACCGACACATCGCTGTGGGTAAGCAGGGGGATGATTAATTCAAGCGACGCTCCCTTGCTCTTTACAACACCGGCAAGGTTGCGAATGTCGGCAGGCAGATAGCGGTCCATCTCCACGAACGCCAAGATCACGGCATCGCGTTTCCGGCCCGGTTCGGACCCGAGCAACTTCAGCAGCGACGGCGCGACCGTTGGCCCAAGTCGCGCCAACGCCCTTGCGGCCGCCCGCCGCACCTCCGGCTTTGGATTTTCAAGCGATGCCACCAAACCGCGGACAATTTGTTTTTGCAGACCCCGGGAGACCTCGATAAAGTCGGCGAGCGCCGTAGCCGGGAAATGCAGCACCTCGCGCCGTACCTTTTCGTTGATCCAACCGAGCGTGCTGATCACCGTGATCGGATCGAAGCGGTCCGGGTCCTCGAGCGCTTTCGTGACAGACGGCGCTGCGGACATGCCGATCTCACTGAGCGCACGACTGGCCGCACGGCGGACGTCGGCGCCTTTGTGGCCCAGTGCGTGGACCAGCGGCTGCGTGGCGAGTTCGGCTTTTTTCCCTATTCCCAACAACACCATGGCCGCGGCCAGCGCGACATCGTCATCCTGGCTGGATAATTCGCCGCCAATCGCTTCAAGGCACGCGTTGCGACCGTCGATCTGCCACAGGGCGAACGCCGCGGCGACCACGACATGCCGATCGGGATCGGCAAGCGTCGATTCCAGCAGAGAAATCACCTCGGCCGAATCCGCGCGAATCCTTCCCAGGGCCCGAAAACCGTTCAGCCGCAGCGGCCGATAACCGATCTCGTTACGAAATGCTTCGGCCGTCTTCAAGATGTGAATAATTTCCGGAACTGCGGCAGCTGCGGCGGGCCCGATCTGGCCCAGCGCTTGGAGCGCGTACCAGCCGACTTCGATATTTTTGTCGTCCGCGGCAGTTGTCAAGGCGGGCACTGCCCCGGCTGCCGCTGGCCCCATCTGTCCCAAGGCATAGGCGGCCCGTCGACGCACCTGTTTGTCGTCATCCGCAAGCTTCACTATCCACTGCTTCGTGCTCAGGCCCTGCTGCTGAACGGCGGCTGCCGGCACAATCGGCAGCGTTCCCAGCAGGAACAGGGTCGGCAGGAAATGTCGGCTAAACAACTTCATCGCGGCTCATTATAGCAGTTTCAGCTAACGCCGAAATTCGTCGAATTCGTCAAGCAACTCTCGCCAAGCTTCCATTTCACGCGCCGGATCGGCAAGGTCCGCTTTGCCACGGACGCCGGCGACGAGCAATGCATAAAATGCGGCGTCCGCTTCCGCTTTCAGCAGGAGCGTGCGCAGCGCCCCTGTGTCGCCAACCGGGAAATAACCCGGATAGTCGCCGCCCAGCATGCCGACGTGGCCGGGAATTTTGCTGGCCAGAACGGGCAACTGCATCGCCAGCGCTTCGGTCAGCACGGTCGGCCCACCCTCCATGATCGAACTGATGACCATGAGCTGACAATCGGCCATACGATCTAACGTTTCGCTGTGCGAAAGCTCGCCCAGCCAATGATACTGGGGGTTGTCGGACTCGTGTTGACGAGCGGCGCGCTCCATTTCAGCCGACAGCGCTCCACCGAGGTGAAAAACTGAAATTCGCGAAGAGGCGGGCAGACCAACCGTTGCTTCGGCTGTGCGGAAAGGATCTTTGACCGGGCGCAAATGCCCGACCACACAGACGTCACAGCGACGAGCGTGGCTGGTCACACGGCGCGGCCGCGGGGCCAGGGATTGGTGCACAACCCGTACTTTGTCGAGAACGCTTTCGGGCAATCCGCCGGTCGGCAACGCGTGCAGGACAATCAGGCGGTTCGCCCGCTCCAACGATTCCAGAGCTTTCGCGTCACCGGATGGCACATCCCCGTACAAATCCGTGCCCGTCAGGGCGACGATCAGCGGCCGCGCCGGATGAAGTTCGCAGAAGGCGCGAATTGAATCGGCCGATCGCCGCGCATGCAGCGCCACCATCATGTCGGCGTCGCCCTGATCGAAACACTCGCGCACGCTCACCGAATGGCCAAGCCGTTGCAGGGTATCGGCCCATCGCAACGCCGTGGCGCGATTGCCGTGCTGCGATCCGGGGGGTGCCGGGGTGACGATATCGATGTTCATAGGCGGTCGGTCTCGATCCGACAGATCATATCCCTTCCGGGAGGACACTTCAATTTGACATCATTCAGCGTCGCCACCAACGGTGGTTTGATTCGCCGTGAAGCCGACGTAGAATGCTTGCCCCGCGTTATGCACGCGAACCGACATCGGCAAAAGATCGAAAAGGTGTACACACATGCCCGGCATTAACGGATTTCTCGGCACGCGGGCGTCGCTGATGTTGGACATCGTTTTTCTGGCAATGTTCGCGGTGCTGCCGGTGATGGCCTGGAGCATTTATCTGGTGAAGTTTAAGCGGCTGTACACGGCTCACAAACAGATGCAGCTGGCCATCGGTATCGTGCTCGCCGTGACGGTAACCCTGTTCGAGATCGATATCCGCATCAACGAATGGCGGCCCCGCGCAGAAAAATCGCCGTACTACGACGCAGATATGCTGCGGGGCTGGGTCAACTGGTCGCTTTGGGTCCACCTGTTCTTTGCCATTACGACAGTGGTATTGTGGATTTTTGTCATCGTCCAAGCGCTCCGCAAGTTCTCAAAGGTTCCACTGCCGAACCCGTACAGTCCTAAACATATTTTCTGGGCCCGCCTCGCAGCGATCGATATGGCGTTGACCTCGTTCACCGGCTGGGCATTTTATTATATTGCGTTTGTCGCTACGGCATGATGCATTCCCTGCGGGGACGCTGGGGATCCCAAAATTTTGACTTCACGCGTTGAAATCGAGTAGTATCGTCACCAAGTGTCGCGGCACCTTTGTTGGGGAGGACCGATCCTTGACGGATCAACATCGGGCTTGTTGGAATCCGCTCGACCGCCGCACGTTTCTCGTCGCGTCCACGGTTGGATTTGCCGGTTTGAATTTCGGCGCCCAGGTTGGCGCCGCGCCGACGGGAGATATCCGGCCCAGGATCCGGCCCGCTAAATCGACCATCCTGTTTTTCCTGTGTGGCGGCGCTTCGCATATCGACACTTGGGATATGAAACCCGACGCATCCCAAGAATTCCGCGGGCCGTTTCAGCCGATTGCGACACGCGGCGAGGAGATTCGACTGTGCGAACATTTACCGCTAACCGCCCAGCAATCGCATCACCTGGCGGTCGTCAACGGCGTAACGGATTATGGGTTGGCAACGGGCGATCATCATGCCGGATACTACTACAACTTGACCGGCCATGTCCCGGATCCGACCTTTCGCACACAGGGCAATGACCGTCGGCCTTACCGGGATGACTGGCCCTTCATCGGTTCGGTCATCGCTTCCCGCCGACCGCAACATTCGTCGCTGCCGCAACTGATTACATTGCCACACAAACCAAGTCGACCACCTTACACCCGGCCGGGACAATTCTCGGCCCGACTGGGCAGCCAGCACGATCCGTTTTATCTAAAGGCCGATCCGGCAAAGCCGCTTGAATTTCATGCCCCAACGCTCGCACTTCAAACGGGGCTGACGAAAAGGCGGATTGATCGCCGACGGTCACTGCTTAAGTCCCTGGAGCAAACGCGGCGGCAGTTTGATGCGGATCTCGCCATCCGCGATTTTTCCATCCAGCAACAACGAGCCTTTGGATTATTGGCGTCGTCATCGGCGACGGATGCGTTTGACCTCAACAAGGAGCCCGAGTCGGTGCGGCAGCGATATGGCGGGACGATCAACGGCACGAGTTTGCTAATGGCGAGGCGACTCGTACAAGCCGGGGTCCCGTTTGTAACCGTTTTTTGGAAGGGTGATACCCGCCTCAACGACAAGTGTAAAAGCGCCGGCAGCTGGGATACCCACGGCAATAATTTCAATTGCCTGAAAAACAACTTGCTGCCCGAATTCGACCGTGGATTTTCGGCGCTGCTGGAAGATTTGGCTCGGACCGGATTGCTGGATGAAACGCTTGTCATGGTGACGAGTGAAATGGGCCGCAAGCCAAAGATCGGCGACCCGCGCAGCGGCGGCAAAAGCGGTGCAGGACGCGACCATTGGACAGCATGTATGAGCGTCCTGCTGGCGGGCGGCGGGATTCGAGGCGGCCAGATTTACGGCGAAACCGATCCGCGGGCGGAGTACCCCAGCGGCAATCCGATCGGACCCGAAGACATTGCCAAAACGGTGTACTATGCAATGGGCGTCAGCGACCTGACGGCAAACGACGCCCAGGGCCGCCCGTTCAATCTGCTGGAAGACGGACGATCGCTCGTCGAACTGTTCTAGCAGGTGACGGCTCGCTGACGATTCGGGTTACGGCGGGAACGGACGTGTCTCGACAATTCGCCGATTATCGTTCGACGAGCACCAACTCGCCGAGGCCGCCGGGAATGGTGAAGCCGATCGTCCCATTTTCTACGGCCAGCGTTTTCCATCCGCCATTGACGCGGTCAAACAAACTGACCTTCTTGGCGCCGATCAAAGCTACTTTCATTTTCTGCGGATTGTAAGCGTTGTGGTTGGCGAACCACACCGCCCGCCGGTTCTTGCCGTAATCGAATACGCCAAAGACAGAGTCCCCCTGAATCACCTGCAACTCGAAGTTTTTGGGAATTGGCTGGAGGCCAACCGAGACCGGAACCGGATTGCTGTTGGGCACGTCGCGTTTTCGCCACGACATCGTGATCGGCGAGGAATAGACCACTTCGGGAATGCCGATTTTGATCAGTTCGGGTCCGACCTTGGTGTACGCGGCGTTGATCTGCCTGAAGATATTGCCGTACACATCGAGTTCGCCGGTCGTCATGTTAATCGTGCCCCCAAGATAGTGCGGCAAAAAGCCTTTCAAGCCGAACGCAATTGACGTAGCCACCGTGTAGCTGACGCGATTGGGCCGGTTACCGTACTGCCGTCCGTAGAAGATGTACCGGAAAAACGGCGCGTCAATTTTTTGGGACGCGGACCAGGCAGCCATCAAATGCGGAAAGTGACCGCCGCGCTGGGCGTGTTCGTCGTAGTAGCCATGCACGTCCACGCCGGTCAAGAACGCATTGCCGTCGACTTTGTAGGTTCCGACGTATGTCAAGTGCGTTGGATCCCACCTATGGACATTGTTGCTATCGCGGACCCGACCGACCACACGACTGCCGACGCGGTCGCTCCAAAGATGGTATCCCAACACCGTATCGTTGCCGCGGAGTTTTTCGCAAAGCGTTTTGCAGCCTTCGATATTCTTGTAAACGTGGTGATCACCGGCCAGCAAATCCACCATGATCCGGATGCTGTGTTTTTTGCAAATCTCGGCGCGCCAGTCTTCGTACTTACAAAGTATCGTGTTGAAATTTGCGTTTTTTACGCCGATCACGACCCTCTCGAATTGTGTGGCATCGGTCGGAAAATGATCGCCAGCGTACCCGTAGTTAAAGACCATCGAAAAATGTTTTACGGAGCGTTGCTGCTTTGCTTTGGTCGCCCGGATCTGAGCATGCGCGTCCGTGCCCGGTAGAAACAAAACCAGAATTACAACTCCGACTATCGCGTAAATTGCCTGTCCGCGCATCCCAAAACCTCACTGGGCCTGTAAGCTTGTCGACACGCCCAATATGCCTCCGAAGAATGGGGCGGCGCACATACTTGGTCACTCTTTTTCGGCGGCAACCCCTACGCTGTTACCTTCCTCAGTCGCGGCAATTCGATTGATTGCATTCAAAAATGCCCTCGCGCTGGCCTCGACGCTATCGGTCGACACGCCGCGACCCCGGAAGCTGCGTTCTTTGTAAGCGACCTCGACATTGACCTCGCCCTGCGCGTCTTTGCCGACCGAAACGCTGTGCACGCTGAAGTCAACACACCGCACCTCGTATCCCGTGATCTCTTCAATGGCGAGAAATATCGCATCGACAGGGCCATCGCCGCAGGACATCTCCCTGGTGAGTTGTTCTTCGCCGTGTTTGAGCGTCAGACTGACCTTAGGCGACTCGCCGCTGTCCATATGCATGCCGTAAGAAACAAAACTCCACACTTCGGCGACGACGTGAATCTGCTGTTCGACCAGGGCGGCTATGTCGCTGTCATAAATTTCCTTTTTCCTGTCGGCCAAATGCTTGAATTTCTCGAAAACCTCTTGAAGCTGCTCGCCGGTCAGCCGGTAGCCGAGCTTTCGCCCCCGATCGGCTAGCGCAGCGCGGCCGCTGTGTTTACCCAGCACCAGGTCGGTTTCCGCGAAACCGACATCCTGCGGTCGCATAATTTCGTACGTGCTGGCCTCCTTGAGCATGCCGTCCTGATGGATGCCGGCCTCATGTGCAAAAGCGTTGCGACCGACAATCGCTTTGTTCCGCTGAACTTGCAAGCCGGTGATTTTCGAAACGAGCCGGCTGGTCGGCACGAGACGATTGCTGACGATGCCGGTGTCGGCACCGTAAAAGTCCTGCCTTACTCTCAACGCCATCACGACTTCTTCCAGCGAACAATTTCCGGCTCGCTCGCCAATACCGTTAATCGTACATTCGACCTGCCCTGCGCCGTTTTCGATGGCGGCCAAACTGTTTGCCACGGCCAAACCCAAATCGTTGTGGCAGTGCACGCTGATGACGGCCTTGTCGATGTTCGGCACGCAATTGACTAGATCGCTGATGACCCTGCCCATATGCTGGGGCGTCGCGTAGCCGACCGTGTCGGGGATGTTCACCGTCGTCGCGCCGGCGCTGATAGCCGCTTCGACGACTTGGCAGAGAAAGTCGATCTCGGTGCGGGCGGCATCTTCAGGTGAGAACTCGACGTCGTCGCAATAGCTCACAGCCCGCTCGGTTCCAGCGACGGCGCGGCGAATAATTTCCTCCTTGTCCATTTTTAGTTTGAACTGGCGATGAATCGCGCTGGTCGCCAAAAAAACATGAATCCGCGGATGCTCGGCGGTTTTGAGCGCCTCCCAGGCACGGTCGATGTCCGCGTTGTTGCAACGCGCCAACCCGCAAATGATCGGACCCCGCACATTTCCGGAAACTTCACGAACCGCCTCGAAGTCACCTGGCGAGGCGATCGGAAATCCGGCCTCGATAACGTCCACTTTCACGTCGGCCAACGCCTGCGCCACTTCCAGCTTTTCGTTCAGATTCATGCTGGCGCCGGGAGATTGCTCGCCGTCGCGCAGCGTGGTGTCAAAAATGCGGATGCTCCTAACGTCGGACACTGATTCGCTCATAGCTTTAGCTTACCATCGCCAAGGTGAAATAAAAAAACCCTGAAGCCCAGCGAGCCTCAGGGTTTGTAAATGCCGCGGAATTGCATGACAGCGTTAGACAAATTCCCTAGAGCCCGCCCATGGCGAGCAACATAAGCAACAGGCTTAGCGGGTTAAGTCTTCGCACGTCAAATCTTCCTCTCACCTGATCGTAAACATCAAGGCAAACCGCGTCAAGGTTCGCGTTGCGGGGTTTTCGCGTTCTCATCAAACAAACAATTTTGCCGATACCGCTCGGCGGCTGCGCAATCGAGCCGCCAGAGAAAAGCATCGTCCGCCCAGGTTCCGCTTAATTTGCTTCGTCAAAGACGATGAGTCCTCGGCCCGCGTCTGCCCGGATCAAGTCATCGAAAGCTCCGTTGATCCGGTCGAGTGAATAGGTTTTTGAAATCATTCGATCCAAAGGCAGTACGCCCTTTAGATAATATTTCCCATAAAGCGGAAAATCCCGTGCCGGGTCGGTCGTCCCATAATATGAACCCTTCACGGTCTTCTCTTGCCTCGTCAAAACAGCGCCCGGCAAATCGGTCTGGCTGCCCATTGCCGACAGGCCCGCCAGTACCACCGTTCCGCCAGGCCGAGCTGCGGCCAAACATTGTTCTTGGACCCGCGGATTTCCGACCGCCTCAAAGACGTAGTCCGAGCCACGTCCGGAGGTCAGCCCGCGGACGCGGTCGACCGTGTCGCGGTCACCGTCGATCGCAGCCATCGCGCCAAACTGCCGGGCCAAGTCACGACGTTGCGGACTGGGATCGATGGCAATGACTGCCGCCGCTTTCCGCAGGCGGGCGCCCATGATCACGCTGAGCCCCACGCCACCAGCGCCAAACACGGTCACCGTGCTCCCCGGGGGAACATCCGCCGTGTTGAGTACCGCGCCGACACCGGTTGCCACGGCACAGCCGATCAGCGCACAGACAGTTAGCGGTATCTCCGGATCCATTCGCACACACGACTGCTGGGGCACAACGACGTGGTCCGCGAACGCGGCCAGACCGCAATAGTGGTAAACCGGTCTCCCGCCGAGCGACAACCGGGGCGTGCCGTCCAACAGCGTACCCTTCCAGATCGGCTCGAGAAATGTCTCGCAAAGATTCGGCCGACCGCTATCACAATAAAAGCAATCGAGGCAGGCTGGCGCCCAGTTGAGCGTTACATGATCGCCGACCGCGACGTGGCCCACGTCCTCGCCGACCATTTCGACGATGCCAGCACCTTCGTGCCCCGCCACGACCGGCAGCGGATGATCCGTGTCCCCCTTGATCAAATGTAGATCGCTGCGGCAAACGCCAACCGCCGACATGCGGACGAGGACTTCGCCTTTCCGCGGCGGGTCGAGTTCCAGCGTTTCGATTCGAAACGGTTCACCGGTAGCGTGCAATACAGCGGCGGAAATTTTCATCGCGTTATCGATTCTAGCACGACAGCGGCAACTGCGGCAGCAGTACTGGCTCCGCTGGCAAATGGCGCCGAGGCGAAGTTGGGTTTCTCCGCCGCTACGTATTGCGTACTATTCCCTGCCGCGATTTTCTGACGCGGCCTTGGGGTTTCTGCTAGTCAATTTCAAGTGTGTCAACGATGGACTTTACCGTCGGCCGCTGCACGCGTCGGTGCAGCAAGACTGAGCGTGAATTGCAACCGGACGAGCCGTTTTATTCCGTGCTCGCTTGCGAAGGCGCGGAGGTTGTACGACACGACTTTTGCGAACAAGCATGGAACGGACCGCCAAAGGATGTGCTGGGTTGGTGGAAATCACAGATGCCGGGCAAACAAACCAATCGCTACAACCTCGCGCCCAACGAAATCCTCTTGCACTATTTTGAGGAACTCGACCAACAACCGGAGAAAGCCGACGTCCGCTACGTGATGGCGTTGTTGCTGATCCGCCGCCGCGTGGCGCGACTCGAAGAATCGGAAAGGGCGGACGACGGAAGTGAACAGTTGGCGCTCTATTGCCCGCGTAACGAGAAGAACTACAGCGTCCGAATCGCCCAGGTTTCGGCGGAAAGAAGGAACGAAATTCAAGAAGAACTGGCCAGCCTGCTTTTTGCAGCCGCTAGTTGAAACGGTAGTTGTATGAAACACCGCGCCCTGTTGAACCTGACAATGCTGCTGGTCGTGTTCGTCGCTAGCGGCGCCCATTGCCTTCCGGGAAGCTACTCCCAGTTAACGCCGCCGCCGATCGTCTTCCAAAATGAGCCGACGCTCGGGGAATTAATTCAGGAAATCAACCAGAACCGATCTTTGATCTCTTCGATTTATTCAACACGGGCGGCAATCAGCGGCAGCGGATTTCCCGGCTTGCGGGCCACGCTGGCAATCGGCTCACCGCAGAAAATTCGTCTGCAAGCGGGAACCGGTATCTCGGGCTCGGAACTTGACGTGGGCAGCAACGAAGAACTGTTTTGGATCTGGATCAAACGCAATCAGCCGCCCGCAATGTACTACGGTTACCACGATCGTCTGGCGGGCAGTGCCGCACACCAGAAATTGCCGATCAAGCCCGAATGGCTGGTCGAAGCGATCGGGTTTATCTATCTCGATCCGAGCAGGCACTACGACGGCCCTTATCGACGCCCCGACGGACGCTTGGAGATTCGCACGCGGATACCGTCATCGGCAGGCGAAATGACCAAGAGCCTCGTGGTGGACGCGCAGAGCGGCTGGGTGTTTGAACAACACTTGATCGACCCCAACGGAAAACTGCTGGCCAGCGCGTACAACAGCAATCACACCCGCGATACAGCATCCGGGGCCACGTTACCTCGACGGACCACGATCAGGTGGCACGAGACCAGCAAGGAAATCCGCTTGGAACTACACGACGTCCAGATCAATCCACCACCACTCGGCGAAAACCTGTGGACGAAACCCGATTATCCGGGCTTTCCCAATGTCGACGTTACCCAGCCACAATCGCCGGAAGGTTTGCCGCAGCGGGGTTCTTTAATTACGCCCCACCGCCCGAGTGCATCCCTGCCGCCGCCCGCGCTACCGCAACGATATTGACATCGACACACAGCAGTCCGGCGGAGATGTTCGACAAGGCTTGAAGTGACAAGGCTTGAAGTGCCGTCTCCGGGCGAGGCTACGAGGTGTTCGCGCCGACGCGGCGCAGTTTACCGCGGGCGCGGCTGAGCATCGGACCGATGCTGTTTTCGGGCATGCCGGTCGCCATACTGATTTCGTAGTAACTCTTGCCTTCCAGATGGTAAAGCCTGACGACATCGGCCTCGACGCCTTCGAGTTCGCTCAACAGCCGTTCCACTTGTTCTCGGTCGCTGAGCACATCCGTGGCGTCCGGCGAAGCGTCGGCCACGGTATCGACGGTCTGGTTTCGGTCGTCCACACGGACAGCGGTTTTCCGCTTCAGCAACTCGCGGACAACAACGCGCCGAGCGACGACGGTCAAGTAGGTTGCTAGGCTGCTCTGGCCGCGAAAATGCCGCAAAACGGCGAAGTCCTTCGAGATGATTTCGAGGAATACCTCCGCGGCCAGGTCGTCACGATCTTGCGACGAGAGCCGGATGGAGCGGGAACGGGCCGCATAATTGACCACGTGAACCACCAATCCCATGAAACGGTCGACAAAGTCGTTCCAGGATTTGGGCTGTTGTTCCAAACACCGATCGAGCAGATTGCGGTCGATTTCCGAGAGAGCCACAGTGATTTCTACCTGTTGATGACAGCCACCCGCACCCTACCGACCCGCCAAATACGATAAGTTCAAACCAAGCAGGACTGGGGGGGAAACGTCGCCTGTATGACCTCCCCCCTACGCCCGATTCTAGGAGCGCTCGAATTCTGAAGCAAGTGAAACTGAATATGCTGCCGATGTCATTGTTATCGCTGCCTTGACAACTGGCTGTGACGAGCAGTAAGATCGGAGCCGCGTGGCCGCCTCGGCGGCCTTCAAGTGCTGAACTGTCATGTGTTTATAGTTTTACGAGGAGACGCGCGTCGATGACTCACGTGGTTTGTGAACCTTGCTTTGGCTGCAAGTACACCGACTGTGTTGTCGTTTGTCCGGTAGAATGTTTTTACGAAGGTGAAAAGATTCTGTACATCCATCCGGACGAGTGCATTGATTGCGAAGCTTGCGTGCCCGAGTGCCCAGTCGAAGCAATCTTTCACGAGGACAATGTGCCGGAAGAATGGAATCCCTTTACCGAACTGAATGCCGAAATGGCCTCTCAGTGTCCGGTAATCACGGAAAAGAAAGACCCGCTCGTCGATTCGTAATCTTGGCGGATGCGGCCTGTCTGAGCTAAGCGGTTGCCTTCCGACCGCCGCTCGGTGGCGACCTGCGCCAAGGTGCGGCGCCAGTCGGCCCTCGTTCGTCATGCGTTACTTAAGATCGACGGACCAGTAGGCGCTGCTGAGAAAGGTCTTCCAGCTTTCGTACTTGGGGTTGCTTAACTTGAGTGCAAGCAACGGGCTATGCTTGGGACGCCGCGGCTGGCGAATCA
>JAYGDO010000140.1:0-6466 GCA_046582885.1 Pirellulales bacterium | reverse complement strand
GTTGCTGCACGACATGGGGCCCGGCCTGGCTGACAATTTGAACGAAAACGCCGCCAGCGGTTCCGAATGGCGGACCGCGCCGCTCTGGAGCATCGGCCTCACCTCCAGTGTTAGCGGAGGCGAAGCCTTTCTTCACGATGGGCGTGCCCGCAGCCTCGAAGAAGCCATCCTGTGGCACGGCGGTGAAGCCGAAGCGGCAAAAGAAAACTTTCGCAGCATGCAGACCGCAGACCGCAACTCACTGATTAAGTTTTTGAAATCGCTGTAAATACCGATCGAACCATGCATTCGTCTTTCGCTTGTCAGGGCGGGCGAAAAACAAATCGAACGCCACACACCCATAGACCAAAAGAGGATACATCATGCTGTACTCGCTCGCTCAAGCAGAGGCCAACATTCGTCGCGCACTCCATGTTCAACTGCTGTCTCGAAGAACGATACTGGTTGCGATGCACGTCGCCCTGATCGTTCAGGTACTTTATTCCCCCTCGGCTTCGGCCGCGGCAGACGAACGGCCCAATATCATTCTCATGATGTCCGACGATATGGGGTATTCGGACATCGGCTGTTATGGCAGCGCGATCGACACGCCCAACCTGGACCGACTGGCGGCCGGCGGTTTGCGGTTCACGCAGTTTTACAACACCGCGCGGTGCTGCCCGACGCGGGCCAGTTTACTTACGGGTCTCTACCCGCACCAAGCCGGTGTCGGTTGGATGATGTCCGACAACGGCGTCGATGGTTATCGCGGCAACCTGAATAACAATTGCCGGACAATCGCCGAAGTGCTCCACACCGCAGGCTACCGCACGTACATGTCCGGCAAGTGGCACGTCACGCGGCACACCGATCCCAATGGCCCCAAGCATAACTGGCCGCTGCAGCGCGGCTTCGATCGCTTTTACGGGACGATTCACGGCGCGGGCAGTTTTTTTGATCCAAATTCACTAACGCGTGACAACACAATGATCTCGCCGTATGCCGATCCTGAATACAAGCCCGATCAGTATTACTACACCGACGCCATCAGCGATCACGCAGTACGGTTCATCGACGAGAATCCGAAGGGAAAACCGTTCTTTATTTACGTGGCCTACACCGCGGCGCACTGGCCGATGCACGCGCTGGATAAGGACATCAAAAAATATGAAGGCAAATACGATTCGGGCTACGCGGCGACCCGCAAGGCGCGATTCGAGCGGATGAAACAGCTCGGCGTGATCAACCCCGATGCGAAACTCTCTTCACCGCCCCGATCGGCGGCCTGGGACAAGGTGAAAAACCGCGAGTGGGAAATCCGCAACATGGAAGTTTATGCGGCGATGATCGACAACATGGATCAGGGCATCGGCCGTATCGTCGCAGCGCTGAAAAAGAATGGACAACTCGACAACACCTTAGTCATGTTTCTGCAGGACAACGGCGGTTGCGCAGAAGGCCTGGGCCGGGGCTCGCGCGGCAAGTGGAAGACGCGGCCCGCGACAGCTCCACTGGCGGCAATGGATCCCAAGACGCTGCAGCGCGACATGATTCCCAAGCAGACACGCGACGGCTTTCCCGTGATTCAGGGCCCCGGCATTCTGCCCGGACCGGCGGACACGTACATTGCTTACGGTCAGGCCTGGGCGAACGTCTCCAACACGCCCTTCCGCGAATACAAACACTGGGTTCATGAGGGCGGGATCAGTACGCCGCTGATCGCTCACTGGCCCAACCGCATCAAACGCCGCAACGACTTGGAACACCAGTCCGGTCACTTGGTGGATCTGATGGCGACTTGCGTCGACGTTAGCGGCGCGGCCTATCCGACCGAATTTAAGAAACAGAAAATAACACCGCTGGAGGGTCGCAGCCTGACGCCGGCCTTCGACGGAAAGCCGGTTGACCGCGACGCGATTTACTGGGAACACGAAGGCAACCGCGCCGTGCGGGTCGGTCCGTGGAAGCTGGTCGCCAAAGGGGCCGGTGGCAAGTGGGAACTCTACAACATCAAAAAAGATCGCTCCGAGCTGAACAACCTGGCGGAATCGCATGCAGAGCGGGTCGAACAACTGGCCGCCAAGTGGCAGGCCTATGCCGAGCGATCCAGCGTGTTGCCCTTGGTTCCATACAGGCGTCGCAAATAAGTCTGCCGCGATGTTCGCAAGGCAGAACGCTGCAGGGCAAGTCGGCGAGTTGCCCATACAGGCCGCTTCTGCAAGATGATGGGCCCGGGCGGAAAACAAACCATGCGGACTTGTCGCAGACAACACAAGATGTCATTCTCAGCACGCCCAGCAGGCCCAGCACAGCTTTATTCCGTGCGCACATTTCCGCGACGATCCACAAGGATTGACCTGATCGATGCCGGACTCCATCGACGATGATGATGCTTGGTACCAATGGCGCGATCATTGGAACCTGCGGGCCGACACCATCTATCTGAATCACGGCTCATTCGGTCCGCCGCCCGCATTGGTCCGCACAGCGCGGCGGGAGTGGATCGACCGGCTCGACGGCCAGCCGATGGACTTTTTCGTACGGACGTTGGAATCGGATTTGATCGCGACTCGCAAGCGGCTAGCAGAATTTATCGGCACGACGCACGAACATCTTGCGTTCGTCGAAAATGCAACGTCGGCGATGAATGTCGTCGCCAACAGTTTTTCCCTGCAGCCGGAAGACGAAGTTGTATTGACCGATCACGAATACGGTGCCGTCAACCGTATCTGGAACCGCAAATGCGCAAACGTCGGCGCAAGTCCGCCGCGAATCGCCAAGTTGCCGCTACCGTTTGAATCGGCTGACCAGATCGTTAACGCGCTATTTCGGGGAGCCGACGAGCGAACCCGGCTGATCGTTGTCAGTCACATCACTTCCAACACCGCCACCATCCTGCCCGTCGCCGAAATCTGCGCGAAAGCGCGATCGTTGGGAATTGCCGTCTGCATCGACGGCCCGCACGCCCCGGCCCAAGTGCCGCTGGACATCGACGCGCTCGATTGCGATTTTTACACCGCCAGCTTGCACAAATGGCTCTGTGCACCCTTTGGCTCCGGATTTCTTTGGGTCCATCCACGACAACAACAGCACATTCAGAACCCGAACCTCAGTTGGGGCCGCCTGCTGCCGGACAAGCCCGAAACATGGGACGAAGAATTCACCTGGACCGGAACGCGCGATCCGAGCGCCTACTTGACCGTGCCGACCGCCATCGACTTTTTGCAGCAAGTCGGCCTGGAATCGTTTCGGGCACGGACCCACCACCTGGCCCAATACGCGCGGCGGCGGCTGGTTGAATTGACCGGGCAATCGCCGATCGTGCCCGATTCCAACCAGTGGTATGGCTCGATGGCACTTGTCCCACTTCCGTCGGGCGACGCCTGTTCACTACAACGGGCGCTGTGGGCAAATCACGGCATTGAAGTGCCGATCATCGACTTTGACCGGCGGCGGTACATCCGGGTCTCGTGCCACCTCTACAATGACAAGCGGCAGATCGATCAGCTTTGTCGTGCACTGAGCGGTCTCTTATAAGTTCGTGCACACTTGAAGCCCCGGATAGCGCAAAAGAAAACCCGCAAGTCCCTGTTTCGCCAAGGACTCACGGGCTTTTTTGGTGTCAGGCTGCAGGGGCTTAACCCCCGAACCTGCGGATTTCTACTCGGCGGACCTTTCCTTCTTCGGCCGGCGAGCCTGCAGCGCCTTTCGAGCCGCCGCCCGCTCTTCCTCGTTCAGCTTGCCGTCGCCATCGCTGTCAAACTTCTTGATCATCGCTTCGCGATTCGGCAGTGCTTTCACACCATGGACAGGCTTGGCTCGAAACTTGGCCAGCGCTGCCTTCGCCGCGGCGCCTTCTTCTTTGTTCAATTCGCCGTCGCCATCCTTGTCAAACTTCTTGATCACCGCTGCGCGACTGGGACGACCTTTGAGAGCCGGAACGGGCTTGGCCCGAAGTTTGGCCATCGCTGCCTTCGCCGCCGCACCTTCTTCTGCGTTCAGTTTGCCGTCACCATCTTTGTCGAACTTCTTGACAATTGCTTCCCGATTGGGGCGGGGCTTGGCCTTTACAACGCCGACCGCGCGGTGCTTGGCGATTGCCGCCTTGGCCTTGGCACGCTCTTCCTCGTTGAGCTTACCGTCGCCATCGGTGTCAAATTTCTCTAGAATTTTCTTCTTCTGATCTCCGCGATTCGGCCTGTCACCGACCTTCACATCAGCCGCTGCCCGCTGTGTTACGATCGCAGCCATGGCCAGCGCGATCACCACCGTGAAAAGACGTTTCATAGTCCAACTCCTCTGTCGTGGTAAAAAAAGTGAGGGTTCCGCATGCCTCGACCCAATGTCTTAGCATGGGATATTGAACCCAGCCCATCGACCTAGGTTTCGGTCTATTCTATGTTATTGTCGTAAGCAACTAAAAATTGCCCAAAAAACGCTCGAATGAATCTCGCCGCCAGAGCTCACGCCTCGCCGCTGCGGACTGTTTCCGTTAACGAAACTTTATGCTCTCGACAAACAAGAGAGGGTTTGACCATGCTGCGTTTGCTTGTCATCACTTCGACGGCCTTGCTATTCCTGGTGCCCACCGGTAATCGGCGATCCTCATACGGAGAGGATGGATACTGGCCGGGTTGGCTCGGTCCGAAACGCAGCGGGTGGGTAAGCGGCTTCAAGCCGCCGCTCCAGTGGCCGGAACAGTTAGAAAAGTCCTGGCAGGTCGAGGTGGGGACGGGCTACGGGTCCCCGCTCGTTTCGGCGGGCCGTGTCTATCAACACGCGCGACAGGGAGAGGAGGAAGTAGTTTGGTGTTTCGACCTGGATACCGGCACCGTCAAGTGGCGCAACAGCTACGCGGCGCCTTTCAAAATCGGCGGGGGCGGCGAACGTCACGGCAAGGGTCCGAAATCGTCACCGGCGCTGGCCGAGGGACGACTTTTTACTTTGAGCATCTCGGGAATTCTGTCCGCCTGGGCCGTGGACACAGGCGAGCTTCTCTGGCGGCGTGACTTTGGTTCACGTTTCGAAAAAGGGCATCCTTATTGGGGGGCTTCAACTTCGCCACTGATCGTCGGGAAACGGGTCGTCGTCCACTTCGGCACAGACGATGAGGGCAGCTTGATGGCCCTCGATGCCGAAAGCGGAAAGGCGGCATGGAACCACGGCAAAGATGGCCCCTCCTATTCATCGCCGCTTTTAGTCGAGATACAGGGCGTCCGTCAGGTCGTCGAATGGAATCATCGAGCGCTGGTTAGTGTCGACAGCAAATCTGGCCGCTCGCTCTGGGAGTTTTCCTTCCCACACGTCGGCCACAATCAGAATATGCCGACGCCGACGTTTCATCAGGGCTGCGTGCTGCTGGGTGGCGAAAATCGCGGTATTCAGAGCCTGAAACCACAACTCGATGGCGGCGTCTGGACCGTCAAGCGAAACTGGTATCAGGAGAAGGTGGCGCTGGACATGAGTTCGGCGGTGATCAACGGCGACCTGCTCTACGGCTTCTCCCATTACGGTCGAGGACGGTTCTTTTGTCTCGACACCAAAACAGGTGAAGTCCAATGGCAGGGACCCGGCAGATCGGGGGACAACGTTGCATTTTTGTCGATACCCGGCCATGTCGTGGCGCTGATCAACAACGGAGAGCTACAAGTCATCACCGCCAGCGGCGTTCGTTTCGAAAAGGTCGCGTCTTATCGCGTGTCAGAGACCCAGACCTGGGCCCCCCCGGTTCTGCTAAAAAGCGGAGTTTTAGTCAAAGACAACCGGATGCTGACACGGTGGTCGTTGCCCGACCCGACCCCGGCATCGCCTGCTCCATGACGCTACCGACAACGTTACAACAAACGACCACCAGATGTGCAGAGCCGCCTGCGGCGCCCACCTGGCTTGAGCCGGTTCGAGGTTTTTTCGAGGATCGCAATACTATGAAAATCCCCCTCGCCGCTGTGGTGTTCCTGTCAGCCATCATTCTGACTGGGCTGCCGGCCGCGCCGGCCGCTGCAGAATTGACGCCGGTCGGTTTGCAAAAGCAGTTGTTCGTCGACGACTACATTATCGAGGAGATGCGGGCGGTAACACGCGAGGCGGGCCGGGCGAAGAAGCAGGGCGTGGTGATGAAGCCGACCCTGCCGACGGACTTTCAAACCGGCAAAGTCCACGATGGACCCGACGGCGGCGCCGGTTACTCATTTGGTGAATCGTGTTTCTGCTGGTTCTTTTCACCGCACTGGGATGCCAACAAGAAAATGTTTCGCCTGTGGTACATGGCCAGCAAACGCCCGGGGTCCGCCCTGGCTTACGCCGAGTCGAAAAACGGATACAAGTGGACTAAACCTCTGATATCCAGGGATGGGAAGAGTAATCTCGTCAACTGGAATTCTCCTTTGCCGATCCTTGCCGACAACAAATCTCGCGAGTTGCTCGACCTCGGACTTGACGGAGTCACCGTCACCATCGATCCGCACGTGCCGTATGGTTCGCCTGAGAA
>JAYGDO010000122.1:0-1815 GCA_046582885.1 Pirellulales bacterium | reverse complement strand
ACCGTTTGATAAGTCCACCGGCCGGCATTCAGATTCTGCAGTTCCCGTTCGTGATCGTTGACGTCATTGGGGTAGGCGGTGTGCTCGGCATTCCAACTCGCATAGGACTGGCCCGATTGGGGTGTGGAACGGTAACCGATGCCGTTGACGGGTGAATGCTGTGCCTTTTCAAGGGCCTGCGCATACAACTTCAGAGCGACCGTCAGGTTGGACTCCAGCAGGTTCCAGTGCTGCTTGTCGATCGTGACGGCGGCCAGTTCATTTGGTTTCAGGTCCGATTTGACCCAGCTGCTGTAAAAATCGCGGAACGCCTCTTTCTTTTGGTTCAGACTCAAATCCCGCTTCTCTAACTGAATGTGGTTGTAGACGACGTCCTGCCGCTGAAACACATCCTCAAGCAACTGCTGCTCGACCGTATAGACGGCGCTGGAATCGGGGTAGGTGACGGCGAAATCTCGTTCGGGCCCCCCCACAATCAGCCGGTCGTCGCCCGACCCCATGCTGACCAGCAGGTTCAGTTCGCTGTTGAGCCCGTAGAGATAGACCGTGTCGTCGCCCGCACCGGTAATCAGGGCCAACCGCTCGACACCCTGAACGTTCTCCATTTTCAATCCGGCGCCGAACAGAAACTGGCGGCCGTCGTTGTCGTTAAAGATGTAAAACTCATCGTCCAGCTGGGTGCCCGACACCACGACGGTGTCGAATCCACTACCGCCGTAGATTTCAACCCGATTGTTTTCGACGAAGTCGATCAAGACGTCGTTGTCGTCCGGCTGGATGTTGTTCTGCGTGTCTCCGGCCCCGGCGGTAATCAGTCCGCCCGCCAATTCTTCCACATTTCTGCCGCTGCCCGCGCCGCCGGCTCCCCCCGCCCGCTCCTGCAGCTGAGCCTTGAGGAAAAATGTGTCGTCGCCCGCCTCGCCGAACAGGTTTAGCGTGCCGACGTTGTGATTGACTTCAAAGTAGTCGTCGCCGCGGCCGCCGAAGAATGTGGCGTTAAAGCTGACGCCCGGTGTAATCCCGTTCAGTCCGTCGATAATTTCGACAAACTGGCCGTCGACATCAACGGTCTTGGTCTTGATCACGCGGCCGACCAGGAAGTTGTCGTTGCCCTGATCGCCGTAGACGAGCATCGCCGCCATCGTGTCGTCGGAAATAAAGGTATCGTTCCCGCGGCCGCCGCGGACTTCCACGCCTTCGAGCGACCGGTCGTAAACGACCCGCTGATAGTCCAGAGGTTCGGTGAGCGAAATGGACTGCCGCGTCATGGCGGCGGCGTCCGCAAAATCGGCCGGGGCGGTGATCAGCGGGCTGTCCGTCCGCAGGGACAGGAAATTGCCCCGCGTGTCCCGCAGGCCGTCGACGATCTTGACGTGCCAGGGGTCCCGATTCGTTCCGCTACCGCTGACGTTGACATCCGCCAGGACGTTGTCGCCCGTGATCGGATGCGTCATTGCTTGCAACGCGGTTTCGATGGCGGCCGCATCCAGCGTCGCCGCCGCCTCCCGTTGCTCGGCCGTGGCGGCCGCCGGAATCGCCTGCAACACGATCGCCGCCGAAGTCACCCCCTGGTACCTCAAGGTGAACTGATGGCCCGCCATCGAGCGGTCAACGCCCGTAATGACGTTGAACACCTGGGTTTCGTTCGTCGGCCGCTCGAAAATCGCGTCCAGGTCCGGCTTGCCGGCCAGCAGCGCGGAGGCCAGGCTGGCATTGATCCGGGTCACGGTGGCCCGTGATATTTGCGACCTAGCAACCAGGCTGCGCGAGGTGTCGACCCCGTCGTCGCTCGCGTAGATGGGGAACCGTTTTCCC
>JAYGDO010000649.1:0-2075 GCA_046582885.1 Pirellulales bacterium | reverse complement strand
GGATCGAGATACACGTGAGCGTCGGCCAAATCGCGGACGTCGTTTTCCAACAGGACCATGACCGGCAACCGCGGCGCCTGGTCGCGGCGCTCGATCATCTCCAGAACACTGTCGTCAGTCACCGTCACGCCAACCACGGCGCTGACGGGCCTGCCTTCGGCGTCCGTCGTTTCGATCGTTAATTGTGCTTTTCCGCCCGGCACGTAGCGGGGCGCGTCCGCCGTGATTTTGACGTTCAGCTGCTGCGCAGGTCGGCGGAAGACCAATCGCTCCGCCAGCGGCTTCCCATCTTGGGACCAGACGGTCGCGGTCAAAACACCGTCGGCCGCCTCGACTTTGTCGAGTTGTCGGGCCGTGAAGCCGATCGTCTTGAGGTTCGGGCCGTCAATCGCAACTTCCCGCCGCAACAGTTCGCGCTCGCGCTTGCTGAGCGTCACCGTGACCGATTCGTGGCCGACCGCGCCGACCTTCAGCGTGACGCATTCTTTTTCCGAACAGACGAGCCGGTTTGAAAGCACGACCGCGCCGGCCGGCCTGGTCTCGGGTAGCGGATACTCGGTCTTGATGCCGGACGGTTCGGTAATTTTCAGCGTATACTTCTTGCCAGCCTGCGGAGTCAGTTCAAACCGGGCGCGGCCTTCGTGCTCGCTGCGGAAAGTCGCGACTTGACGGCCTTCGTTATCGACTACGACGCCGGCCAGGTCTGCCGGCTTTTTGGCGGGCGTGAAGGCCTCCAGGTAGACGCGGCTGTGCAGCCCCGCCACCAGGTCGCCGCTTTCGGGGTACATCGCCAGATCGACCGTCTGCAGTAAAATCGGGATCGTCTTGCTGGCCGTTTCCACCACGCCGCCGTCTTCGATGACCAGCGCCAGCGTGCCCTCGCCCCGCGCAATTTGTTTCGGCAATTGGAACCGCGCTTCGCAGCGGCCTTCGTCGTCCACGACCGTTTGGCCTTCGTAGGCAACGCGGCCGTCAACGCGGGCGATGACCGTCACTTTGGCGTCGGCCGGCACGCCGCCTTCGGCGCGGTTGACTTCGAGCATGGCCACCACAGCGTCGCCGGGGCCGTAGCCGTCGCGGAGGAACTTGATTTGGCTCTTCAGCCGCGGCGCGCGGTAAGCGCGGATATCGAATTTGCGGGCGGCCGGTGAGTAGCCGTGCCCCGGATAGCTGACCTTGATCGTGTACTCGCCGCCGGCCTGACCTGCGGGCACCGTCCACGAATAGCCCAACACACTTTGCTGCGCGTTGACAAACCCGGACGCCACGGTATCGCCCTTCGGGCCTTTGATTTCGCATACCGCGGCGGCATTTTGGTTTTGCGGCAGCGGCTTGTGCGTCGCGTGGTGCAGCAGCACGCCCCGCATGTAGAGCGTCTCGCCGCCGCGATAGATCGGCTTGTCGGTGCTCAAGTGAGTTAGAAACCGCTGCTGGCCGCCGAGGTCAGCCGTCGTGATCCGGCCGTCGTCGCCGGCGGGTTTCTTTTTTGCATTTTCGGCCGCGGACCATTGCCAAAGCATGCTAGCGGTGAAAAGGACCGTGGCAGATATTGTGATCAGGCGGACGTGGCGTTGCATGGCGGCTGGCTCCTGAAACGAAATTGTAAGGATACGTTGACGACGGCGGCAGACGCCGAGGCCAAGTAATAGACGGCGGACAGGCGGAAATCGTTCCATCGGCGGCGGGTTTTAGACCGGCGGTACAGGGTCGCAGTACTAATTAATAAAGCCCCGATTGGCCGTTCGCCGATCTGGACCTTATGATCGGGCACACCGCCCTTTAGTAAAGACGGGCATTTGAAATCCGTTGGAACCGGACTAAACTAGTCAGGTCTAAGCAACTCAACCGAACTAAATTCTTCAGCGATGGCGAAAAAAGAAGGCAAAAAAGCGCCGCGAAAGAAAGTTCCCAAGGAACTGGCGGTAATTAACGCAGACAATTGCACCGGCTGCGAGGCTTGCATTGAGGTCTGTCCGGTCGATTGCATCGACAAAGTACAGCAGTACGACAACTTCTTTAACCTGCAGAGTTGGTGCGAAATCGATTTGGAGCGGTGCGTGGGTTGCGAGGTCTGC
>JAYGDO010000609.1:0-12140 GCA_046582885.1 Pirellulales bacterium | reverse complement strand
GGGGGGATGGGTTCTCCGCACAGAGCGGCCTGGCATTGACGAAACAACCAAGGCCGGCCGAGTGCCGCCCGCGCGATCATCACGCCGTCGACGTCATAACGTTTCAGCGCTGCAACCACGGCCTCGGGGGAATCGAGATCGCCGTTGCCAATGAGCGGAATTTTGCGGAGGTACGGCTTGATTGCGGAAATTCGGTCCCAATCGGCCGAGCCGCTAAAGAAATCTTGAGCGGTTCGGCCGTGTACGGTGAGGGCCGCAGCCCCGGCAGCTTCGACGACTTGGGCGATGTCGATGGCGTTGATATTATCTCGCGTGCAACCTAGGCGAATCTTGGCGGTGACCGGAGTGGGTTCGCATGCCGCCACGACCCGTTCGATGATTGCACCCATCCGCTCCGGTTGCTTGAGTAGGTAGCTGCCGCTGTGCGCTCGTTCGGTCACCTGGCGCACGGGGCAGCCAAAGTTGATATCGATGACGCTGACGTTGAATTCGTGCGCAAGCCGCGCGCCGACGGCGGCCAAGTCGTCGGGGTCGTTGTCCCAAATTTGCACGGCCAACGGTCGCGGTTCGCCGGCAACACCCCACAATCGATCGGGAAACGAGTGGTGAATTTTGTTGATGTGAAGAAAACCCTTGGCATTGATCATCTCAGTTGCCTGCAAGCCGGCGCCACCGAACTCGCGGACAATTTGCCGAAACGCGTAATTTGTGAATCCGGCCATGGGCGCTTGAAGGACCGGCGGATCGACCTCGACCGGCCCAATGCGCAGCGGGGGTGCGAAACGTGGCGTCTGGATGGATTGAGCGGCGGCTGTGGACATGGCTGTTTCAGATGACAAAATCGCAAACGCCGACGATCCCAGGTGGCACGGGGACGGAGCCAATCGCGGGCGTGGGGATGTTATCCGGGTGTATCCAAATACGGATCCAATCCCATTTGGATCTGGAGTTTCTTCCGCTGTTTTTCGTAGTACATCAACGCTTTGCGGTCACGAAAGTGGCGCCGTTCGACTTTGCGCTGCGCCGTTCGGAATTTCGAGTCCATGCCCGCGATCTCCTCGGCACCGTTCGCTTTGCGGTCCTTTAGTCTTTCGGCCTTTTTGGGGCCGTAGGCTGTTTCGAGAATGTCGTCATCGACTGCGGCATACCGCCGGAAGCTTCCGGGGTCGCCCTGCCGGGCGCAGCGTCCAATCAACTGATTGTCGATGCGGGCCGATTCGTGCCATTCGGTGCAAATGACGTGAAGCCCGCCGACCTTGAGGATCTGTTCCCGCTGCGAATCCATCTTTTCCTCGGTTTTGATCGCGGTGACCGTCTCCTCCCAGATGTCGGGCGGCACTTCAATTCGCGACTCGTATTGGTCCTTTAACCGGTCCCAGGCTAGTGGTTCGGGATTTCCGCCGAGGATGATGTCGGTTCCACGTCCGGCCATATTGGTAGCGATCGTCACCGATCCGAGGCGTCCGGCCTGTGCGACGATTTCTGCTTCAGCCGCCACGTGATTGGCGTTGAGAATCTGGTGTTCAATTTTCAGTTCGTCGAGCAACTGCGCGATTTGCTCGGATTTGTCGATCGACCGGGTGCCCACGAGCACCGGACGGCCCTGGGCGTGCAGTTCCGCGATTTCATGCGCGACAGCCCGCCATTTGTTGTCGGTGGTGGGGTGAGTTTGGGTCGGCAGTTCCTGTCGAATTACCGGTTTGTTGGTCGGAATGCGGAGGACATTCAGCTTATAGATTTTTTTGAGTTCGCGTGCGCTAGTCCTGCCGGTACCCGTCATGCCGGCCAGCTTCTTGTAGCGGAGAAAATAGTCCTGCACCGTGACCCTGGCGGCTTGGCCGGTTTCGACGGTGACTTCGACCCCTTGTTTGGCTTCCACTGATTGATGGATACCGGCGCGCCATTTCCGGCCTTCAGCCAATCGACCGGTGAATTCGTCGACGATCACGATCTCGCCATCCCGGACAACGTAGTGGCGGTCGAGAAAGAACTCACGGGCGACCTTGACCGCGCGTTCGATATACTCGTAGATGTTAACCATGCCGATGTCGTCGAGCGCTTCGGGGTGCGGCAGCGATCTCACGAGCCGTCGACCATCGGCGTTGAGTTCGACTTTCTTTTTTTCATGGTCGTATTCGTAATGCTCGTCTTCTTCGAATTCGTCCGCGACCGACGCGCTCCAGTTATAAGCCTCCACGGCGGCCACCTGTTCGGCAGTAGCCGCTGCACTGATGATCAGCGGTGTGCGAGCTTCGTCGATGAGGATACTGTCCGCCTCGTCGACCAAACAGAAATGCGGATCCCGGTGGACGCACTCTTCGTCACCTTCGCTACCCCGTTGGCTGCCCATCATGCGGGTCAGTAAGTTGGAGGGTTCCTGGGCAATACGGCGCAGCAGCAAGCGATCACGGAGGAAATCGAAACCAAATTCTTTGGCCGTTCCATACGTTAGGTCGCAGCGATAAGCCGCCAGTCGCTCGGGCCTCTCCATTTCCGTTTCAATCACGCCCACGGTCAGCCCGAGGCTTTCATAAACGGGCCGCATCCAATCGGCGTCGCGGCGCGCCAGGTAGTCGTTGACGGTGGCGAGGTGCGAGCCTTTGCCGATCAGCGCGTTGAGCACCATCGGTAGTGTGGCCGTCAGCGTTTTTCCTTCGCCTGTCGCCATTTCGGCGACACTGTGGTAGTGCATGATCGCGCCGCCGATCAACTGCACGTCGAAGTGCTTCATCCGCAGTCGCCGCCATGCCGCTTCGCGGACAAGTGCATAGCATTCGGGCAGCAGATGGTCCGTCGGTTCGCCCGCCTTGGCGCGATAACGCAACGAGAGATTGCGCTTTCGCAACTCTTCGTCCGTTAACGATTCGGTTTCGGAATCGTATTCCTTGATCTTGCTCAGCGCCTGCCGAGCGCGCGATATCAAGGTCATGGGTGCGAGTCTCGATTGACCCGGCAGTGCCCACGACCGGCCGCTGCGAACGGCGGTGTGGACCTGGCCGGCTTGGGAGGCGGTCAGTTTTGCCGGTTGAGTCGCGTCACGGAAAAGACGGTCGAGACCGCCCGGCTGTCAGACGGTATGTCCGCCAACTGGCCACGTACGAGGACAAAATCGCCAGTACGATAGTTTTCCAATTCTGTGAGGTCCGACAAAATCACACTGCCTCCGAATGTGTCTGTTTCTTGGTTTAATGAAATGTAACGCAGCTTCCATTGCCGCTGGCTGGCAATATATTCTAGCCGGCCTTTCAACCAAGTGTAGTCCGAAGCATGCCCGTACCGCCCTGTGGTAGTATCCACGGTATGGTTGCCCAGGCGAGAAGTGGTAATTTGGCCGCCTGTTTCCGGCAAAGCGGCGATTTCGGTTCGATCGGTGTTATCCACGTGGGAGTATTGCACGCGATGAATTTGTGGCGTGACTGTGGCGGGGGAGGCCCTGCCGGTGATGTTCTCCCGGAAGTCCGCCGGTGAGGCGGGATGTTTTTCCCAGGCTGCCGGGGTGCCGCCGGTGAGCGAGACGTTTGTCGCGCGAGTCAAATCGCCTGTCGCGCGAGTCAAATCGCCAAGGTCTGTTGGCACGGGACGTAAACGACCGGGTCTGTCCGCCGCACCGGCGCTGTTGCCGGTAGAGTTCCAGCCCTGGGTGGACGAAGAGACCGGCAGCGCGGAGGTTGCCGACACCTTGTTGGAAATACCCCGGTCCAGCGGTACCAGGGACGGCGAGCCGCTGGATCTGACTCCGCTGTAGTACGGATCACCGGCGCCCGATCGCGATACGGCACCCGTGGCTGGTGGTGGAATCGTTGTCCGCCCGAAGGGGTCGATACCAACGTCTGGTGTTCGACAGCCGCTCGCCACCACGGTCAAAATAACAACGACTGCAAGCCGCCACGTCATCGGCAAACTCCTTTTCACCTGGATTGCGTGCTGCGTCACCGTGCAGTCTTACGCGGCCATGGCCTTACCCGTCGGAACATTCGACGCGACCTAATTGCCCGCTGGCGCGCAACTAGGAGGAGCGGTAGAATAGCGATTTAACCAGCCGTGTCCAGGTTGATTTGCCACCTAACACAGGGGCGCAAATTTTACGGCCGTCGGTAGCGTTGCTAGCGAATGCTTGCCAGCGGAGTCCGATTGGGAGAGCGAGCGGTTGTAGCGCCAAAAATTGTGTAATGGCTCGCCTTCACAGGTTTGCCAATTTGAGTTTGAGACTTCCCCTAGTTTTCGGCCTCTCTTTGAACCAGTTGGGGCGGTGCCGGCTTGCTCACCACATACGGATTGTAGATCATCCGCGGCGTTGAGGCGGTTTTCGTTCGGTTGTTCCGTTTTAGGGCCCCGCCGCGTTGTTCTTCAACGTGCGGATTCTCGACGGTTTTGGGATCGGGAGCGACACGTGGAATTTGATCGAAGTCTGTGGGCCGCAAGGCGAACGGACTCCAGCCAAACGGACGAGGAATGATCGTGCTGGAATAATAGACCGGAGGAAACTGTGAAAAATAGGGTGGCTGCTTATCGAGAAACCGCCGACTGTAAAAGGCGTTGTAGTACCCCTGGTGACATCCACCGCAGCTGCACGGATCGTCCGCTGCCGCAGGACGGACGGTCGCGGCGACGGTCGTAAACACGCATAAGATAAGACCGAGTTGGAGCAACCTGTTCATGGTGGAACCCCGTGAAAATACATGGCGATTGTTTAGCGGAACGATAAATTTCAGGCTACTTGGGTACCGGCGGCTTGGCAAGAAATGATCGCAACCGGCCGAATAAACCCCAATCTCCAATTCCCCCATGTAAAAAACAATTAGCGCGTCGGCTAGAATGGGGTCCTAGGACATGGGGAGGGCCTGGCCCCGTCCGAGCCGTCTGGGAACTCTCGGTTTGACCGGAGTCTTACTCCCGCAATTAACCGTCCGGTATAGGAACCGGCCAAAATAACTCGCTGATGTCACCAAACGAGCTAACTGCGAAGCTAAAACGAAAGGCATTTGAACTGGGGTTCAGCGCCAGCGGCGCCTGTCGGGCAGTGACGCCGGAAGGAATTTCACGATTTGGTGAATGGCTCGAAGCGGGCTACGCCGGGCAAATGCACTACTTGCCGGATCGGCGGGAGGCATATGAAAACCCGCAGTTTGTGTTGGACGGTGCCCGCAGCATCTTGATGTTGGTGATGAACTATCGCACGGTCGTTCCTGCCGAGCCGGGGCCGGGGCGGGCCAGGATTTCTCGTTATGCCTGGGGGGGCGATTATCACGATTTAATCCGCGGGCGGCTCAATGAACTGGCCGACGATCTGCAGAGCCTGATTCCCGAGGCGGAGGTTCGCGGTGTGGTTGATACCGCGCCGTTGCTGGAGCGCGAATTCGCGCAGCTGGCAGGGCTTGGCTGGATCGGCAAAAACACGCTGTTGCTCAACTGCGACGCCGGCAGCTGGTTTTTTCTCGCGGCGTTGCTGACCGATCAAGAATTGGTATACGACGAGCCGACGGCGACCGACCACTGCGGCACCTGCACCGCTTGTTTGGACGCCTGCCCCACGGATGCATTTGTGGACGCCTATGTGTTGGACGCGCGCCGCTGCATCAGTTATCTGACGATTGAATTGAAAGAGATGATCCCCGCGCCGCTGCGGGAAGGCGTGGGCGACTGGCTGTTCGGCTGCGATGTCTGCCAGCACGTTTGTCCATGGAATCACTTCGCGCCGCCGAGCGGCGAACCGGCTTTAATGCCGCGCGAGAATGCCAATCCCGTCGCCTTGGCCCCGTTGTTCGATATGGACGACGAGCAGTTCCGCCGTCACTTTCGCGGTACACCGCTGTGGCGGCCACGGCGGCGGGGTATTTTGCGGAACGCGGCAATTGTGTTGGGCAACCAGAGGCATCCGTCGGCAATTCCCGCACTGGCCAAAGGATTGAACGACAGCGAGCCGTTGGTCCGTGCCGCGTCGGCGTGGGCGCTAGGCCGCTACGACCAACCGCCGGCCCGGGATGAACTGGTGCAACGAAGCGGCGTGGAAACGGATGTCGAGGTGATCGCCGAAATCGATGCCGCGCTGCACGCATGACGAATGCCTAGGCGTTCGTCACCAGGCACTCTCCTCCCGGCGTGTCGGCTTTTTCCGGCGCCTCCGGCGGATGTATGCCAGGGCGGTCTTCGGCGTACCAGTCGTTCAAAACCGCCTGCCAGTCTTCCGGCTGTCGAACCTGCACGAACGCATTCCGCACCGCAATCCCGTCGGGATGCAGCCGCGAGTACTTGATGCCGAATTTTCGCATCAGTGCGCAGCAGCGTTCGTCGCCGTAGAGTTCGGCCGCCAGCACAAAATGTTCGCGGATCACGTCGCGCTGCTCAAAAAGACCGGGCGGGGCCGGCAGCGGCTCGCCGCGGGCCAACGCCCGCGCCTGGGGAAAAACCCACGGATTGCCGATGGCGCCTCGCGCCACGGTCACGCCGTCGACGCCCGTTTTCTGCATCATGTCGATGCACATTTGGGCTGAGAACAAGTCGCCGCTGCCCAGCATGGTACGGCGGCCGAGATGCGTTTTCACTTCGCGGAGGAAATCCCAGTTGCTCGCCCCGTTGTAACGCTGCACGACGGACCGGCCGTGAACGGTAACTGCCGCTACGCCGATTTCAAACGCGCCGTCCAGGATCGCAAAAAATTTGTCGCGGCTTTCGTTCGTGTCGTCGATCCCCCGCCGCATCTTAACGGTAACAGGAATTTCAACGGGCACGGTATCGCGCACACGGCGAACGATTTCCAGGGCCGTGTCGGGCTGGCTCAGATGAAACCCGCCGCGGCATTTGCCCAGCACCTTTTTCACGGGGCAGCCGAAATTGATATCGATTACGTCGAAACCCGCTTCGACCAGTTTGGCGGCCGCCGTCCCGAAGTTTTCGGGGATCGCCCCCATCAGTTGCCCGCCGACGGGGTGTTCTTCGTTACTGACTTTTAAATACCGTTCGGCTTTCGAACCGCGGGTCACATCCACGACAAACTTGTCGAGCATTACTTCACAAAGCGTATAAGCCGCCCCCAGCCTCCGAGCAATGACGCGCATCGGCCAGTCGCTGTAACCCGACAGGGCGGCCTGGACGACGGGAAAGTCGATGGCGAGGTCGCCGAGTGTAAGATGAGGTTTCATGCTGTCATTGTAATGCCGCGGCTCGGCGTGCTGTATAGAAACTGGTGGTTTCTGGCGGCTGGCAGGAGGTGGCTAATGCAACACCGGACACGTGTCAAACCACTCCCGCTGCTGCGCTCGCAACCAGCCGGTAGAACATTCCGGACCCCAGAAACCGGATTCGTACGAGGCGAGTTCCGGTCTTCCCGTTTCGGTCCAGGCGGCGACGATCGGATCGATGATGCCCCAGGCCAATTCCACTTCGTCGCTGCGGGCGAAGAGGCTGGCGTCGTCTTCCAGTACATCCAGCAGCAGCGGTTGGTAGGCGTCGGGCAGACCTTCGCCAGCGTGTTGCGAGAAGCGGAAGTCGAGATTCGTCATCTGTAACTTCATTTCGGAATCGGGCACCTTGGATTGAAAGTGGATCTGGATGCCCTCGGCCGGCTGTATTTGTATCACCATGCGATTGGCGTCGATGGCGCGGTCGCCCGCGGCGGCAAACATCATGTGCGGCGGTTCGCGGAATTGAATGACGATTTGCGTTGTGCGGCACGACATCGCTTTGCCGCTGCGCAGATAAAACGGAACTCCCTGCCACCGCCAGTTATCGACGCTCAGGCGGAGGGCGGCAAACGTTGCGGTCTGGCTATCGGGCGGTACCCCTTCCTCGTCCAGGTAGCCGGCGTACTGGGCACGGACGGTGCGCTCGATCGCCTGTTGCGCGTCGAGCGGCCGGATTGCCTGCAGGACTTTTACTTTTTCGTCGCGGACGAGGTTGGCGTTGAATCGAGCGGGTACTTCCATCGCCGTGACCATCAGCAGCTGCAGCAAGTGGTTTTGAAACATGTCGCGGAGCACACCGGCCCCGTCGTAGTAGCCCCCGCGCCGACCAACGGCGATTTCTTCTGCCACGGTGATCTGTACATGGTCGATATAGTTGCGGTTCCAGATCGGTTCAAAGATCGTGTTGGCGAACCGCAGCACAAGCATGTTCTGTACGGTCTCTTTGCCGAGGTAGTGGTCGATGCGGAAAATTTGACGCTCGGCGAAGATCTTGTGCATGCTTTCGTTCAGCCGCCGAGCGCTTGCCAGATCCGTGCCGATGGGTTTCTCGACGACGATACGACGCGGCGCGTCCGTCTCGTCAGCCATCCCGTGCTGGCCCAAGTGGGCAACCACCGGTTCGTAAAAATGTGGGGCCGTAGACAGATAATAAAGCCGCGTAGCGGGCTCTGAGGATTCGAGTTGATGCAGCACTTCGTTCAGATTTGCGAAATCGTCGGCGCGGGTGATATCGCCCGGTTGATAAAACAACGTTTGAGCAAAGCGGTTCCAGTCCTGTTGGTTAAATGCGGTGCCCGAAAACTGCTCGGTCGTTTCAGCCAGAAGGTTTCGCCACTGCTGGTGCGAAAACGCGGTCCGCGAAAAGCCGACGATTCGCGTATTTTGCGGCAGCCGATTCTTTCCGGCCAGTCGGTACAGCGCCGGAATCAGCTTGCGGCTGGCCAGATCACCGGAAGCGCCGAAGATGACGATGGTGTGAGACATGGGGACTCTCGACTGTTAAATCGCCATTCCCGTGAATCCACCATCCACATAAAGTTCGGCGCCCGTGATGAAACTCCCGGCGTTGCGGGAGAGCAGCAATAGCACCGCGCCGATCAACTCGCCCGGTTCGCCGAAGCGATCCATGGGGGTTTTTCGCATAATACTGGCGATGCGGTCGGGGGTGAGGACTTTGCGGTTCTGCTCGGCCGGGAAAAACCCGGGGCAAAGGCAGTTCACGCGGACTCCATGAGGTGCGAATTCCCGCGCCACGTTTTTTGTCAGGTTGACCACGGCCGCCTTGGAAGCCGAGTAGGCGTAAACCCGCGACAGCGGAATCGGCGCCGAGACGCTGCCGATATTCAAAATTGCGCCGCCCTGTTCCTGCCCGGCCATGTGCCTGCCAAAGACCTGGCAGCCGAAGTGCGTCGCCTTTAGGTTCGTGGCCAGCACGTTGTCAAAATCGGCTTCCTCGATCTCGAAATAAGGGGCGGCGGAATTTACGCCCGCACAATTAACCAGCATGTCGCAGCGATTGAAATTCTGCAGCGCCGTCGCCAGCAGCGCTTCGACAGAGTCTTTCGAAGCCGCATCCACTTCGGCAAAACTCGCCTTTCCGCCGAGTTGCTTGATTGCTTCAACACGCGCTTCGCCGCGTTCGGCGCTGCGGCCGGCGACGACCACCGCTGCGCCCGCTTGCGCGATGCCGTCACACAACGCGCCGCCTAACACGCCCGTGCCGCCGATCACGACGGCAACTTGTTCGTCCAGGCCGAATAGTTGATTTAGATATGCCGAAGCCATGGGCTATTTCCTCGGTTACTCGTTGGGTTCTTTGCGCTGGCCGATCCAGTCCGTATGAAAGACGCCCTCTCGATCGGTCCGCCGGTACGTATGAGCGCCGAAGTAATCGCGCTGCGCCTGCAGCAAGTTGGCCGGCAATCGTTCGCGCCGGTAGCCGTCGTAATAGGCCAGCGCCGTGCTGAACGCCGGCAGGGGCAGGCCCCGTCGCACTGCCGTCTCGACAACGTGCCGCCACGAATCTTGCGACGTATGGATCGCATCCCGAAAATAGGAATGCAGTAAAATATTTTCGAGGTTGGCATCCCCGTCGAAGGCCTCTTTGATGCGATCGAGAAACTGAGCGCGAATGATGCAGCCGCCTCGCCACAGCATGGCGATGTTGCCGTAGTTGAGATTCCACTGGTGCTCGTCGGTCGCCGCTTGAAGTTGGACGAACCCCTGAGCGTAACTGCAAATCTTTGAAGCGTAGAGCGCCTGGCGGACCTGTTCAACAAAGGTGTCGCGGTCGCCGTTGTAAACGGCGGCGGGAGGTCCCTCGAGCGCAGCACTAGCGCGGACCCGCGCCTCTTTCAACGCGGAGAGGCTTCTGGCATAGACGGCTTCGGTCACGAGCGTACTCGGTACACCAAGATCGAGCGCGAGTTGGCTCATCCATTTACCGGTTCCCTTAGCGCCCGCCGTATCGAGGATGTTGTCCACGAGGAATCCGTCCGATTCGGCGTCGCGGACGCTAAAAATATCGCGCGTGATTTCGATCAGATAACTCTGCAACTCGCCGCGGTTCCACTGATCGAAGACGGCGTGCAGTTCATCGTTTGACAGCCCGAGCGTTTCCTTGAGCATCAAGTACGCTTCGCAGATCAACTGCATGTCGCCGTACTCGATGCCGTTGTGCACCATCTTGACGTAGTGCCCCGCCCCGCGGGGGCCGACCCATTCGCAGCAGGGTATGTCGTTGTTCGGCCCAACCTTGGCGGCAATCGCCTGAAAGATCTCCCGGACCAGCGGCCAGGCCTTTTCGCTGCCGCCCGGCATCAGGCTGGGTCCTTTGAGCGCGCCTTCTTCACCGCCGGAGACCCCCGTGCCGATGTAGAGCAGTCCCTGGCTCTCGACTTCGCGGGTTCGCCGTTCGGTGTCGGCGAAGTGCGTGTTGCCACCGTCAATAATCACGTCGCCGGGCGAAAGTAATGCCGCGAGTTGCCCGATCTGCGCATCGACGGCGGGACCGGCCTTGATCAAAAGCATGACTTTACGAGGCGGCTTAAGTGACTCGACGAGTTGCTGCAGAGAATGGCAACCGACAAAGCGTTTGCCCGCTGCACGACCGTTGATCAAGTCGTCGACCTTGGAGGTCGTCCGATTAAAAACCGCAATACGATAGCCGCGGCTTTCCACGTTCAGCGCCAGGTTCTCGCCCATCACGGCGAGCCCGATCAGTCCAAAGTCACAAAGCTGGTCGTGCATGGGGGTGAGGTGTGGAGCCAGGAGAACGGAGCCGGCCGCATGTTGGGGATGCACCTTGCGTTGTCAACGCTGAATCCGCGCCGATCCTCCTTCGGCAAAGGCCTTGACTTGCTGGAGCGTCGCCATCGTTGTATCGCCCGGGTACGTCGTCAGCAGCGCGCCGTGTGCCCAGCCGAGTTTGAGGGCCTCTTCGCTCGAATGGCCGGACATTAATCCGTAAAACAACCCCGAGGCAAAGCCGTCGCCGCCGCCCACGCGGTCGAGCACATCCAGATCGCAGGTTGGCGCAACGTGCGTTTCGCCATTGATCCAGGCGACAGAGCCCCAGCTGTGGCGGCTGGTCGAGTGAACTTCACGCAATGTTGTGGCGACAATTTTAATTTGCGGAAACTGCTGGACGATGCTCTCGATCATGCCGAAAAACGCGGCCGTGTCGAGCTTTGACTTTGCTGCCACTTCCGGGCCGCTGGCACCCAGTCCTTTCTGCAAATCTTCTTCGTTGCCGACCAGCACGTCCACATGCGCGACGATCCGGCGGAGCGTATCCTGCGCGGTATCCAATCCGCCAGAAACCTGCCACATCTTGGCGCGGAAATTTAAATCGAAGGAAACGACCGCTCCGGCGGCTTTGGCGGCCCGCATGCCGTCGATGATCACCTCGGGTGTGGACTCGGACAGCGCGGCGAAGATACCGCCGCTGTGAAACCAGCGGACCCCATCGGAAAAAATGCTCGGCCAATCAAAATCGCCCGGTTTCAACTGCGCGGCAGCCTCGTTCGATCGGTTGTAAAAGACTACAGGTGGCCGCACCCCGTGACCGCGATCGCTGTAAACGGTCGCAATGTTCGGTCCTGTCACGCCGTTATGTTGAAAGTGCTTAAAAAATGGCTGGACGCCCATCGCGCGAATCCGCTCGGTGACCAAATCGCCAATCGGGTGATCGACCATGGCCGCGGCGATGCCCGTTCTCATCCCAAAGCAATCTGCGAGATTGGCGGCGACGTTAAATTCGCCACCGCTCACGTGGATTTGGCATTCGGTCGCCTTGCAAAAGGGAACAATACCGGGGTCGAGCCGATGCACCAGCGCGCCGAGAGCGAGAAAATCGAGCCCGCCTTCTTTGGGGATGTTGAGGCCGGAATGGGATGTCGTCATGGGGCGCAGCAACCGGGCGGCAACGGGTATCGATCGGGACAACATCGCATTCTA
>JAYGDO010000454.1:0-16240 GCA_046582885.1 Pirellulales bacterium | reverse complement strand
CGACATTGCCATCGTTCGTTCCGTTAACACCGAAGCCATCAATCATGACCCGGCCATTACGTATATCAACACGGGTACGCAGCAACTTGGCAAACCAAGCATGGGTTCGTGGCTTAGTTACGGTTTGGGCAGCGAGAGCCGTGAACTTCCGGCATACATCGTGCTAATTTCTCAAGGAAGCGGTCTGCGGACCTCGCAGCCGTTATTTTCGCGGCTGTGGAGCAGCGGGTTTCTGCCATCGAATCATCAGGGCGTGCGGTTCCGCAGCGGGAGCGATCCCGTGCTCTATCTCTCCGATCCGCCCGGACTCGACAAGGACAGCCGCCGGGCGATGCTGGATGGTTTGGCTCAACTCAATCGAATCAAGGCCGAGTCGTTTGCGGATCCCGAGATTCGCACCCGCATTGCCCAATACGAAATGGCGTTTCGCATGCAGTCGTCCGTGCCGGATTTGATGGACTTGTCCGCCGAACCGAAAAATATCTTTGATCTGTATGGTCCCGCGTCACGAACACCGGGAACGTATGCGGCGAATTGTCTTCTTGCCCGCCGATTGGCAGAACGCGGCGTAAGATTCATCCAGCTATTCCACCGGGGCTGGGATCAGCACGGTAATCTACCCAAGCAGATTCGCGGCCAGTGCGGCGACGTTGATCAGGCGTCGGCGGCACTAATCAAGGATCTGAAGTCGCGGGGGATGTTAGACGAAACACTTGTCATCTGGGGCGGCGAGTTCGGTCGAACGGTGTACTGCCAGGGCAAGTTGACCAAGGACAACTACGGCCGCGACCACCACGGTCGTTGTTTCACCATCTGGATGGCCGGCGGCGGCATTCGGGGCGGCGTCCAGCACGGTCGGACGGACGACCACTGCTACAACGTCGTGAAGGATTCAGTTCACATCCGCGACCTGAACGCCACCATGCTGCACTGTCTGGGCATCAATCACGAGAAACTGACGTTCAAGTTTCAGGGACTCGATCAACGGCTCACCGGTGTTGAACCGGCGAGTGTCGTCAACCAGATTCTGGCATAGCCGTTGCGGGAGACCGCTTGGCGGAGGTACTTCCGCATGCCACGGACGATGTTAGTGGGTTGGCGGAAGTATTGGTAATGATCGACCGGTTCGATCCGGTTGGGCGTTGCCAAACTTGAGATGGGGCTTTAAATTCGAGGGGCGGGATTTGGTGAAAGTTTCTTCTGGATGGATGATTTCTTAATGTATTTTGGGACGATACTCTCGATTTCAACGGACAAGGGCTTTGGGTTCATTCAGCCTGCACCTGGCGGAGCGGATGTGTTTTTTCATTGCTCGGCCGTCGATGCTGAATTTAATTCGCTCACAATCGGACAGACGGTGCAATACGTTCCCGACGAGTTGGCGGAGAAGCCGCGTGCGAAGTCTGTGATCGTCGGCAAGGAGGCCGGCCCACCGGGCAATTTTCGCGCCGCCAAGCCCCGACCGCCAGTCGCGGAGGCCTGCAATTTTGGATTCGTCACCAAACTGCATCGTGGAAAATCGGAAGGCTATATTTCCGCCGACCAGGGAGGACCGGAATACTTTTTCGCCGCCGCGGATGTCGTCGGCGAAAAGAAGTTCTTTGAACTCGTCGTGGGGGACTACGTTAGGTTCGTGCCTCGGGCAAACGACGAGGAACCCAAGCGGCCCATCGCCAAATCGGTTGCGGTTGCTAAACGTCCCGTCCAGGCGGAAGCGTTCAAATCTCGGAAACATCCCCGTTCATTGGGTAGAAAGCCAACGTGGCGCTAGTCGCGTGGCTTGCGGGAATGAGAGCAACAAGGAGCGACGTATGACCGAATCACAAGAAACACCGTCGTCCGAACCTTTCACCAAAGAGGAGGTAAAACGGGCGCTGAAGGCCTTCAAGAAACGCCTCAAGTTGACCCGGGCCGACGACGAGTCCAGACTCGGTCACGGACCGATGTCGGCAGGTGGCGGGTCGAGTATCGTGGCCATCACGCCACCCAATCAGTATCCCAGAGCCGTGTGGGAAGAGTTGGTCCGGCAAGGCAAGTTGAAAAGCGCAGGACAGGGCACCTACGAACTGGTGAATTCTTAAACCCGGCAACGCGGCTACCAAGAATTGTTCCGACAATGAGCACCGTGCCGCGGCTGAAGATACTCGATTACTGCGAGACAGCGCTCGGCGTGCTCTGCCTACGGCGAAGGGAGCTCCTGTCGAGGCCAGGGACGATCGTCACCGAGGTGACTCTCGATCACGAGTTCCTGATGAGCAGTTACAACACCGAATCCGAGAACGCGCTGGCGGCCGTCGCGATCGAATGGCATGGAGGCCGCGAACTTAATGTCCTCGTTGGCGGACTCGGTCTCGGCTACACGGCCCACGCGGCACTCGCCTGTCCGGAAGTCGTGGATGTCGAGGTGCTTGAACTTCTCCCGCAAGTCATCGATTGGCTGTCCCGCGACCTCGTTCCTCTCGCCCCGCTGTTGAACTCGGAGCCGCGGCTGCGAGTGACATTAGGCGATGTTTTCGAGCATCTCGCGAACCCGCCGCTGAAGCGGTACGATGCTATTCTCATCGATGTCGACCACTCTCCCGATGAGTTGCTCGACCCGCGCAATCGCTCGTTCTATACGGTTGCCGGACTGACGCACGTCCGCGGGCATCTGGCGGCGGGTGGCGTCATCGCAGTCTGGTCGAGCGGGCCCAGCGAGACCTTCGAGCGTTCGTTGGCCGAGGTGTTCTCCGAGGTGAAGCTCGAAACGATTTTCTGGCGAAACGATCTGATAGACCGGGATCAGCGGGACGACCTCTTCCTGGCGAGGCGATAGGCGGGCCGCGGCGTGAAAACAGCGGCTTCGATGACTCGAGGCGGAGCCGCGCCGACATTTTTTGTCCCCTTCTCAGCGGTCCGATACAAACGCGGTCGGACAGGAGATGCGACAAAAAATCACGAATTAAGGGGACTTTTCTTTTGTTCGGTGTGCCAGCCGAGATCAGTCACTCAATCGGAGGCGGGGGCTGATTTGAATATCTGTTATGCTGGTACGCGTGTAGCCGGCTTTCAGGAGGACAGTCCAGATGGGAAATCTCGGTTGATGCGACTTTCCTGTGTTATCTTTGCAGCGCTCATAACGACAGTCTGTCGGCCCGCTAGTGCGGCGGAGACGCTGCAGGACGAACTCCAGCGGCATTGCTTTCGCTGCCATGGGGGTGCGGAGAACGGCAAATTCAAGGGCAAGGTCAATCTAGTCGATTCGTTTGCCACGAAGCCGCACGGGCTGGCGAGTGACCTTGAACTGATTGAGAAGATGATCGAAGCGCTGGCCAGCGGCGAGATGCCACCGGAGGATGAGAAGCAACCGACGCAGGCCGAAAGAGACCGCTGGGTGGCACAACTCAAAAGGATATTAACGGAACACCAGGCGAAGCACCCGCGTCTGGCCAGGGTGCCGATGCGGCGGATGAATCGATTTCAATACAGCAACGCGGTGGGGGATTTGTTCGAACTGACGGTCGACGTATTTGCGCTGCCGGAACGGATGGTGCGTGAATATGACAATTACTTTAACCCGGGGCTCGGCAAGATGCCGGATCATTTTCACGCCGGAAGTCGGCCTTTGGGCAAGTCCCAATTAATTGGCCCGCGGCTCGCCGGCGTGGCGCCTTTTCCGCAGGATCTCCGAGCGGAGCACGGCTTTGACAACCGGGCCGATCATCTCACACTTTCACCCTTACTCATGGAGTCGTTTTCGAAACTTAGCCGGTCCATCGTCGAGAGCCCGGATTTCAACGAAAAGACCTGTGGTATCTTCAACTCGTTTTTCACACCTCCTCCGGCGAACGAAGATACCGAAACGGTGGTCCGCAGCCGCCTGCGCCGCTTTTTGACCCGGGCCTTTCGACGAACCGTCGCCGAAGCGGACCTCGACCGCTACGCCCGGCACGTAACGGCGCAGATACAATCCGGCAATTCGTTTACCGACAGCATGAAAGAGGCCGCTTCGGCCGCGCTGGCTTCTCCCCGCTTTCTTTACCTTTATGAACGGGCCGGCAGCGAAGATTCTGAGACCGGGAGCCGGCCTGAACCGCTCGATGATTTTGAGTTGGCCAGCCGGATTTCGTTCTTCCTGTGGGCGAGTATTCCCGACCAGCCGCTTCTCGATCTCGCCGCGAAAGGGGAGCTGCAGGCCCCCGAGGTGCTGAACCTGCAGTTGGATCGGATGCTCAAGGACCGCCGGATGAAACGATTTTGCGACAGTTTCCCGGCCCAGTGGCTTCAGTTGGAGCGGATCATCTCGTCGGTGCCCGACAAGAAACTCTTCCCCGAATTTTATTTCTATGCATACCGGGTCAGCATGCACATGATGCTTGAGCCGCTGTTGTTGTTCGAGACGGTTTTTATCGAGGACCGCTCCATTTTGGATCTGATCGATCCAAAATTCAGCTACCGCAGCAAGATGCTGGAAGAGTGGTATCGGGGCCGCAAACACGTCGGTGCGGTCGGACATATTGCGTTCCGACGTGTTCCGATCACCGACCGCCGCGAAGGGGGCGTAATTACCAATGCGGCGGTGATGACGATGACGTCCGGTACGGTGCAGACAAAACCGGTTACTCGCGGAGCGTGGGCCGCTACGGTCATTTTCAACGACCCGCCGCAGCCGCCGCCCGATGATGTGCCGCCGCTGCCGGAAGATGGTACTGAGGACACCGAAAACCTCACGATCCGCCAGCGGTTCGATGCCCATCGAAACCGGGCCGATTGCAAGGGCTGCCATGCCAAGATCGACCCGTTGGGTTTTGCCCTGGAGAACTATGGACCTACCGGTAAATGGCGCGACCGTTACAAAAACGGCCGGAAAGTGGACGCCAGCGGAGTCCTTTTCAACAAGCACAAGTTTACAGATATCATAGAATTCAAAGACGCGATCCTCACCGAGAAAGATCGGTTTACACGCGGTTTTGCGGCTCACCTGCTTTCCTTCGCCCAGGGCCGGGAACTGAACGCGGCGGACTCGCCGGCTTTGGACGCAATCGTCCGGCAGACGGCCGCCGCGGGCTATCGCATCCGCCCCTTGATCAAGCAGATCGTGCTCAGCGAGCCGTTTTTGCACAAATACAATCCTGCTAAGCTCGCAAGTTCCGTCAAGCCGGCGGAACAGGCGCCCCGCTGACCGCCTTTCGCTCGAAGGGACTGCCCCCGATGAAGAACATCTCCAGACGCACTTTTATTTCCGGGACCGGCGGGGCGCTCCTCGCGCTGCCATCACTGGAAGCCCTGGCCGTGCCGGCAACTGCGCCCGCCCAGCGAATCGCCTTTTTCTACATACCGATTGGAGTCGTCCGCTGCGGCTTCTTTCCCGGCGAAGCCGGCATCGGAATTCCCGGTTTTCAGGGAGGGGCCGATATCACGCCCGTCGAGGGAGCCAAACTCAAGGTGGGCTCCCAGCCGTTGGAATTAACGCCGACGCTGAAGCCGCTGGAAAAGATGAAACAAAAGGTGACGCTGATTACGGGGACGGATCGAACCTACCAGAACGGCACCGACCGTCACGCCCAATGCGCCTCGTGCTACTTGAGTAGCGCCGCGGCCCTCACGGTGAAATCCTCAGCCTGGCCGTTGGAACGTACGTTCGACCACATCGTGGCCGACAAAATCGGCAACGAGACTCCTTTTCGTACACTGGAATTCAGCTGCAACAACCACAACGACAACAAGGAGTCGATTTATTTTGATAACATCTCTTGGTACGGCACCGGGCACGTCGCGCCGTCGATCCGCGATCCGCGCAAGGCCTACCGGAGGATGTTCGGCACGCAGCAGAACCGGGCATCGCGAAAAATTACCGACTTGGTGCTAGAAGACGCCCGCTCCTTGCGGCGGGAACTCGGTTACGCCGATCGTCAGAAATTTGCCGAATATTTTGAGTCCATCCGTGCGATCGAAAACCGCGTCGAAAGGCTGGAGAAGATGCGAGGCGAACTCGAAAAGCTCTCGCTCAAAGAACCCGCCGCGGCGCATCTGCCGCGGGGAGAATACATCCGCCTGATGGGCGATCTGATGATCGTCGCGCTGCAGGCCGGCCTGACCCGTGTTGCCACCTTCATGATTGGCCCCGAACGTTGGGATACCCCGGTCATGTACGAGGGGCTCTTCGACAAACCGATGAACCATCACGGGATGTCCCACAGCCAGAAAGAGCATACCGCCGGTCTCCTTGAAATCGACTATTTCCACATGCAGCAATTCGTCTATATGCTCGAAAAGATGGACGCTATTCAGGAGTCGGACGGATCTAGCTTGCTAGACAACACTATCTTTACCTACGGTTCCGGTCTCGGTGACGGCGCGACGCACCAGTACACCGACCTTCCCATTGTCGTGGCCGGTGGCGGGGGTGGAAAACTCAACAGCGGCCGGCATTTGCATTGTGCCGACGGTACGCCACTGGCGAATCTGTGGCTCACGCAGGCACGGGTCATGGGTCTTAGCGGCGAGCGGTTCGCAGACAGCACCGGCGTGATGAGCGAACTGTTGGTCTGAATTCCAGCGAACGGATATGTTAGTCCCGAGTTAGTCCCGAGGACGAAGTGATCCGGCCCGTCGGCGGCAGCAGCGGCATTGTGTTCTGTTCCCATTGAGCAGAAACACCAGTGGGGGGGTAGTCATAACCTTGCGTACTTTCCGGCCGCGGGTGCACCTGCAGAAGTTGCGTGGTAAAATCGCCGCTATCGGTGGCCGGTTCGTTCCGGCCCCGCGTCGTTTGGGAAAAGTCACAAAGTTCGCACATTATCGGAGGCGTTGAATGAAACGTTGGTTCACTTTAGGAATTGGTGTCGTGGTGCTTTCTTGTCTGGTCTTAACCGGCGGGACCGCGGCGTCGAACGCCGCCGAGACGAAGTCGCCCGCGGAATCCATCGATGGCTTCCGCTTCGAGTTTCCCTGCAAGGCTCCCATGCCCAAAAATCCCAAGGCGGGCGCTGATTGCTTTTCGGGACTGGTAAAGGGAGACCCCAAGAAAACCGACAATTTCACGGCGCAAAGAACTTTCGGCGGTGAGAAGGGGAAGTGGTACAAGGTCACCTTGAGATTCCGCGGAGTCGTCGAGCCCATGATGTATAAGGGCGGCAAGCAAGTGGGTGAATACTTCTACATCGGTGGTACGAAGAACAACGCCACCTACAACGTTTACCAGATTAGTGTCTCGTCGCCCGAATCGCACTACTTTCTCAACCGCCAGGACAAGGTGGGGCATAAGATATTCACGATCGACTACACTCAGACGATCCAGATCGATGGCGGAGCGACGGTTACCTTCCACGGCAACGGGCAAAATGGGCGTCTGATTTCGAATTTCAAGAAGCTGGTCGTGTCAGACCTTGCGCCGGCGCCCAAGCCGTACAACGGGCAATTCATACAAGTCGATGTGGTCGGCGTCGAGTGACCGTCTGCTGGGAAATCCCTCAGGAAACGAACCAAAACGAGAAGCGGCGGCCAGCTATTCAGTTGGCCGACTAGCCCGGGCGGCATCGCCGCAACCGTTCGCTCCCGCGGGTCGGGAAAGAGAACGAATTGCAGTGTTCAGAGTGGCCAAACGTTGTGCTAGAATGGGCGGTTAGATCAGAACAATCACATTCCATTTATCACTGGCCGGAAAGATGAGTCACTCAAAGATCGTTTTGTTCTGCGGCGTGGCGGGCTTTTTTGTTCTCTGCCTGCACGCCGGCGTCGCACGATGTCAAGAAAAGCCTGATTTTGACCGCGACATTCGTCCAATCCTCTCGGAGAACTGTTTTGCTTGTCACGGACCCGATAAGAAGGTCCGTGAGGCGGGCTTGCGGCTCGACCAAAAAGAATCGGCCTTTGCGAAACTTGAATCGGGAATGACGGCCATTGTTCGCAGCAACAGTGGCGAAAGTGAATTGGTTTCCCGCGTCACGTCCGGCGACAGCGACGTTCGTATGCCGCCGCCCGATTCGGGCAAGTCGCTTACGAATAAGCAAATCGAATTGATCAGGAAGTGGATTGATTCCGGGGCTGAATGGTCCAAACATTGGGCGTACCTGCCGCCCAAGAAGCAGGCCACTCCGCCGGCGGTCAAAAACTGGAAAGTCGCCAATACCATCGATTCGTTTATCCAGCAGAAACTCAAGGGTGCCAAACTTGCTCCCGAACCGCCGGCCGACAAAGAAACTCTGATTCGGCGCGTCACGCTCGATCTGACGGGTCTGCCACCGACGATCAAAGAAATCGATGACTTTCTTGCGGACGAAAAGTCCGGCGCTTATGAAAGAGTTGTCGACCGTTTGTTTTCGTCAAAAAAATACGGCGAACATCTGGGCCGAGTTTGGCTGGATGCGGCCCGTTATGCCGATACGCATGGCCTGCACCTCGACAACGAGCGACAAATCTGGCCCTACCGGGATTGGGTCATTGATGCCCACAACCGCAATTTGCCGTTTGACCAATTCACGATCGAACAATTAGCGGGCGACCTGTTGCCGAAACCGACGCTTAGCCAGCGGATTGCCACGGGTTTCAATCGCTGTAACGTGACAACCGGTGAAGGCGGTTCGATCGACGCGGAATACTACGTACGCTACGCGGTAGATCGCGTCGAAACAACATCGACCGTGTGGCTTGGCCTGACGGCCGGTTGCGCGGCTTGCCACGATCATAAATTCGATCCACTGACGCAAAAAGAGTTCTATCAACTCTTCTCGTACTTTTTTAGTCTGACGGAAAAAGCGATGGACGGAAATAAGCTGCTGCCGCCACCTGTAGTCAAAGCGCCCTCGCCGTTGCAGGTGGCTGAAATCGAGGGGTATCGAAAAGAAATCGCGAGTCTAAAGCCGTTGATTGAAAAGATGTTGGCGGAAAACGAGGTCAGCTATAAAGACCCGGCTCCCAACGGAAAATTGGGCGACTTAATGCAGGAGGAGTACGTTTGGTTCGACGACGCGCTTCCGCCGGGAGCTGCGCCGGAAGGAAACGAAGGCGCCAACTCGTGGAAGTTTGTCACGGCGGCGGATCACCCCGTTTACAGCGGCGAAAAATCATCGTTGCGGACAGGTACCGGCTTGACCCAGCATTTCTTTACCAAGGTGAGTACCAAGCTCAAACTTGGCGACAACGATCGATTGTTTGCTTACGTTTATCTCGATCCCAAAAACCTTCCCGAGACGGTTCAGCTTCAGTTTAACAACGGCAATTGGGAGCATCGGGCGTTTTGGGGTGCCGACAAGGGCCACGCACCCGGAAGAAACAACGCTTCCAATCTCCGTATCGGCGACCTTCCCGAGGCGGGGAAGTGGATTCGCCTCGAAATAGCCGCGTCTCAAGTCGGCTTGCCGGCCGGATCGGAACTGAACGGCTGGGCCTTTACCCAATTCGGCGGCAGCGTCTATTGGGACAAACCCGGACGGATTTCCACGGCCCGTCTCAAACCCGAACAGGCCGAATCGATCGCGCTCTGGGAGCAGTATCACCGGCAAGTCAAACAGCCGGCTTTACCAGCCGGCGTCCAGCAGATTCTCGATCTGGAGAAGAATCAGCGATCCCCGCCGCAGGTGAAACGGTTGCGTCAATATTTCCTGCGGCATGTGAACCCATCTTCGGCCAAGGCCATTGAGGCTCAGACCAAAAAGGTGGCAGAGTTAAACCAAAAGATCGCCGCGGTTGAAAAGTCGCTTCCTTCCAGCCTGGTAATGGAAGACCGAAAGGAGAAGCGGCAGGCACACATCTTGGAACGCGGCGAGTACACCAAGAAACGCGCCGCGGTCTCGTCCCGAATCCCAGAGTGGATTTCACCCCCAGCACAAAACATGCCCGAGAACCGGCTCGGATTGGCGCGGTGGCTCGTCAAAAAGGATCACCCATTAACTTCTCGGGTAGTCGTTAATCGTTATTGGCAGCATTTTTTTGGTACCGGAATCGTCAAGACCTCGGAGGATTTCGGCATTCAAGGTGAACGGCCCAGCCACCCGAAACTGCTCGATTGGTTGGCTGTTGATTTCGTCGAAAACGGCTGGAACATCAAACGGATTCACAAAATGCTGGTCACGTCCGCCACGTATCAACAATCGTCGCGAATAACGCCGGAAAAATATGCCATTGATCCGGTCAATCGTTTATTAGCCCGCGGTCCTCGATTCCGTTTGGACGCCGAGGTTATTCGCGATCAGGCATTGGCCATTAGCGGATTGCTGGTCGGCAAGGTCGGCGGGCCGAGCGTGAAACCGTACCAACCATCCGGGCTATGGAAGCCGGTTGGCTTCGGCGGCAGTAACACCGCGACGTTTAAGCAGGATACGGGGGCGAAACTTTATCGACGGAGCATGTACACGTTTTGGAAGCGGACGTCGCCTCCCCCGTCGCTCTCCACGTTTGACGCGCCGGACCGCGAAACTTGTCGAGTTCGCCGGGCGCGTACCAACACGCCGCTGCAGGCGCTCGTGTTGATGAACGACGTGCAGTTCGTTGAAGCGGCTCGAAAATTCGCCGAGCGGATTATGCTCGAGGGTGGTGCGGACGAGAATGCGAAAGCCACTTTTGCATTTCGCTCCATCGTGGCTCGCTTCCCCAACGAAAACGAACACCGGGCATTGACAAACGTGTATGCCGAATACCTCGCCGAATTCAAAAACGAAGCGGGTGCGGCAGAGAGCCTACTGAAAGCGGGCGAGTCGCCGAGGAACGAGCAGTTAAGTGTTAACGAACTCGCCGCCTGGACAATCGTCGCTCATTTGATCTTCAATCTGAGCGAAACGGTAACGAAGGGATAAACCAGTGACACACGGTGGCCAGCTATCATGAATCCAATACGCGAATCTGAATTAGTCGAAACACGCCGTCACTTCTTCGGACAGGCTGCCGGTGGGATCGGCAGTGCAGCGTTGGCTTCACTGTTGAATCCAAGTCTGTTCGGCGGCGAGCCGGCTCCGGCGGCGACGGCCAAAGCCGGTGGCGGACTTGCGGGGCTGCCGCACTTCGCCCCCAAAGCCAAACGCATTATCTATCTGTTCATGTCGGGCGCTCCTTCGCAATTGGATATGTGGGATTACAAGCCGAAAATGGCAGAGTGGTACGACAAAGATTTGCCCGATTCGGTCCGCAATGGCCAGCGGATTACGACAATGACTTCGGGGCAAAAGCGATTTCCGGTTGCGCCGTCGATCTTCAAATTCAAGCAGCACGGCCAGCAGGCCGCGTGGGTCAGCGAGTTGCTGCCGCATACGGCCGGTATTGTCGACGATCTGGCTGTGATCAAAACGGTAAACACCGAAGCGATCAACCACGACCCGGCGATTACGTATATTCAAACGGGCAGCCAAATCCCGGGTCGGCCGAGCGCGGGTGCCTGGCTGTCGTATGGTCTGGGCAGCATGAACGAAAACCTGCCCACGTTCATGGTGCTGCACTCCACGGTGAACGGTGGCTTCGGTGGACAAGCGTTGTATGCCCGCCTCTGGGGATCCGGTTTCCTCTCCACTCGATACCAGGGTGTCAGTCTGCGCTCGACGGGGGATCCGGTTTTATATCTTTCGAATCCCGACGGTATGAGCCAGAAAATGCGCCGCCGCATGCTGGATGAACTTTCCAAGCTAAATCGTGCCCGCTTTTCAGATGTCGGCGATCCCGAAATCCAGTCTCGAATTGCACAATACGAAATGGCGTATCGCATGCAGACTTCGGTGCCTGAATTGACCGACATTTCGGACGAGTCAGAGAAGACACTGGAGATGTACGGCCCGGAAGTCAAGAAACCCGGCACCTTCGCGGCCAATTGTCTGCTGGCTCGGCGGATGGCCGAACGGGGCGTGCGGTTTTCCCAGGTCTTCATTCGACAGTGGGACCAGCACGGCAGTTTGCCGAAAGACATTCGTCGCCAATGCGGAATCGTCGATCAACCGTGCGCAGCTCTAATCAACGATCTCAAGCAGCGGGGGATGCTCCAAGATACACTTGTCGTCTGGGGTGGTGAGTTCGGCCGTACGATTTATTGCCAAGGTGGCTTAAGCAAGGCCAATTATGGTCGCGATCACCATCCGCGTTGTTACACCAAATGGATGGCCGGTGGCGGAATCAAACCTGGAATTGTCTACGGTGAAACCGACGATTTCAGTTACAACGTCACGGAGAATCCCGTGCACATTCACGATTTGAATGCGACGATTCTCCATTGCCTGGGCGTCGACCATGAACGACTAACCTTCAAGCACCAAGGCCGGGACTACCGCTTGACTGACGTTCATGGAAGCATCGTGAAAGATGTCTTGGCTTAGTCTTGCAGTTGCAGTGGACAACGAAGATTGTTTCAGGCCGGCGGAATCGATTCGAGGTTCCTTGATTCACCTGCGGCTTTTCGTGCCCGCAGCGGAGTTCTCCCCAACACTAGGTTTGCGCAAAAAAAGAGCCGCCTGATCTAAATCCGTTACCAGGCGGCTCAGAGTCTCTCAATATTCGCCGGCGGCCTATTCGACCGCGTTCTCCGATACTGTCTCGGAATCGGAGTCAGTTGTCGGCGGCTGCGATTCAGTCGAGACGTTCTCGGCTGGTGAGGCCTCCTGCGGAGCAAACCGTGATGCAACCCGAATTGCCTGAATTTCGGTTGCGATCGTTGTCCGAATCGTTGCGGTCAAATCGGTTGTAATGGCGTCCTTCATGGTTAAAACCAATTCGCCTACGATTTCCTGCAGTTGTTTCGATGTAAATTGCAGATCTTTGCGCGATAAAACATGCAGCCTTTCGGTTTCAGCTTTCACAACACGGTCAGTTTCGTCGCGAAGAAGAACGGATTGAACTTGAAATTGTTTGTTCAATCGTTGGGTCATCGCCAGAAGGTCGGACCGTGTATCGGAACGAAGTGTTCGGATGACCTCCGCCGTTTCTGCTTCCAGTCGTTCGGACTCGTACGCGACGAGTTCTGCGGCTTGCTGCCGTAAACGTGCGACTTCCTCGGGAATACTTGCCAATTCCTCTGAAATTGCTGCGTGTGTGTCATTGGAAATTTGTTCCAGCCACAGGTCGTTGCTCTTGTGCAGCTCTCGCGTTTTGTCCTCGACGTGTGACGCCAGAGTTTTCGTTAAGATTTGCAGTTCCTTTGAAATTGCTGCGTGCGCGTCCGCGTCGATTTGTTCCAGCCACAGGTCATTGTTCTTGTGTAGCTCTCGCGTTTTGTTCTCGACGTGTGACGTTAGAAGTTTCGTTAAGCTTTGCAGTTCTCGTTGTGACAAATCGTGGAGCATTGCGGATTCTGCTCGGAGAACACGATTCGTTTCGTCGCGCAGAAGCGCCGACTGATCCTGGATATGATTTTCAAGTGTTTGCGTCGTCGCCGCCAAGTCGGCTTGAGCATCGGCACGAAGTGCAGAGATATTATCAGTGGCTTCTCTTCCTAATCGCTTAGACTCTTTTACCACCAATTTCGCGGCCTGACGGCGCAGTCGCATGATCGCCTGGGCTACCTGTGTCTCCAGCTTCCTCGCCTCATCTTCTACTTGCGAGACGGTGACATCGTGCAATGCCTGCTCCAAAATCTCAACTTCTCTTGACAAATCGCGTTCCAATTTTTCCGATAGTTCCGCCGATACCTCCGCCCGTATCTCGTCTTTGCGTCGCTGATGCAGACGCGAGAATACTGCGGATTGAGATGCATCGGCCGCAATTAGAAGCGTAATAGTGGCCAAGATGACGCGAGGAATAATGATTCGCATTTATCGACACTCCTTTGTTTCGCTTGCTTTCCGTTGATGGCGTGTAATCATTCAACTCGGAAGGGGGGCGTCCGACGCCTACTCGGGTACGCAATTCACAGGTAACTAACCTTCTCTGCTCCGGGATTGGTCGATCGGGTATTAATCACTCGATCCTTTGATTTGATCGGCAGAGATGCGTCTGACGTAAAGTGACGGCAGACCGCCCTTCTGATGGAATCTATCGGCACGCAATGATCGTCATCTGTTCAAGGACGCTTCAATGATGGATGCTATAGGTCTTAATGAATATGCGAGATCACAACCGGGGCGAGTCGGATTCAAAATTCAATTTGATCAGCGTTGGGCGATAACCAATATGCGGAATTTGATCCGCCAGCGACGGCACTTAACAATCGGGACCAACGAACCATTGGCGATAATCTCCGAGGCGCGGCACCGCGGTTGGGGTTTTAGCGGTTACCACGGGAGTAGTTTCGTCGTCGATTTTCTGGCCGCGCCGTCCGGCGAGTTCAATGGTTGCGGCCGCATCAACTCGCCCGGCGTCGTCCGGGGGGAGAATTTTTAGCGATTCGCCGAAGACCAGTTGCACATTTAACTTACAACCCTTCCCGGGCGAAATGCCGGCCCGTTGTCGATCCGCTGTGCAGCAGCGTATAAAACGGCCGCGGCGGTGGAACTGCCCGGCATGTCAAGCAATAATTAATTGTGATGGTTATCAAACGTTTAGTGATCTTCGTACTGGTTTTTTCGCATGCGCCGTTATGGGGCGAGGACAAAATTCCGCGGCCAAAGCCGGTGGCCCCTCCAGGTGCAGAGGCGGGAGAAGCCTCGATTCGACGCGGCGTTGACTTCCTGCTGCTGCGGCAGAACAAGGACGGCTCCTGGGGTACGGCCCGGCGGACAAAAGCCCTGAACATCGTCGCCCCCGTTCCCGGCAGCCACTGGTCGTACCGCGCGGCGACCACGGCACTGGCGGTTTCGGCGTTGTTGGAAACGGGCGACCCGCGGGCGGAGGTCGGTTCAGCGATCGATCGCGGCGAGGCCTGGCTGCTGGAGTGGCTGCCGAAAATCCGCCGCGGTTCGGCGGGTGTCATGTATAGCGTCTGGGCGCACGCCTACGGCATCCAGGCGCTGGTACGCATGCACGGCCGAGACCCGGACGACCGCCGCCGCCGCCGCGGAATTGAAAAGCAGATCGCTCAACAGATCGAGTTGTTGGCCCGTGACGAATCGGTTGGCGGCGGCTGGGGTTATTACAATTTTTTGTACAACACCCAAAAGCCGGTCTTGATGATGACCAGCTTTACCAGCGCCACGGTTTTGATCGCATTTGCCGAGGCAAAGCAAATAGGCATCGATGTGCCGCAAAAGTTGGTCGATGCGGGCCTGCACAACCTGCGGCTGCAGCAAAAGCCGGACTTCAGTTATCTTTATCACGAAGGGCACTGGTTGCGGCCGCTGGGCAGCATCAATCGCCCGGGCGGAAGCCTGGGGCGGAGCCAGGTTTGCAATCTGGCCCTCCGCCTGTGGGGCGACAAAAAAATAACCGACCAGGTGATGATCGACTGGCTGGATCGGCTGGTCGCCCGCAATCTATGGCTGGATATCGGGCGGAAACGTCCAATACCCCACGAATCTCATTTTAAAGTGGCGGGCTACTTCTATTACTACGGCCATTACTATGCGGCGTACTGCGTCGAACAGCTCGCCGTGCAGCAGCGGTCGCGACTAAAAGACCACCTGGCCGTGTTGATGTTAAAGCATCAGGACAAGGACGGCTGCTGGTGGGACTACCCGCTGTTTGACTATCACCAGCAGTACGGGACCGCGTTCGCGGTAATGACCCTCGTCCGCTGCCCCCACAACAACTGACCGCCCCGAAGGTGCCGGGTAGTCCGCGCCTCGGACGGCCTCTTTTTTTCCGGAATCTGTCAGGCTACGGGACGAGCCCCGCGGTTGGAGCGAATTGGCTATCCGTTTGTCAGGTGGCGGCGAAGGTTAGCAGCGGTTAGTGCGCGATCTTGCACTTCGGCAAGGCCTGCTGGAGCTTGTTGACGCCAGCGTCGGTGACCTTGGTGCGGTTGAGGTACAGGAATAGAAGCCCCGTCAGCCCTTTCAGATGCACCAGTCCAGCGTCGGTGATCTTGGTGCGGGTGAGGTTCAGCACTTCAAGATTGGTCAGCCCTTTCAGGTGTTCCAATCCAGCGTCGGTGACCTGGGGCCCACCGAGGCCCAGCGATTCAAGCTTCGTCATCCCTTTCAGGTGCGGCAGTCCGGCGTCGGTGACGTTGGTGTTGCCGAGCCACAGCTCTTTAAGACTGGTCAGCCCCTTCAGGTGCTTCAGTCCAGCGTTGGTGATGTTGGTGTCTTCGAGTTGCAGACTTGCAAGATTGGTCATCCCTTGCAGATGCACCAGTCCAACGTCGGTGACCTTGGTGTTGCCGAGCCACAGCTCTGTAAGACTGGTCAGCCCTTTCAGGTGCGTAAGACCATAGTCGGTGACCTGGGTGCCTTCGAGGTGCAGGTTCCAAAGC
>JAYGDO010000421.1:0-1853 GCA_046582885.1 Pirellulales bacterium | reverse complement strand
CACCTATTCCGTTTCGCCACCCGACTTTGAAAAAGTCGCGGCTCAGTACGCCGAATTTCATCTGGCGCTTGATTCAGAACAGGATGCCGAAAGGTGGCGCCAAGTGATGGCCGACTGGGACAAGCTGCGCCGAGAGTTGTACGAATGGAAAGCGGTGACCGAAATTAGATTCACCCAAGATACAAAAAATGAAGATTATAAATCGGCCAAAGAGCATTGCGACCGGTTGCGGCCGAAGCTGACCGACCTGAACGTGGCGCTGAAACGGCGATTGCTGGACGCACCGGTCCGCCAATTTATTGAGCGCGAATTCGGCGGTCACGTCCTCGATCTCTGGCAATGCGACATCGCCTCGTTCGATCCGGTCATTCACGACGACTTGATCCGCCAAAGCAACCTGGAGACGGAATACACCGAGTTGCTGGCGTCGGCGAGTTTCGACTTTCAAAACGAAAAACTGACGCTGTCACAAATCGGCAAGTTCGCCGAACACACCGACCGCAAGGTTCGCCGCGATGCGGCCGGAGCGCGAACCGCCTGGTTCGTCGACAACCAGGAGCAACTGGACCGAATTTATGCCGACTTAGTCGACCTACGCGACGGCATGGCGCGCAAGTTGGGTTACGACAATTTCGTCGGACTGGGCTACCAGTGGATGCACCGTGTCGATTACGACGAAAACGACGTCGAGGTTTTCCGCAATCAGGTCCGCGATCACGTTGTGCCGCTCTGCGTCGAACTAAAACGGCGGCAGGCCACGGCGCTAGAGGTGGACCCGCTGATGTTCTGGGACGAAGCGCTGCACGATCCGCGCGGCAATCCCGCCCCGCAGGGCGACCACGATTGGATGGTGGACCGCGCCCGGGAGATGTTCCGCGCACTCGGCAGCGGGATGGACGAATTTTTCGCCGCCATGTGCGATCGAAACCTGATGGACCTGAAATCGCGGGACGGCAAGGCCGGAGGAGGCTATTGCGATGGACTGCCGATGCTCGGCATGCCGTTTATTTTTGCGAACTTCAACGGCACGAAAGGCGACGTCGAGGTTTTTACGCACGAAATGGGGCACGCGTTTCAAAACTATTCCAGCCGCCACCTGCCGTTCGTCGATTTGATCTGGCCGACGTCCGAGGGCGCCGAAATCCACTCGATGTCGCTCGAGTTTTTGACGTGGCCCGAAATGGAGCGATTCTTCGGCGGCGGGGCGGCGCGGTTTCGACAAATCCATTTAGCCGGCAGCATTTCGTTTTTGCCGTACGGTGTGGCTGTCGATCACTTTCAACATCTGGTCTACAAGGAACCGGACGCAACGCCCGAACGGCGTAACGAAATGTGGCAGGATCTCGAACGAACCTATCTGCCCTGGCAGAACTTCGGCGATTTGCAGTTTGAATCGAGCGGACGCCGCTGGCAGGCAAAGCAGCACATCTACAATTCGCCGTTTTACTACATCGATTACACACTCGCGCTGACGTGCGCGATGCAGCTGTGGCTCCGCGCCGAAGAAGATCTCGGCGAGGCGATGCAAACGTACGTCGCGCTGTGCCAACGGGGCGGTTCTGCGCCGTTTCGCGAATTGGTGCAATCGGCCGGCTTGAAAACGCCGTTCGAAGTCGGCTGTCTGACCGCGGTCGTTGAGGCCGCTCGCAAATGGCTGGATGCCGCGGCGTAGGACTTTTTTAGCCCGTGTGAGCCACAAATCGTATTCGATTTTCCAGGCATGTTATAGGACTCGGCGTTCGAGTATTGTTTTCAACCAATCCGCTGCGAAGGAAATCGTCGTGAAACCAGATCTTTTGCAAACGATCATTCGAAGCGGCCGATTACGGTGCCCCGATTGCGGCGAGGGAAAA
>JAYGDO010000283.1:0-8997 GCA_046582885.1 Pirellulales bacterium | reverse complement strand
AAATGCCAGGCCGCTGATCTCGCCGGTGTGGCCGCCGCGGATGTGCAGTTGCTCGCCGTCGGCCACCGCGTGCAATCGAAGCGTTCCGGCCGCATCGGTCGAAGCGAACTGCTCGCCCCCCGGTGACGTTGCCACCTGCCGGGCCGGCTGCGGCAGACCTTCCACAGCCCAGATTTGTTTGGCGTCCGCAAGACTCCAGAGCCGCAAGCTACGATCCGCAGCGGCGGTCAAGCACACTTTCCCGCCGACACCGAGTGCGAGCGAATTGACCGGCATCGTGTGGCCAGCCAAACTAGGCAGGCTCTTGGGCATCTGCCAAATGCGGATGGTGCCGTCCTCGCCGGCGGAGGCGATTTGCCGCTTCTCCGGATGAAATGCCAATGCGTGCACCGCCGCTTCGTGGCCCATTAGCGACCCCTGATCGGCGGCGTCTTCTGTTTGCCAAAAGTTGATGACGCCGGTCTTGCTTCCGGACGCGACGAGCGTCGCCTCCTTGTCCAATACGATCGAGGTGACCGGTCCAGATTGACCGGTAAACGTATGGACCAATTTTCCAGTTTCCGCGTCGAACGAACGAACCGTTTGGCCGGCCCCGCCGCTGAATAGAAGTTTGCCGTCGCGTGAGCTGGCGACGGCCGTCACGGGATTGCTGTGGTTGGCGAGTCCGCGGGCCGCTCGTGGTGGCCAAGCGACGAGCCGCACAACGCCGTCGCGGCCGGCAACGGCCACACTACCTTCATCGGGACTTGGCGCAATGGCCGATGCCGGTGCGGTCAAGACGTGTCCGACTACGGCGCCGCCGTCGAGACTCCAGCCATGCAAACTACCTTCAGCGGCGCTGGCCACCGCTGTTTTTTGTTCCAGCAGAAATTCCACGTCCGTGACGGCGGCGGCCGCAGTGAAATTGAGGGGGTTGGCGTTATCGGCGACATTCCACAATCGCACCTGTTTTGTCGGATCACCGGTCAACACCAGCTTGCCATCCGCGCTGACTGCGACGGCGGTCGGCGGTCCGGCAAAGCCGGTGATATTCGCCAGCGGATGGATCGACGGCAGGTCAAACACCTTGACCAGCCGGTCTCGCCCACCCGTGGCCAATCGGTGTCCATCCGGGGAAACAGCCAAGGAAAGAACCGGACCGGCGTGGGCCGACATTTGGCTGATCAGTTTACCGCTGGCCGAATCCCAAAAGTACAGTTTGCCGTTCTCACAAGCTCCGACAATCGTTTGGCCATTAGCGCCGTAACCGACGGCCAGCGGAGGCGACTCGGAACCTGTAAGATACCGAAGCTGTGGGGGTGGCTCTTCCTGTGCCGAGAGCCGACCGCCACCGGTAAAAAACAATAGAATTACCGCAAATAACGGAAATAATCGACCGACAGCCATGACACCTCACCGATAATAATATTGGTGAATTTGAAGAGGGCAGTTGCGGGCATTATGTTGACATAAGTACGCAACCGCTGCTATCATATCTGACATATTTGACAACTTCGCTGTTATTTTTACCGCTGTCAACCAGTTGCCGACGGCGAACCGGGTGGCGGTTCCCGAGACGCAAAGGCCTACCCCCAGACTCGTTGAAGTCGCGTTGAAACCGGCCCGCACGGTCGGTGCTGCATAAGGAGCCTGACGTGGTTTTTAGGTTTTGCCTAACTTGGGCCATTGCCGGCCTCGTGTTCTACGTCTCCACGGCGGAAGCCGGTGAGGTCGATCGCGTCCTCGACCGGGAGAATCGAGACCGTAAGATTGTCCAGGAGTCGGTGCCGATTGTCGACGATCTGACGTTCATGCGGCGGGTAAGCGTTGATCTTATTGGCCGTATTCCTACAGGCGTCGAGATTCGGAATTTTCTCGACTGGCCATCCAAAGATCGCCGCGGAAAGCTGGTCGCCAAACTGCTCGAACACGAACGGTTTGCCGATCGCTGGACTGCATTTTTTGGTGACTTACTGCGACTGCGTTCCAGCGCCACCGGCGGGTCGGCGCTGACGGCTTATGTGCATCAGGCGATCGACGACAACATGCCGTACGACGAATTGTGTCGGCGGCTGATATCGGCGAACGGCAGAGTCAACAACATTCCCGAAGTTGGTTTTATTCTGGGCGACGACGCCGATCCCCTGGCAATGGCCGCCGTAACCGCCCAGACATTTATGGGAATCCGCCTCGCCTGTGCGCAGTGCCACGACCATCCGTTCGATGTCTGGACGCGTGACGATTTTTATTCCTTGGCGGCATTTTTTGGAAAGACGCGACGCATTGAGAGCGCGCGGACGAACGTGATCTACACCACGGAGGTCGACCAGACGTCCGTGCTTTGGCCGCCGGAAGGCGAATCGACCGAAGAGCGAACGGCGATGGCGGCCCGGTTCCCGTTTGATTTGATGGATAGCAAAAACCCGCCTGAATTTATCACGCGGCTGATCAGTCTGCGGTCGAAACAGGCCGCCGTTCGCAGTAAAGGGCGGGATGGTGTCAGCCCGGTGATCGAAGACCTGCTGGTGATTGCCGGTGAAAAGGCCCGCAAAACGGCCCGCGGCAAATCGGATGTAGCCGGTGTTGAATCGGAGGCGAAGACCGCAATCCGGAATATCGACATCAAGGGCAGTTTGTATCGGCAGAGCGAGTTGCGACACCAATTGGCCAAGTATGTCACAAGTCCCCGCAATCGCTTTTTTGCCCGAGCACTCGTCAACCGCTTGTGGAAAGAGTTGGTCGGTCGCGGTTTCGTCACCCCCGTTGACGACTTTCGTGCCGACAACCCGGCCAGTCACCCGAAGACACTCGACTTCCTGGCGGAGGAATTCGTCGCCAGCGGTTATGACTTCCGTGGACTGGTGCAGCGGGTCGTCTCCAGCGAGGCCTATCAGCGCGGTCATGTCGCCGAAGACGCGGACGAAAAAATTCGCGCCGCGCTGGAAGAAAATTTTCAAGCCACGCCCATGCGACGGATGCTCAGCGAATCGCTGTACGACAGCATTGTAACTGCCGGCCACCTGTTCGACGTCAAATACCCGCCGGGTGTGAATAACCGGACGGTTACGGAAACCGTGCGTGTCGTGGTCAAGGTTGACAGCGGCGGTAAAGAGAAGCCCGCAAACGTCGAGAAGTTGGCGGCAATTTCGCCCGGAGAACCCGACGCCGAGGCGCCGACCGAAACGGTAATGGCGGCGCGACAACCGACCGGCTACCAGTTGGAAGACTCGATTGAGTTGGATTTCGCCTCACTGCTCAAGAAGAGCGGGCAGGGCCTAGAGGTGGAGCAGATGAAGGTGATGTCCCGCGAAGAGTTGGAAGCTCAGCGAATGGTGATGGAAAAGCGGGTTCAGAACGACCCGACGGTCGAATATGTGACGAAGACTGTCGAACGGGTTTATGACGACAACCCTAAATTTAATTCGACATTTCGCATGGCCGGGCCGGCCGCGGACGGGCACTTTTTACGGGTCTTCGGTCAGACAGCCCGCGCGGACCTCGGCGAGCCTCGCGACGACGCGCCGACCATGCGACAGGCATTGATGATGCTTAACGGTCGGCTCACCAACGAGGCTGCCCGTGTCGGTCATCTCGAACCAATATATCCGCTGGTAGCCGGCGAGCATGCCGACGTTCTCAAGGCGATCAATCTGGCCTATTACGAGATTCTGACCCGCCTGCCGACCGCTCAAGATTTGGCCGACGCGAAAGAGGTTATTGGTGCCGCCTCCAGTCCGTTGGATGGCGTGGCTGACTTAAGATGGGTTTTACTGAACTGTAACGAATTCCGTTTTTTGCCATAGTCTGTATGGGTACACAATTAAGGCTGAGTTTTAGAGGCTGAGTTTTAGAGGACGACGCCCGTCCTGCACATAAGGAGTCCGATTCATGACGATGTCCTGCCCCGATTACCGAGTTACGCGACGTTCGCTGTTGGCCGCCGGCAGCGCCAGTATTTTGGGTTTAAGTGTTCGTGACTTGTTGGCCCTGGAGGGGACCGCTCACGAAGCCAAAGCCGAACACGTCATATTGTTCTGGAACGGCGGGGGCATGTCGCACCTCGACACGTGGGATCCTAAACCGGGACGGCCGACACAGGGTGAATTCGATCCGATCGAGACTTCGGTGCCGGGAATCCAGATTTCGCAAATCTTTCCCCAGCTGGCTAAGCAGATACACCACTGCTCGCTAATTCGCTCCATCGCCGGTACCCAGGGGGCTCATGGGCGGGCGACCTATCATCTGCAAACCAGTTACCTGCCCAGCGGCAACCTGCGGCACCCGGGGGTCGGTTCGGTGGCGGTACACGAGTTGCCAAAGGCGGGCGATCTGCCGGCGTACATTTCGATCAGCGGTCAAGCGCCCCGCGCATCGTACCTGGGACAGCGGTGTGAGGCTTATTACGTAACACAGCCGGGCGATAAAGATCCGTATCTTTCCTTTCCGGAAAGCATTGTCGAAACTCGCGGCAACAAGCGGCTGGAATTGCTGGCTAAATACAACAAGCGTTTCGCCGGCGGCAGCACGGACCGCAGGTTGACCGCCAGCGAAGCTTCGATTCAGGATGCCGTCAAACTGATGCGGAGCCCGGCACTCGAGGCGTTCGAATTAAGCAAGGTGCCGCAAAAGACCATCGATCGTTACGGCGACACGACTTTTGGACGAGGTGCGCTGCTGGCCAAGCGGCTCATCGAGAGGGATGTACGCTTCGTTCAGGTTAACCGTGGCGGGTTCGACACACACAGCAATAACTTCCCGGCCATGACAAACCGCGGCGACGTAATGGATCCTGCCTTGGCATCGTTGGTCGAGGATCTTGCTGCGACAGGCAGATTAAAAAAGACGTTGATCATTATGATCAGCGAATTTGGCAGAACGCCGCGGGTCAACGACAATGCCGGACGTGATCACTGGCCCGGCGTGTTTAGCTGTTTCATGGCGGGCGGCGGCATCGTCGGTGGTAGCGTCATTGGTTCGTCCGACGAAGATGGCGGAACGCCCAAAGATCGTCCGGTTCAGGTTCCCGACCTGCACGCCACGATTTGCCATTCGTTGGGGATCGATCCCAATAAGGAAGTTATGACGCATCTGCAGCGACCAATGAAGCTCGTCGACGACGGCACGCCGGTGAGCGAATTATTTTCATAAAGCATGATTAACGCGCCGTTGGCGCGATCCCATCAAGGCCGGACCACGACTGTTGGCGATTTGCGTCCACGGGCCGTCGTAGCCCGGCTTTTCAATGTCCGGTATCTGCTCTTCCACGTACGGACCACGATCCAAAAAAGTGGTTCTGCGCGCCGTTAGCAGATTTACAATTTGGTCGGAACAAATCACAATGGTTCTTAGAAGTCTCAGCGTTCACCTATACCCCTAGCCTTTAGCCCTCCACTCTCAGAATCATGAAACGCAATACGCTCCTGCTCACGTTGTTAGCCGTATTCCTTCCCGTGCTCGCCGCATTTTCGCAAGAAGCTCCGCCGATACCAAAAGTGCGCGGCTCGTTGGTCGAAGACCGCGCCGCGCGCAAGTTAATCGAAGCCGGCGATGCTCGCTACGAGTCGGATGAAACGGCCAAGGCAATCGAGATCTGGAAGTCGGTGATCGAGCGCTATCCCCGCAGTCGCGTTCGATTCACCGCCCACATGCGACTGGGCAGCTACTTTCTCGATCGTGACCGCGCATACGATCGCGCCCGTTCGCACTTCGAACCCGTTGCCGCGGAAGACAATCCAGACGAGGACATGCGCGCCGAGGCGATGTTGAAACTCGGTATTTGCTTCTACCACGATCGCAATTACGGCAAGTGCTTCTCAATAATGCGCGGCGTGATTGAGCATTTCCCGGTTAGCCCCCAGGTCAACGAGGCATATTACTATATCGGACTGGGGCACTTTCAACTGGCCCACTATAGTCGCGCCATCGCAGCGCTGGAAAAAGTCGGTACGGCGCTGGGCAGCGAAGATGACCAGGTGGACAAGCTGGAAGTCGGCAAGCGTTTCTTCGTAAAAATCGAGGATGCCGACTTGGCAATTCTCGATCCGGGCGAGGCGGTCGAAGTCCGCTGCGAGTCATCCAGCGGTGACACCGAAACCGTCAAATGCTATCCCGTCGGCCGCAATGTCCGCGTCGTGCTGGGTTCCGTATCGACGCGACTGGGAAAACCGCAATTGAACAACGGTGTGCTGGAGGTGAGGGGTGGCGACACCGTTAAATCGACTTATGTCGACCAGCACACGGCCGACAAGAGTCTGAATCGGTCCGTGTTGCGGGAAGTAAAAATCGTCGGCAACGCCTATGTTGCCATTACAGACGGGGCCTTTAAAGAACCGTTGCGCGGAGTCGTACTGGGGAAATCTGTCAACGTTCGCATCAGCGACCCCGACCGAGACCTGACAGACGAAGCGGATCAGCTGGCGGCCGTGTTGCAAGTCTACCGCGAAAAAACGGACGATGAATTGGAAGCCGAAGCTGCCGCGGCGGCTGCGAAGACGGTTGAAGCCGACGCCGTGGCTCCCAAAAACGACGTGCTGCCGCCAGAAGAAGAACTACCGAAAATTGACCGCTTCAAATTGGTTGATCAGGTTGAGGTGACTTTCAAAGAGGTGAAAGCCGCTCCTCGGCCCAGCGCTGCGACCGTCGAGCAACCGGCCGGGGCTGCTGAGCCGGACGCCGCAGTTACGCCGCCGGCTGTGCCGGCTGAAGACGCCAAAGAAGTGCCCGTCGACAATCAACAAGCCGAACAACCGGCCGAAACTGCACCGGTAGATGATGACGATTCGATCCACAGCGGCATCTTTCAAGCCGTCGCATCGCTCGTCAAGGCGGAAGAGGCGATTGCGGGCGATGACATCCTTCAAGCGCTGGTCTCGGACGAAGTTCGTGTTGTCTATTTAGATGAAAATCACCGTGGCGATGGCGTGCGGCAGGTGGTCACGAAGGCCAGGTGCCTGGAGGGTAATATTGGCGGTGTCCGCGTTGCTCGGGCGGTCATATCTGATCAGGAATTACGCATCCAAACCAAATTAAAAACCGCCAGCGCTCTGACTCAAATCGGCAATCGTTACAAGGAATTCGGCCTTAAGATCAAAGCCCAGGACAAGTACCGCCAGGCCCTCATCGTCTGCGAAGATGTCATGCATGAGGCCCGAAAGCTGGGTGGAACACTGCTTGAGCAAACCTACGTTCAGCTATGGCAGGTTTATTTCGAAATGGACAATATCGCGCTGGCTGCCGCCATGTGCCAACGACTGCAACGTGAATTCCCCAGCAGCGGGTTTGTCGATGACGCGTTGCTGCAGTTGGGCGAGGTGGCCCGCAAAGAAAAAGACTATCAGCGGGCCATCGGCGTTTTCTCTCGACTGGTCAACATGCAGACCAGTCAACTGCGGGGCGAAGCTCAGTTCGGTATCGCTGAGTGCTACGACGAAATGGCCGATGCTGCGGCAACCAACGCCCAGGCACAAATACGCGACCGCGCGTTTCAGGAGTATAAAAAGGTCTTCGACCAGTTTCCCGAAAGTGGAAGGGTGGGCGAAGCAGTCGCCAAGATGGCGAATTATTACTACCTGCAAAAGGACTATTCCCGCGCGATCGACACATTTGAAACCGTGCTGGGCGATTATCCGGACGCGAAGTTTCTGGACGTGATCCTATTTAATTACGGCCGCTGCCTATACCGCATGGACCGCAAGGCGCAGGCCCGTCGCCGCTTCGACCAGTTGATCGGCGACTACCCGGAAAGCCCGCTCGCAACCGACGCCAAGAAGGTTTCGGAAGCTTTAGTGAAAGCCGGATTTTAGAGACAACGTGGGCCCGGCCCACGACAATCCATTGTATCCCCAGTGGCAAAGCCACGTTACTATTCGAAAGCGCCGTCATGCGACGATCCACGCCTCTCTTCTTGATGTCGTTATCTTTCTTTGCACTGGTAACCGCAGCTCAAGACAATGCCCCGCCGCCGAATGCGGAGGAACCGATCGACGTGGTCGGTCAGCAGGCCACGCAATTGGAAGCCGAACTGGGCAAGTATAAAGACTCGTCGCCCGAAGCGGCCGCCGTGATGCTCAAACTCGTCGATCTTTATCACTCTAACGGTCGCGTGTTTGGCCTGACCCGCGTCGCACAACGGTTCACCGCAGCGCAGACGAACCACGCGCAGCACGCGGCGGTCATGGCCAAACTGCTGGATGGCCTCGAGGCACTTTCACGCAACGAAGACCTGATCGCCTCATGCCGGCAGTTGCTCGCCCGCTATCCGGAATTGCCGCAATGCGCGGCTATTGAAATTCGACTGGCCGACACGTTGCAGCAAACCGACGACCGGCTAGCCGCCGCCAAGGCGGCGCACGCGGTTTGGATCCGTCAGCCATCCACCGAAACGGGCCGCCAAAGCGCGGTCCGCGCCATTTCCATCTACTCTTCGGTAGGCGGTGGCGAAAATATAGCCAGTGCCGCCAAACTTGCCGAAGAAGTTCTGGAAAAACTACCGGCCGGCCCCTTTTCGCGTCAGGCGGGCCTGCGGGCCGTCTCCGAGTGGGCCCGGGCCAATCAATGGGCCAAGAGCAACGTTGCCGCCCACAAACTGTTGAAAAAAGGGGTCCTCAATCAGCACCGCGAAACTCTGCGAGCGCTGCATCTGAGCATGGCGACCCGCTACGCCACCCTCGGTCAAAACGCCAATTCCGTCGAAAGCTTAAAGCAGGCGCGGGCGATTCGCGACGGCCAGGCCGTGCACCATCAACTCATCTCCCGAATGAACGCGACCTCCTCGGTGCAACAAATGGAACCGATCGTTAATCAGTACGTCCAGAAGTACCCCGCCCGACCGGATCGTTACGTCGTACAAAGCTGGCTGGCGAACGCCTATTTGCGATCGGAGAACAAAACCCGCGGTCTGGCCATTCTGGTGGCACTGCTGCCTTTTGACGCGGTGAGCGGAGGAAACGCCCACACCTATCTACAGAACATTCCCGGCGAACCGGCGGCCAAACTGTCTGAAGCCGAACGGGTTCTTAT
>JAYGDO010000212.1:0-3157 GCA_046582885.1 Pirellulales bacterium | reverse complement strand
CTCGATAATCCAAAACCCCAGCGACGAAATGCCGAGCATCCCCAGCACGGTCGCCTCGCGAATGCACGTTTCCCAACGATAGAAAAAAAACAATAGCCACTTCGGCAGCGACGTGGGAACGATGCCAAAGGCCGCGATTTGCGTTCGCGACAAGCCTTGTGCCCGTAACGCGCGGAGCGAAGCAACATCCGCATTTTCCACAACTTCGGCGCCGAGTTTGCCGAGGATGCCAAAGTTGTGAATCGCCAGCGCGAGAATTGCGGGCCATACACTAACGCCCAACATGGCGAGCAGCAAAAACGCCCAAATGTACTCGGGTATCGAACGGACCAAAATGAACAGTCCGCGAACGATGCCGACCAGCGATCTCCAACTCAGTCGCTGCCGGGCCGACGATGGCTGACCGCCCGGTAGAAACGGTTCGGGCGTAGCCCAATTTCGCGAAGCTGGAAAAACGCAAAGCAGTGCGGCACAGCCCGCTAAAATCATCGCCACGACCGAAATGCCCAACGTGGCGGCCATTGCAACCCGCCCGCGTTCGATCCAGATATCGGCACACCAACGGAAAACCGCGACCAACTCAAACGGTTTATCGCGCAGCGTAAAGGGAAATATGTCATCAGCGAACCGTCGCAAGTTCCTCGTGCCGTGTTCGGAAAAGAAGTCGGACCACTGAATATCGAGTTGCCACCAAGCCGCCAGCGACAGTACCAGCAGGCATACCGCATTAAGCCGCAGGAACAGGCTTGTTGGCCGCTGCCGGCGGAGTTCGCCAATTCGTATTTCGCGACTACTCAACCCAACAACCTCCGCCGCATCATTGCGCTCCACCAATCGACAAAAATCACCAGGGCCATCAGTGCGTACAAGTATGTCCACACCTCGTGGTAATGCTGCTCTTCGAACGCCGGCCGCAAGTAGTAGCCCAGCGTCTGGATGCCGAAAAACCCCAACACCGCGCTGGACCGCATGCCGCATTCCAGGCGGTAGCAGGCGTACGCCGTTATGTCGGGCAACGCACGGGGCAACAGTCCGAATAGAAAAACCTGCGGTGGCCCCGCGCCCGATCCCCGAATCGCATAGGCTGCCGCCCGCGGCGATTCGTCAATCATCTCCGAAAAAACCTTCGCAAACACGCCCGCGTAGGGAATCGCAATTGCCAGGATCGCCGTCGTGGAGTTCAGGCCGATTGCGCAGAGAAACAAAACGGCCCATAACAGTTCGTGAACGGACCTCGCAACGACAATGACGCCGCGCGTCATCCAGACCATCGCCGGCCCGAAAAACCGGTGGAGCGTTCGATGCACGCGTGTGTGCCCGCCGACCGGGTCGTCTTCCCACCATGCGGAGGAGGCGAGAAAACCGAGCAGCAGACCCGCGACCACCGCCAGGCCCACGGCCACCGCGGCGAAGGCGACTGTTTGCCATATTGCGGCGGCGACCTTCAACGGTAGAGCCCGCGTGCCCGCAGGCGGCGGGTCTTCGTAGTCAACTGCCGGTGCGAGCGCCGCACCGAAAAACTCGCCCGTCTTCTTCCATCCCGCCGACGAGGGGATGAGCCGACGCGGATCAAGCTGCAGTTGCCACGCCGCCCACGCGCCGACGAGTACGACGACAAACAGCACGCGGCTGCGGGGACCGATCGATTGCAGTAGTCGCGTCACGGTTCATGCCTCCGCCATGTCCGGCAACATCTCCTCCGCCGACAGTTGATAGAGCGTCTGGAATTCGCCATCCGAAAGATCGCCTGTGACGCGATCGAAAACGATCCGCCCCTCGCGCATTCCGACCAGACGAGGAAAAAATTCTCTCGCCAGGTCCAGATTGTGGAGGCTCATACAAAGCGTAAGGCCTTCGTCTTTCGAAATATCGGTCAGCAGCCGAACGGTATCGCGGGCGCGGGCCGGGTCGACGCTGGACACGGGCTCGTCCGCCAGCACCGCTTCCGGCTGCTGATACAGGGCCCGTGCGATCGCGACACGTTGCTGTTGACCGCCGGAAAGCCTGTCGGTGCGCTGGTACAGTTTTTCCTCGATCCCAACCCGCTCGAGCAGCCGGTGAACATCGGCCGTCTCGTTGCGGGTGGGCAGGGACATCATCCGCAGGCTGCCCACAAGCGACCTGCCGCCCAGGCGGCCGGACAGCACGTTATGCAGCACACGAAGATTCGGCACGAGGCTGAGGTCTTGGTGAACAAAGCCAATCCGCATCCGCAACAAACGGAGTTGCGCAGCCGACAATTTTAAAGTTTCTTGCCGCAGTGCACGGACGTGGCCCTCGGTTGGCCGCAGCGTGCCGTTCATCAACCGCAGCAACGTAGTCTTTCCCGAACCGCTCGGTCCGACCAGAGCAACTTGCTCGCCAGCGGCAATGCTCAACGAAACCCCGTCCAATGCCCTGACGCCCGGGAATTGCACAGTCACGCCGTCGAGTTGAAACGCACAGGCCATATCGCTACCGCAAGAATCCCAGGTCTCGAGCCACCTTTTCGATGCCGGCAAAGTCCTCGTTTTCAGCTTCGATCAAAGCCTCGCGAGGAAAAGCCGACAACAGCGCAGAATCGTCGATCGCAATCAGCACCTTTTGCAGCCTGTCGGTAAACCCTCCGCCAAACATCTTCTCAAGGTCCGGATGCGCCGTGAAGTTGTAGTCGGCATATTTAGGCGTAATCCACACCACCTTGCAGACGTTCGGATCGGTTTTGCCTTCTTCGACGCGTTTTTGGTAAACCTTGAAATTCACGACCCCCGTTTGCACTTGTCCCGATTCGACCAGCTGCACCGTGTTGTCGTGACTTCCGGAGAAGGTCGGCTCCGTCTCAAAAAAATCGTTCGGCGACTTGCCCGTATTTTCGCGAATGAAGTACTCCGGCATGAGGCGGCCGGATGTGGACGACTCGGAACCAAACGTGAACGTGAACCTGCCGAGACCGGACGGAAACTCATCCGACTTTCCCAGTCCCGTATCCGCGTGCGCGATGAAGTACGATTCAAACCCGGGATCGGCCTTACCTTGTGCAATCGCCCGCGCACCTTCAACCGCGTGCCGCGCCTGGACGCCGGTCAACCCGCCGAACCAAGCTAATTGAATCACGCCGTTCTTAAAGGTATCGACCGACGCTTTGTAATCGCTGGACGGAACATACCGGACTTCGACG
>JAYGDO010000085.1:0-4047 GCA_046582885.1 Pirellulales bacterium | reverse complement strand
TCTCACCAACCGCGGAAAACGCACCTATTGCACCGCGGTGACTTTCTCAGTCCGGAAGGTGAGGTGCGACCCGGCACCCTGGCGACCCTGCATTCATTCAAATCTCGGCTGAAAGAAGGCCCCGCCGATCGTCTCGATTTTTCGAGCTGGCTGGTCGACCCGAAGAATCCGTTAACGCCCCGCGTTACGGTTAACGGCGTCTGGAAGCACTTGTTCGGCAAGGGGCTGGTAGGCACCGCCAACGACTTCGGCGTCCGCGGCGAGCCGCCTTCGCATTCACGTCTGCTGGACTGGCTGGCAAAAACATTCACCTCCAAGGACAGCGGCGGAGCGGCCTGGAGCCGCAAGAAACTAATAAAACGGATCGTGATGTCGGCCAGCTACCGCCAGTCCTCGCACCATCGACCGGCGTTGGCCGAAACAGATCCCGGCAACCAACTGCTTTATCGGCAGAACCGGTTTCGCGTCGAAGGCGAAATCGTCCGCGACTTCTATTTGTCGATCGGCGGCCTGTTGTCACAAAAAATCGGCGGTCCAAGCGTGTTTCCGCCGATGCCACCCGACATCGCCGCGCTCAGCTACGCCAACAATTTCAAATGGAACACGAGCAAAGGCGACGATCGCTATCGACGGGGCATGTACACGTTTTTTAAACGGACCGCGCCACATCCAAATTTAACCACCTTCGATTGTCCGGATGCCAATACGGCAACGGTCAAGCGAGAAATTTCGAACACCCCACTCCAGTCGCTGGCCCTTTTGAATAACATGACGTTTGTCGAGGCAGCCCAGGCGCTGGCAAGACGCTTGCTGACGGCCAATTCCGCTAGTGATGCGAGTCGGCTGCAATTGGGTTACCGGCTGTGCGCGGTTCGGCCACCGTCGGCATTCGATTTGGAGCAATTTCATGTACTGCTCGGCAAAAGCCGCCAGTGGTATCGCGAACACCCGGACCGTGCGGCGAAGTTGGTCGGAAACTACCAGGTGAACGGTGTCGATGTTGTTGAATCGGCGGCGTGGGTCGCCACATCCCGCATTCTTCTAAACCTGGATGCAACTATCACACGCGAGTAATTCCAGCCCTCCTTCTCTATTTTAGGCTCGGGTCGGAAATAACAGGACATCCACCATGAATGCAGCAGAGCACCTACAACGGACGCGGCGAGAGTTTCTCGCCACCACGGCCAGCGGTGTCGGCGGATTGGCGCTAGGGTCGCTGCTGACCGAAGACGGGCTTCTCTCGCCGCGGACGGCCGTCGCGACCCCTCCGGGGGATTTGGACCAAATTCATCCGCTCCAACCGAAATCACCGCACCTGAGCCCAAAGGCCAAAGCCTGTATCTGCATTTTTATGGCCGGTGCGCCGTCACACATCGACCTGTTCGATCCCAAGCCAAAGCTGAACGAACTGCACGGAAAGCAATTGCCGAAAGAAATGACGCAGAATGTTCGCTTCGCCTTCATTAAAAAGGAGACGGCATTCTTGATGGGTTCGAATCGGAAGTACCGACCGTATGGTGATTCCGGAATGGTATTTTCCGATCTGTTGCCACACATGGGATCGGTTGCCGATGACTTGCTGATGGTCCGCAGCATGCACAGCGAGCAGTTCAACCATCATCCCGGCCAATTGATGATGCAATGCGGCCGAGGTGCGTTCGGCCTGCCGTCAATGGGTTCGTGGCTGACCTATGGCCTAGGCAGTCAATCGCAGAATTTGCCGGGCTATGTGGTGCTTACTTCCGGCCGCGGCAGTAGCGGCGGTTCGACATTATGGCAAAGCGGTTTTTTACCTTCGCTCTACTCTGGCGTTTTGTTTCGCAACCAGGGCGAACCCGTATTGAATCTTTCCAACCCGAACGGGCTGCCGTCTGAATTGCAGCGCGCCGGACTGGACGTACTGCGTAATGTGAACAACGCAAAATACCAAGAAGTTCACGACCCGGAAATCGGTGCCCGTATCGCCAACTACGAACTGGCTTATCGCATGCAGGCGGCCGCTCCGGAGTTAATTGATCTTTCCCAGGAAAGCGAGGCCACGCTGCAAATGTATGGCATCAATCGTGCCGAACCAAAAGGCGGCGGCCGAGGCAAGCAGGGCGACACGGCAAAAAGTTTCGCTCGCAATTGCCTGCTGTCTCGGCGGATGGTCGAACGCGGGGTGCGATTCGTCAACATTGTTTACGCTTCGTGGGACCACCATTCAAACATAAACGCCGAACTTCCCTATAATGCCGGCGTCGTCGATCAGCCGGTCGCGGCCTTGATTAAAGATCTTAAACAACGGGGATTGCTCGACGAGACGATGGTTATCTGGGCCGCCGAGTTCGGCCGCACGCCCCTGGGCGAGAACCGCGGCGGCAACCTCAAGAACGTCACCGGCCGCGACCACCACCCGTTTTCATTCACAATGCTGATGAGCGGCGGCGGCATCAAGGGGGGGCACACGTACGGCAAAAGCGACGAAATCGGTTGGGGCGTGGAAGAGAACCCCGTTCACATCAATGACTACCACGCCACGATTTTACACCTATTCGGGATGGACCACCTGCGACTGACACACCGCTTTCAGGGTCGTGATTTTCGGTTGACCGACGTCGGCGGGAAGGTAATTGATGAATGGATCGCCTAGCCGGTTGCAGATGATTGGCGATGCGAAGATACCTGCCGGAACGTTTGCCGCCGGTGATTGAGGGATTACAGGACAGGCCGTAACCTGCTGGGGAAAAACGGAGAACGACCTTGCTGCGGCGGATCGACTCGGGCCAGGGCAGGGCCGCATTCGCCCTTTACGCCGGTCGGCGGTTGGGCCAAAATAGCAGTCTGAATCTCCGCAGCGGAGATTTTTTTGTTGCGAGATCTTGTACGACGGAGTAGAAACATGTCAGAACAAATCCCGATGACGCAGGCGGGTTACAACAAAATCAAGGCCGAGGTCGAGCATTTTGAAAACGAGGAGATGCCGATTATTGAAAAGCGGATCGCAACCGCGCGGGCCGAGGGGGATTTGAAGGAAAATGCCGAATATCACGGTGCCCGCGAATCCCAGGGAATGCTGCAAGCAAAAATCAATCTGTTCAAAGACAAGCTGGCTCGCGCCTCCATCGTCGACACCTCCAAGCTGCCGAAGGACGAGGTGAATTTCGGCTCAAGGGTGGTCGTCAAGGATCTGGACTTCGGCGACGAAGAAACATTTTACATCGTCGGCGCGGGTGAAGAAGATTACGACAATGGGCGAATTTTAATCACCAGCCCGCTGGCCCAGGGGCTCGTCGGGAAAAAGGTCGGAGAAAAGGTCGAGATCGATGTGCCCGCAGGGACCACGAAATTCGAGATACTGGAGGTGAGCTTTGACGAGTCTCAATGACCTTTGCTCCGCCCCTCTCCGTCAAAGAAGGAGCATTCGCGTTAAATGAGCCTTTCTACAGCCGCTCGGATCTGCATCGCCGTCGTCTCCCGGATCAAGATTCGTTTTTCAGCCACGGTCTCGCCGGAAATTAATTCTAATTGAGAGCGGCGGACGTTAAGCGCGTCGCTTAGCAGTTTTAAAATAACCCGGTTGGCTTTCCCCTTTTCGGCACTCTGGGTCACGGATACTTTGAGCCGCCCATTTTGTGCTCCGCGAACTTCATTCCTCCGCGCGCCGGCGCGGGCCCGCACGGGGAGAATGACGCCCTCGGCATGTAACTGAAAGTCGATCAACGGCTCGGCAACTCCAGGCCTTCATAGAGCGATCGGCCGATGCGCACGATCGTCGAGCCTTCGGCAATCGCTTCTTCAAAATCGGCGCTCATGCCCAACGACAACGCGTCCAAGGAGACACCATCCGGCAAATCGACGGCAAGTCGATTTCGCAATTCTCGCACGGCCGCGAAGTCAGCTCTGGCAACGGACCGACCACCCTGGCGGTGCGCCATTGCCATCAAGCCGCGGACCTCCACATTTGGAAAGTTCGTGATTTGCGGTAACAGTTGCGGCAGTTGCTCGGGACGAAAGCCATGTTTAGTTTTGTCGCCGGAGATGTTCACTTCCAAAAGTATCGCCATG
>JAYGDO010000007.1:0-3630 GCA_046582885.1 Pirellulales bacterium | reverse complement strand
AAGTTCACAGAATACAAGTATGACTTCAAGAAGTTGGTTCGCGATATCTGCACCTCGCGAACGTACCAATTTAGCACTACCACGAACGACACAAACGCGACGGATGTTACGAATTTTTCACACGCGTCTTTGCGGCGTGTGCGCGCCGAAATTCTGCTCGACTTAATCAGCCAAGTCACGGATACCAAGAACAAGTTCGGCGGCCTGCCGCTCGGCGCCCGTGCGGTGCAGATCGCCAATGGTAATACCAGCACATACTTCCTGTCGACGTTCGGCCGTGCCAAGCGGGATACGGTTTGTGCCTGCGAAGTGAAGATTGAGCCTAATCTTTCGCAGGCGCTGCATTTGCTCAATGGCGACACGCTACAAAGCAAAGTCGGTCAGGGCAACCTGATTGGTAAGCGGCTGGAAGAGAAGGTTACTCCCGAACAGATCATCGAGGAGTTGTACATTCGCTGTTTGACGCGGCGGCCGACGGACAAGGAAAAGAACGATCTGAATGCCATTCTCGTTGAGGTCGAGGATAAGAAGCCGGTTCTGGAGGATGTCTTCTGGGCCCTGCTGAATGCGCGCGAGTTTGTGTTTAACCACTAGCCGCCGCGTTTCCAGGCGGAGCCTGGGAGCGAGAAAGAAGTATGAACGCCATGCAACGAATAATCCTCTGCGGCCTGATTCTTGGGACGCTGTCTACTGCCGCTACGGCCCAGGAAAAAAAGCCGCCAAAGATCACCTACGAAGAGCATCTTGTGCCGGTCCTGCGGACCAAGTGTTTTTCTTGTCACAACGCCGACAAGAAAAAAGGCGATCTGGACATGACCAATTACACCAACCTGATGTTGGGCGGCGGGTCGGGCGAAGTGGTCGAACCGGGCGATTCTGGCAGCAGCTACTTGTACGCGCTGGTTTCACATCAGGACGAACCGTTCATGCCGCCCAAGTCGCCCAAGATTGCGGACGAGATGATCGAGACAATCCGCAAATGGATCGACGGCGGCGCGTTGGAAAACGCCAGTAGCAAAGCGCCGGTTGCGGCCAAGAAAAAGTTTGACTTTGCGCTGAAAGACGCGCCGACGGGCAAGCCGGAGGTGCCACCGGTGCCCGCGCGGCTAAGCCTGGAACCGGTCACTCTTACGGCCGCAACTACGGCGCTTTCGGCGCTGGCTACAAATCCTTGGTCGCCGTTGGCCGCAGTGGCTGGTCAGAGTCAAGTGTTGCTTTACAACACGCAGTCGCTCGAGTTGCTCGGCGCACTGCCGTTCCCGGAAGGCGTCCCACAGGTGCTTAAGTTCAGCCGCAACGGCAGCTTGCTGCTGGCCGGCGGCGGCCGCGGCGGCGCAAGTGGGCGGGTGGTTGTGTGGAACGTCAAAACGGGCGATCGCATTATCGAGATCGGCGACGAATTGGACACCGTGCTGGCCGCCGACATCAGCGCCGATCAAACGCTGATCGCTCTGGGTGGGCCGCAGCGGGTTGTACGAATTTATTCGACCGAGACAGGCCAGAAAATTCACGAGTTGCGCAAACACACCGATTGGATCTATTCGATTGAATTCAGCCCCGACGGAGTTTTGCTCGCCACCGGCGATCGCAACGGCGGGTTATTTGTGTGGGAAGGCTGGACGGGTCGTGAGTACTTGACGCTGAAAGCCCATAGTAAAGGCGTTACCGGAATTTCCTGGCGTGCTGATTCCAACGTGGTGGCCAGTTGCAGCGAGGACGGCAGCATTCGTCTGTGGGAAATGGAAAATGGTAGCCAGATTAAGAACTGGGGCGGGCACGGAGGCGGTGTGGCGTCGGTCGAATTCTGCCGCGACGGCCGCATTCTGTCGTGCGGCCGCGATCGCGTGACAAAGTTGTGGCAACAGGACGGCAAACAAATTCAGGCCTTCGAAGCATTTGCCGAATTGGCCGTCAAGGTGTCGTTTTGTGACGAAACGAATCGTGCCATTGCCGGCGACTGGACGGGCGAAGTGCGGATTTGGAATGCGGCCGATGGCGTTCGGATTGGGAACTTGACGACCAATCCGCCGAAATTATCCAATCGCCTCGAAGCGGCGAAAAAGGACCTGGCGGCAAAGCAGGCGGCATATCAACCGCTGGCGGCCGCGGCTCAAACCGCGCAGGCCGCCGCGACGAAAGCGAAGTCCGACTTGACCGCCGCTCAAACCACTGCCACCACCGCACAAAAGCGGGTTGAAACGACGACCGCGGCCAAGACGGGGGCAAAATCCGCAATGGACCAGGTCGCGGCGGTGCACGCGGCGGCGGTCAAGATGGTGGCGGCGCTCGCAGCAGCCGTACCGGGTTTGACCGAGGCCGCCACCAAGGCGCAAGCGTCGGCGACAAAGCTGCCCGAAGACAAAGAACTGGCCGAAGTCACCGCCAAGCTGAAGGCCGTGGCCGACAGCCGAACGGCGGCGCTCGCCACGGGCCGGCAGACGGTAACTACGAAGACGGCCGAACTCGAGAAAGCCAAATCGCAGTACGCCAGTGCCGAAAAGTCTGCCGTCGATGCCACCACGGCGCTGGCTGCGGCAAAGCAGCAGGTTGAAAAGCTCACTCCGCTGGTGAAACCCGCCGAAGAAAAGTCCGCCGTGACCAAACAGGCGGCCGACAAGTCAGCCGCTGAACGCGCCGCCGCGCAGCGGCAAGTCGATCGCTGGAACGGCGAAATCCTGTTCGTGCAGAAGCTGGAAGAGTTGTTCAAACGCCGCGCCGAAGCGGTGGCGCAATTGGCGGCCCGCCAAGGCGAACACGCACAACTTGCCACAACCGCGCAGCAGGCGCACGCGGTGGCGGAAAAGAGCAAAGCCGATTTGACTTCCGCACAAAGTATTTCGGCCGAAGCCGAAAAGAAAAAGACCGAGGCCGCGACAGGCGTGACTTCGGCGACAGAGGCCCATACCAAGGCGGTTACCGCGCGAGACGCGGCGGGCAAGTCGGCCTCGACGCTTGAGACCGTGCTGGCGGCGCTGACCGAGGCGGCGCAAAAGACGGGCGAAGCGGCCGGCAAAGTGGCGGACGATAAGGAACTGGCAGCGGCCGCCACGCAGATCAATAATTTGGTTAAGGCCAAAACCACACAACTCGCCGCCGCCCGCGACGAGGCGGTGGCGAAGTCCAAGGCGGTCGAGACGGCCAAGCAACAGGTGGCGGCGATGGAAAAGACGTTTGCCGCTGCTGCTGCGGCTGCCGAGGCCGCGAAGAAGCGTACAACCGAGCTGGCTGCCGTCGACACCGCGATGCAGCAAAAGGCGGCTGCCGCCAAGCAGGCAGCCGAGGCCGGAGCAAAAACCGTTGCCGCCGCCCAACAGCAGGTTGACGGTGTCAACGATGAAATCGCCGTGTCCCGCGGGATTAAGCAACCTGAGCCGGTTGCCGAGCAGGCGGCTTCGTAATCGGTCGATTTTTTTCGTTCGATCTTTTCAGGGGGCGCCACAGAAACCGGCCCCGCCGGCCCACCTCTGAGCCTAGCACTTGGTAGTGGTTGTACAACACCAAACGTTTGCGCGGCATTCCGCGTTTACAATTCGGCGAAGACTTCATCCACAATGGCTGCGCTGGTGAACGTTTTTCGCAAGTTGGGTTGCAGCCAAGCGTACGTCAAGTCATGTTCGTCGTCGGACTCTT
>JAYGDO010000664.1:0-9065 GCA_046582885.1 Pirellulales bacterium | reverse complement strand
GACGGTCGGTTCGCCGCGACCGGCGGCGACGACAATCTCGTGCGTCTCTGGTCTCCCGATGGCAAGCTGCTTCGGGAACTCGAAGGCCACGAGGGTTACATCTTCAGCCTAATGTTTGCCGGCGACAACAAGACGTTGCTGAGCGGAGATCAATTGGGTGTCGTCCGCCAATGGGACGCGGCATCTGGAAAATTTCAACGCGAGCTCGACGCACGCGTGCTGCACACGTACAAAGAGAACTTTCTCGCCCACGTCGGCGGCGTGAGATCGATGGCTCTCGACGATAAAGGGAGCTTGCTGGCCTGCGGTGGCATGACCAACGCCAAGAGCAATTCGTTCTGCCCCGGCGACCCGTTGATCGTCGTGTTTGATTTCTCATCGGGCAAAATCAAAACGCAGCTGAAGCCATCCGCCAAGGCCGACGGCCCAATCAACGGGCTGCGTTTTCTGCCCGACGGGACACTGGCAGGCATCGGCGAAGGGGCCGCCGGCGCTTCGCTGGCATTTTGGAAAACCGACACCGCCGCGCCGATCCACAGCATCAAATCGGCAAGCGGTTATGCCGTCGATCTGCACCCCGATGGCCGGCGGCTTGCGGCCTGCTTTTATCAAGCGGAGGGCCGCAGCGGCAATGGCCGCCATGTGACCCCGGAAAAATACATCAGCAACAACGGCAGCGTGACGATGTATCGCCTGCACGAAAAACCGGCTTAACGGGCGAGCTCGGGAAAGGCAAAGACTTGCCGCCGCACTCCAACATCCTAGCAATGCACGGACTGAAATGCGGCATGGATTAAAATGCGTTTTGCCCATCTTTCTTCTGCTGTGCTGCGCGGTCGGTGAAAATAACGCCGACCAACCAAACCGCGAACTTCGTCGCTTAAGGCGACCTGTTGCCGCCGCACTAACCGCTGACGGCAAATGGCTGCTGGTCGCCAACCGAGATGCAGGCTCCATTTCTCTTCTCGACGCACAGACTCTCCAGGTCGTAAGGGAGGTGCCGGTTAGCAAGCGGCTCGCCGACTTGGCCGTTGCGGCCAACGGCACCATTGCGGTCGTTGATGAGAAGACACATGAACTAATTGTCCTGCGGCCGGATTCCGATTCGCTCAACATCGTCGGCCGCATAAAAACGCCGCATACTCCCGTCAGCGTCACATTCTCTGGCGGCGCGAAGTCGTGCCTTGTCGCCGCACTGTGGTCGCGGCAACTTCATGTCGTTGATATCTCCATTCCGGCGAAGCCGGGGATTGCGCGGACGATCGATTTGCCTTTCTCGCCGCGCGAACAGCAGCTTTTGCCGGACGGGAAAACGCTAGTCGTCGCAGATTCATTTGGGGGCCAGCTGGCCGCCCTAGACACAACAACGGGAGTGGTTCTTTCCACGCGCGAACTGGAGGGCCACAATCTTCGCGGTCTTGCACTGAGCAGAAACGGCGTGCATCTGCTGGTTTCTCATCAAGTTCTCAACCAATATGCGGCCACTAGCGGCTTCGCCGTACACTGGGGCGGTGTGATGAAAAATGTCGTCAGCGAGATCGCCGTTGCCGATCTGCTAAAGGTCAAACAAGGCAACATCGAGGCCGCCGAAACCGCCTATCTCGGCATTCCCGATCGCGCAGCCGGTGATCCCGGAGCTTTGCTGGTTTGCAAGAACGGCTACCGTATTGTCGCCTTTTCAGGCACATCGGAAATTGCCATCAGCCGTGACGGGCGGAGCTACCACGATCGCGTTGCCGTCGGCCGACGACCGGTTGCGCTGGCTTCAAGTCACGACGAAAAGACCGTATTTGTCGCCGGAATGTTTAACGATTCAATAAGCGTTGTTTCACTCAGTACCAAACAAGTTACCGCCGAGATTGCACTCGGTCCACAGCCACCATTGGACCTGCCGCAGCGCGGCGAAATGCTTTTCTACGACGCGAAGCTTTCCAGTGACGGTTGGTATAGTTGCCACAGTTGCCATAGCGACGGGCACTCGAACGGGTTACTTAACGACAACTTCAGCGACGGTTCTTACGCATCTATTCAGTCCGTACAATATGATTCGCCGCTCCGTGTCTCCCGCGGAGGTTCGAAGCGAATCCTTTCGTTATTGGGAACAAGTTCCACCGGTCCTTGGGCTTGGGACGCCAGCCAGATCTCGTTGTGGGGCCAAATTCGCAAATCGGTCGAGATCACCATGCAAGGCCCGTCTCCACCGGAAGATGACGTGATTGCCATCCAACAGTTTTTTTACACGCTCGAACCACCTCCCGGACTCGCCGTCGCCCGAGGTCAAGTCGACAGGCAGGCCGCCGCTCGGGGAAAGAAACTATTTGTCGCGTTGAATTGTGCGGACTGTCATCGACCCACGTTGTCCTACACGACCCCGGATTCCTACGATGTGGGACTGCAAGACCAATCGGGCAACACGCAATTCAATCCGCCCAGTTTGCGGGGAGTCAGCCACAGGCACTCGTTTTTCCACGACGGTCGTGCAAAGTCGCTGCGCGATCTGTTCGAAAAATACGAACACAACCTGCAGCGGCGGCTATCCGGAAAGCAACTGGACGATTTGGTTAGCTTTCTTGAGACTCTGTAATGGTTTTGCCGTACCGCGAAGTGAGGCGATGGGCCAGCGCCGACACTTCTAATTCGCTGCGATCGCTGTCAATTTTTTTTGCGGCAACAAGTGACTCTGCTAAATCTCGCAGCCGCCGGCGACTGAGTTCCGGGGAATAAATCAACATCAGGCGCCGTTCGACCAAATCGTCCAGCGTCGTGACCCACTCATTTTCAATCACCGTTTTTATATTTGAGATCGAGGCAGCCGCCGGCAGCGAGCGAGCACGCGAATCGGCGACGCGCGGCTGATCCAGCCGCTGGAGAATCGTGTCGGCAACTTGCTCGGCCAGCGAACGACACGTGGTCAGTTTGCCGCCGACGACCGATAACAGCGGGATCGGGCTATTCGTGTGCTCTTCCAGATGATGCTCGCGCGAGATCGCTCCCGGCCTCGCGTCACCCGAACTGGGCAACGGCCTCACCGCAGCGTAATGCATGGCAATGTCGCGCCGTGCGAGACCGATTTTCGGCAATACATCGTTGACGGCGCGCAACAAGTATTCGATTTCTTCGTCGGTCGCCGACGCTTCACGCGGGTCCTGTTCAAACACGGTGTCCGTCGTGCCAATCAGCACGCCCGCACTGAATGGCAACACAAAAACCGACCGCCCGTCGCTCGCTTCGAAATACAGCCCCGCATCGCCAATCGCCGCGCGGAGTGACTCGTGGAATGTCAGTAAATGGCTGCCCTTGGTGGCGGTGGTTAAGGGGCGTGACTCGATCTTGAGCGCCTGCAGGGTGCGATCAACCCAGGCACCTGTCGTGTTCAAGACCAGCGACGGCTCACAGCAATACGTCGGTTCGGCGGCTTCTTTCCGCGTACTTACAACATCGATCCGCGAACCGTTTAGGCGGGCTTCGTGATACGTATGAACCTGGAATTCAATCCCCGCTTCTTCGGCAATCGACTGTGTGTCGGTCAGCAAAGCGACAACAAACCGTTCGGGAAACTGAATCTGCGCGTCCCAATACGAACAGAGCCAACGAAACCGCTTGTCCAGTGGCGGCGCGTCGCCAACGCCGGCCGGCCAAACGCAATGTTTGGGCAACGTATCACTTTTTGCGTAGCGGTCGTAAAGCCATAGACCTACTTTGACCAACCACAGGCCACGATTGCCTGGTGCAGACGCACCGCGGCCGCCTAAAAATCGGCGGGCGGCGGAAAGCCAGCCACCCAGTCGGCGCTGAACGGGAATCGAAATTTCCAACGGGCGAACAAAATCCGGGGCGAGCCGCAACAATCGCTCCCGTTCTTGAACAGACTCACGAACCAGTCGGAAGTCGCCGTATTCCAGGTAACGCAGGCCGCCGTGAATCAGACGGGACGAGCCCGAGGTCGCTCCCGAAGCAATGTCGGCCGCATCGACGACGACGACCGGAATCTGGTTGAGCACCAGTTCCCTCGCGATCGCTGCTCCGTTGATCCCCGCACCGAGAATGAGCACCGGCTTAGTTGTTGTCATATCTTCACGCCATCATGCCCAATCGTTCTCGCAACCATCCCGGTCGATTCGTGGCAATGCCATCGACACCAAAATCGATTAACTCGCGTGCCCGACGTTCGCAGTCGACCGTCCAGACATAAAATGCCAGCCCGTCGTTGGCAAACAACTCGGCCACCGATTCGTCAATCGGACTGTCGGCGCGAACATTGAGCCCGTCCAAACCGGCCCGTTGTGCAAACTGGATGAACTCGGGCCATGAGGGGGTCCACGTTTGCGCCACGTTATCCAATGCAAAGTGGGCGACCAAAAGCATTTTTACGTCGGGCAATCGTCGCTTGACCAGATCGAGCAGCAAAGCGTCTCGCGCGATGACGACCAGTTGTTGTCGCAGCACGCTAGAATCGTCCAGCGTCTGACAAAGCGGCGACACAACGTCGGTTCCGGCTTTGACTTCGATAAACAAATGGCGGCCAGGAGGAATTGTTTCGATCACTTCCGTCAATGTTGGAATTTGCTCGCCGGCCCATTGCGGGCCTTTCCAACGACCAACGTCAAGCGAACGTAATTCCGCCAAAGTCCGCTCGGCAACTCTCCAATTCACGCCACTCGTGCGGCGTGCATCGAGATCGTGAATGGCCACCAGCTGACCGTCGGCGGTCAGCTGACAATCGACTTCCACCGCGTCAGCACCTTCGTCCCAGCCCCGCCGGACCGCCGCGAGCGTGTTTTCCGGCGCCAAGTCCGAAGCGCCCCGGTGCGCTATAATATTAATCCGCCGTGCCAAGTCCATTTCCAAACGAATCCATTCATCATCCTGAGAAGGCGGGGCTCCACCTACCCACGATCGTCACTCCAGTTCAATTTTCCGGAAAAGCGGAGCGTGGCGATAGTAAACTTCGAGAATAGCGGTCGCAAACGCCGTTGCGTACAAACGTCCGCCCTGTCCACCGTGACTGCTGTCGGTCCCGGGAGGCCAGCTGCCAATCTGGTGGCCTTTCGTTTCCTGCAGTCGTGGCAAAATGACCCGCATCCGTGAATTCCATTTATCCCAAGGCTCGCCACCCACATGATGCATCATCTGTGTGGCGTAATACCAGTAGTAAAGATCCTTCTTCTGTATGTCCGGCAAGTGGTGGTTGACCAAAAATCCAATTCCCTCCTGCAATCCGGGATTGCTGATCTTCCAGCCCATCATCATACGACAAAGCAAACCCTCAGCGGTCATCGATCGTTTGAATCCCTGTTTCGGCAGGTACCCATAAAGCCCGCCACGGCTTCCGTAGCGGATTTGTTGGCCACCTTCGGTCACGGTTATTGACGCACGGGCCTTATTCAAATAGAGCGTGGCGGACGGCATCGCATTATCGGGCATGTCTAGAAACGCTTGCTTGGCGCTGTGTAACGCGAGTACCTGCCAGCCGAGCACACTGGTATCGGCCTGCTGATTTTTATTTTCGAAAGCTGGCTGATAGCGCCAACCTCCAAACGGCAGCTGCGCATTGACGACAAAATTTACGGCCCTTTGCGCCGGGATTCTTAATTTTTCGTCACCGGTCATCTTGTAGGCCTCGCACAGCACCAGAGCCGCCTGGCCGTGGGCGTACATGCCTGAGTTTCCCTGTGAGTTGCCGCGCAAGTCGCCATCCGGTTTTTGAATTGACAACAAATACTTCAGTCCGCCAGCAACTTCTTTTTGGTACTTGCCGACCAGGTGCGTTTGTCCCGCGCCGAGAAATGGCAGCAGTACGAGCGCTGTGGCGGCGGGATCGCTCCGCATTCCGGTTCCGCTACATCGGCCGTTGCATTTGCCCTCGCGATTAAAACGGTCGAGGCTCCAACTGCCAGCGCCGTTTTGATGCTGGGCCATCCAACGCAGCCCGCGCGATACAGCGGCTTCGGTCAGCGTCGTGCCGCCTTCTTGCCGGACGACTTCCGCACGGACGCGCGGATCCCGCACGGCCAGCGCGCGGCGATTTGGGTCGTTCGATTTAACTGCCGCCACTGTGTCTTCATACGAAGCCGCGTTCGGTAGTTGTTGTTCTTTGTCAATCCGCAGATCCCGCGCGTCTTGATCGAGCTTCACCTTGGCGTCATGCGATTCGGGAACGTCGTTCGGGTCGATAGGCAGGTCAAACTGAATTTCGTCACTGGGCAGCGAAAACGTCTCGCCGCCCTCGCGCCGCGCCGGGCTGACCTCCGTGCTCAGTGTGATGCGGGGAGTCTTTTGCTCGTCGTCGAATCCAAGCAGCGCCAGCAGCAACAGTGCCGCCAAGTGCATCACGCCGCTGACGATCCAGGCAGTCATGTCGCGCATGATTTCGTGCCACCAAACGCTCACCGCACCGGTAGTCGCCATGTCACGGACTTTTTTTCGCACGCGCCCGGGTTGCTGCGCCACCGCAACGCGACGCCGCGACTCGGTTTTCGAATCTGGACGACGGGAAGGCTGCTCTCGTTTTTGAGGCGCTGATGGCGGCAGAGGAGGTGTTCTCGGAGCTATGTGCGAACTTGGTCCGGACTCTTTCTGCAAACCGTCCGGACCCGATTGGCGGGCGCCCCCGGTCGAGGCCGAGGAAGCCTTCGCCGAAGCGGTCTTGTTTGATTTAGAGTCGGCGGCCGACAGCCCGTTCGCACCACTCTCCGAGAGATCTCTGGCCCGTTGTTCCAGACGTCCGATTTCGTCGATCAATTCCTCACTCAATTCAATGGCGGTCATGCACCGGAAGCAGTCCGCCAGCTTCAACCACATACGGATCGACATCGGTGCGCCACAATCGGGGCAGCCACACGCGACCACCTCGCCGTCAAGCCAGACGTCAACTTCGCCGTATGCCTGGGCGGCCTTTTTCGAACGGCGGCCGAGCAATGACCGCTTGTTGGGAACATAGGTCGGCGTTACCAGAATGCCAGATTGGCTTGGATTGGTTGCCACGGTTGCCTCTAAATCTCTGTCCGGGCTAATCACCTTGCGGCGTGGGCATTTCGCTGACAGTAAAACCGGACCACAACGATTCCATTCCGCATGAGAATCTGGTCACGCAGAGAAGAATCGTTACAGCTTTAACTGCGAAGTTCTGACGCGCGGTACAACCGCCGTTCCCTAACTACTTATCTTAACCCAGATTGTGAGGTCGCAATAGCAACGTAGATGTGATCGGCCCTCTTGAGAGCTACTTGACCATCGATTGTAACGACCGGTACATTAACGCATTAAGCGCGTTGTTCTTGTGATTTCCTTCGTTGCTCGATTAATGGGTTGCATGCGGATTCTGCCTGTACGCGCATCGGTTCTCATCTGAAATTGCTGAAAATGGAGTTGGGCAGTGGCACCAACGGTCATTGACATCCGTAGCGTGGAGGATTCGCGCAGCGGGATGCACCAAGCTGTCCAAGCGCTAACCGAGGGACGTTTGGTCGCCTTTCCTACAGAAACCGTCTATGGGCTAGCTGCCAGCGCCCTTAACGAAGATGCGGTCGCTCAGTTGGTCAAGGCCAAAGGTCGCGGAGCGGGTAATCCGCTCACGTTAGCCATCAAGAACGCCGGTGAGGCCATGGATTATGTGCCAAATCTCAGCTCCCTCGGGCAAAGACTCACGCGAAGATGTTGGCCCGGCCCGCTCACATTGGTGGCCGCCAACCACGACGAAGACAGCTTGTTACACCGCTTGCCACCGGGTGTGCAACAGACGGTGATGCCTACAGACACGGTCGGACTGCGTGTGCCCGCTCATGAGATGATTTTGGATGTAATGCAAATGCTCACCGGTCCGCTTGTGTTGACTAGCGCCAACAAGTCCGGCAGTGCGGACGCGACAACTGCAGAACAAGTTGTGGAGGAGTTGGGCGACGCGGTCTCTCTGATCCTAGACGGTGGAAGGAGCCGATTTGGACAACCGTCATCGGTCATCCATGTCGATGGATCTCGGTACGAAGTGCTCCGCGAAGGCGTCGTTTCGGCGAAAAATGTGAAACGACTATTAAGTTTCATCGTGTTGCTGGTCTGTACCGGCAACACCTGCCGTAGCCCGATGGCCGAACTGTGGGCTCGCAAACTGCTCGCCGACCGCCTCGGTTGCGGCGTCGACGACATTGACGAGCACGGCGTAATCGTTACTTCCGCCGGAATTGCGGCCATGGGCGGCGGTGGGGCTTCGCCGGAAGCCGTGGAAATCATGTTACGGGATGGGCTGGATCTCAGTGGCCATGGCACACAACCGGTCAGCGAAAAACTCGTGCGGCACGCCGATTTGATTTTGACCATGACACAAGGTCACCGCCAAGCGATTATTTCGGGATGGCCGACAGCAGCGGCCAGGACGTCACTCGTGCGTCACGACAATCAAGATATCTCCGACCCGATTGGCGGTCCTCTTGAGTTTTATGAGCAATGTTCGAACCAAATTCGTGCCGAGCTTGAGATACGTTTGAAAGACCTCGATTTAAATGTGCCGCAATTGATGTGACCGAGAACCGGTCAAAGGAGGTATATAGAATCATGCGAATTGCCGTCGGAAGCGATCATCGCGGAGTTCACGTCCGCCAAAAAGTGATTGAGCTGTTAGGAAAACTTAACCACGACGTCGATGACGTAGGTACCGACAGCACGGTTAGCGTCGATTATCCCGACGTTGCCGCAGAAGTCGGCCAGAGGGTAAGTTCCGGCGGGGCAGACCGCGGAATCTTAATCTGTGGCACCGGAATCGGCATGTGCATTTCAGCCAATAAGTTCGCCGGCGTCCGTGCGGCGCCCTGTCACGACGACGTGACGGCCGAAATGAGCCGCCGACACAACGATTTGAATGTTTTGTGCCTTTCCGCCGATTTGCTTGGGGCAAAACTGATCGATCGCATGATCGAAATCTGGCTGAAGACGGAATTCGAGGGCGGCCGCCACGCCCGCCGCGTGGGAAAAATCAGCAAGTTGGAAACCGATTCCAGCAGCGACTGATGGCCACCCCGGCAAGATGCCGAATCCTCGCGGAATGTAGCGGTTCTGCCAGCGCCGTGGTGAAG
>JAYGDO010000356.1:0-10387 GCA_046582885.1 Pirellulales bacterium | reverse complement strand
CTAAGACAACCGCCGGTGGTTCCATCGGGCTCCTCGTCGCCCCTACATTTCCGGGCCGAACGTCAACATAATGGACCCGCGTATTGATTTGCGAGTACCAACCTACAGGGTCTTAGGATGAAACGAACAGCCACCGCGATTGCCGTATCGATCACGCTCTGGGCCGCATGCGAGTGCACGGCCGCCAACTACGACGAAAGCAAAGTGCCCAAATACACGTTGCCGGATCCGCTCGTTTGTGCCGATGGCAGCAAAGTAACCGATGCCGATACGTGGCGCAACAAACGTCGGCCGGAGATTCTCAAACTGTTCGAGACGCACGTCTACGGCCGAAGCCAACCGGCGGGAAAACGTCGAGATTACGAAATCACTTCGATCAACGAATCGGCACTCGGTGGCAAGGCCATTCGCAAGCAGGTCAGCATTTTGTTTACCGAAAAGAAGGACGGGCCGCGGATGCATCTGCTAATTTACTTGCCCGCCGCAGCGAAAAAACCCGTACCCGCATTCGTCGGGCTGAATTTTCGCGGCAACCATTCCATCCAGGACGACCCCGGAATCAAACTGTCGACAGCCTGGCAACGCGGTGGAAAGCCCGCGACCGAGCAGTCGCGGGGGTCCGCGTCCAGTCGTTGGCCGGTCGACAAAATCGTCGCCCGCGGTTACGCGATTGCGACGGCGTATTACGGCGACATCGACCCCGATTTTCACGACGGCTTTAAAAACGGCGTCCACGGGTTGCACGAGAACATTCAAGACCGAAAAAACGATTCCTGGGGATCGATCGCTGCCTGGGCTTGGGGACTCAGCCGCGCACTGGATTACTTAGAAACCGATTCTCAAATCGATCACCAACGCGTCGCGGTGCTGGGCCATTCACGGTTGGGAAAGACGTCTCTGTGGGCCGGCGCCAGTGACCAGCGGTTTGCGCTCGTCATCTCCAACAACTCCGGCTGCGGCGGCGCCGCGCTCAACCGACGGGCGTTCGGCGAAACGGTCAAACGCATCAACACGTCATTTCCGCACTGGTTTTGCGACAACTTCAAAAAATTCAACGATAACGAGGTGGCCCTGCCGGTCGACCAACACATGCTCATCGCGCTCATCGCACCGCGGCCGGTTTACGTGGCCAGCGCCGTGGAGGATCGCTGGGCCGACCCGCGAGGAGAATTCCTGGCGGCCAAGAATGCTGGTTCCGTTTACCGACTGTTGGGCACCGACGCGATGGCCGCCGAAGAAATGCCGAAAATCAACCAGCGGGTAATGAGCACGATCGGCTACCACATTCGCCAAGGCAAGCACGACGTGACCGACTTCGATTGGCAAACCTACATCGACTTTGCCGATAAGCACATGGTCACTACAGGGAAGTAATTCACGGGGCCAGCCCCGATTGCGGCAGCCGCCGCCGATTAGACTTGAACCGACTCGCGCGTCGCTGCGTCGTCTTGTCTTGGGTCATCCTGTCCTGGGTCGTCCTGTCCTAGGCTGTCCCGCCCCGGGTCGTCGGCCGGCAACCGACCATCGCCGCCCGCATCGGTCGGTTCGGCATATCGGACGCAATTCCGTCCCGCTTCTTTGGCTCGGTACAGACATTCATCCGCGTGGACAACCAGGTCTTTCGCCGTGTCCGAGGCTACCGCTTCAGCAACGCCAATACTCACCGTCACATGAAGTTCGTCGCCACGGAAAGGGTATTCGTGCCCATCGAGCATTTTCCGCAACACTTCAGCTACGGATGCCGCTTCTTCGAGACACATCTCAGGCAACATGACCGCAAACTCTTCGCCGCCATATCTCGTGGCGAAGCCGAACTCGTCCGTCCTTCTCTTGAGCACATCGGCGACCGCCCGCAACATTTCGTCACCCGCCTGATGGCCGTAGACGTCGTTAAACGACTTAAAATGATCCACATCGATCAACAACAGGGAAAACGACTCGCCGTCGCGCCATCTGGTTTCATGGGCGACTAATTCGACGTCGAATGCGCGGCGATTGCCCAACCCCGTCAGGGCATCGGTACGAGCTTCGTCGATATAATCCAAAATCAACTGGCTTTGTGACCTGATTTCGGCTTTGACTGCTTGCGACAGACCAAAGGAGGAGACCAGCCCAACCATACCAGCGATGACCCAAATCTTGCCAAAGGGCATCGCTTGCGCCGGGAAAAGGCCGGCAATCAGCAGGCAGACGCTCAACCAGGCAACCAACCCCAGAAAAGCGAGACGCTGCGAACCTTCACCAATTTTCGACTCCGAGGCAGCTGACATGTCAGAATCCTAAGTGGGAACATCCCCGGTCGTTACCGGCGATAGTCTGTACAAACCGATACAAAACTGTAGGTTACTGGTGCGACAAGTCAAGGCAAATCGCGTCGTTGCAGTATGCCATAACCCGTTAATATGCAATAAGCTACGACAACCAATGGCCAAGCTCCGGACGTTTATCGCCGTTGCAGCAACCGAGGAGATTCGGAAGCAGGCAGAACAACTCGCCGAGAAGCTGTCACACACACCGGCCAACGTGAAATGGGTCGAACGCCGCAATCTGCATTGGACGGTCAAGTTTTTGGGCGATGTGGACAGCAACGACATTCCATCAATTTGTCAGGCTGTCGGCACGGTTGTCGGCGAAATTCCGCCATTCGAGATCATCGCGCAGGGGGCCGGCGCTTTTCCCACGCTGAGCCGCCCGCGGACCGTATGGCTGGGCACCGGGCGAGGCGACTCGCAGTTCGTCTCTCTGCACAATGCGGCCGATTCGGCGCTGGTCAAACTCGATTTTCGCAGCGAACACCGTCGATTTCGCCCTCATATGACACTGGGTCGCGTGCGGCGAAGCCCGCAAGGCGTTGACCAACTTGCCACATTGATCGCCGAGCACGACAAATTCGACGCCGGGTCGATGATCGTTGATGAATTGGTAATTTTCACCAGTCAACTCGATCGGGACGGCCCGACGTATCAAGTCCTCGCGCGGCTTCCGCTCAGCGGATAATACTGGCCATCCCGGCCGCCCAGCGTAGGGTAAGCAGGGCATCGGGCTGCAGGGTGCCTGCCCGGTGCCTGCAGGGTGCCTGCGGTCGTTTTCCTTGTCAGCACTTGCGATACATCGTCTTATTTTAGATAAATGGAGTGCAATAAATGATCTCATCCGTAAAAAACTCTTCCAATTCCATTACCGACTCGAACGCGAGCAAACACATGCCCAAGAAAGTCGCAAAATCCAAACCAACGCGGGCTGCCAAGAAAAAAACGCCGACCGAAAGCGGATCGGAGGCCATCCTGTTAAAGAATCCGCAATTGAAAACGACGCTGCAGCAGATCGAAAAGGAATTTGGTCAAGGCGCGATTATGTCGCTGGGATCCAAACAGCATCACCGGATTGACGGTATCTCGACCGGATGCCTATCGCTGGACATGGCCCTGGGAGGTTGGGGTGTTCCGCGCGGACGTGTCGTCGAATTGTTTGGCCCCGAATCCGGCGGCAAAACAACGCTGGCTCTGCATATTGTCGCTCAGGCGCAGGCTAAAGGTGGCATCGCCGCGTTTATCGATGCCGAACACGCGCTCGATCCGTCCTGGGCGAAAAAGATCGGCGTCGAACTCGAAACACTGCTGGTCAGCCAGCCAAATCACGGCGAACAAGCGATGAACATCTGCGAGATGCTGGTCAAGTCCAACGCCGTTGATGTGATCGTCATCGATTCGGTCGCCGCGCTGGTTCCTCAGCGGGAGCTAGAAGGCGAAATCGGCGACTCTCACGTTGGCCTACAAGCCCGCCTGATGAGCCAATCGCTGCGGAAATTAACCGGCGCAATCGCCCGGAGCAAAACCAGTGTCATCTTCATCAACCAGATCCGTGAAAAAATCGGCGTTATGTTCGGCAGTCCCGAAACAACCCCCGGCGGCCGCGCACTGAAGTTCTACGCGTCGGGCCGTATCGACATCCGCAGGATCGGACAGCTCAAGGACGGCGACGAAGTGGTTGGCCAACGCGTGCGAGCCAAAGTCGTCAAAAACAAAGTGGCGCCGCCATTCCGACTGGCCGAATTCGACATGATGCACGACAACGGCATCAGCGCTGAGGGCGATTTAATTGATTTGGCAACCGAGCACAAAATCATCGTTCGCAGCGGCACCTGGTTCCGCTACGGCGATCTGCAACTGGGCCAGGGTCGGGAGCGTGCGCGGCAGTACCTCAAGGATAACCGTAAAATTACCGACCGTCTTCGCACCGAAGTTTTGGCTGCGGGCGGATATCATGATATGTTAGAGGAGGCTGAGCGACCGCAGCCTGAAAAAGAACTTGCGCCGGCGTGACCGCGGCGCGGAATGACCAGGGACGAATGACGAAAGGCAGGAATGAGCCGCTAGCGTCATTCCGGAATTTCCGAAATTTGAACGTTCGACGTTCTTTGGTCCCCAGACGCTAGTCCTTTAGACCTATTCCATTACGCCCATGCATCGAACGACCCTTACGCTGGCGGCCGCTGTGCTGATTCAATCCGCGGCGGCACACGGACAGGAGCTTTCAGGTCTGGCCGCCGCGATGGCCATCGAAAAGGCGGTCGTCGCGGCCATCGCCCGCAGCGAACGATCCGTCGTCGCTATCGCCATGTTCAAAGCGCCATCGGCCGACGATCCGTTCAATAATTTTCGCGACGGTGACACGCCGGAACTGGATGCCGTTCCAGACGCGTTCGCAACCGGCGTTGTGATCGACCGCAAAGGATTGATACTCACCACTAAGCACTCGTTAAAATCCGCCGAAGACTTTCCGCAGCAATACATTCGTGTGGCGGGCAAGCCGCTTTGGATTCCTGTAGAAAGGGTCATCGGCTCGGATCCGTTCAGTGACCTGGCCGTGCTGAAAGTGAGCGAGACTCATCTCGACACGCTCAAACTGCAACCAATTCAAATGGGCGACGCCAGCAAGTTAAAAAAAGGCCAAATCGTCATCACGCTCGGCAATCCCTATGCGATCGCCCGCGACGGCGAGGTCAGCGCGAGTTGGGGCATTGTCTCGAACCTGCGGCGCAGAGCGCCGCCAAAACCGAGCAACAGCCCGCAAGAAGCCCGACCGACGATGCATCACTTCGGCACATTGATACAAACCGACGCCAAGCTCAATCTCGGCACGAGTGGCGGTCCGCTGCTGAACGTCCAGGGCGAAATGGTCGGCCTGACCACTTCGATGGCCGCACTGGTCGGCTTTGAAAAGTCGGCTGGCTACGCGATTGCAGTAGACGACGTGTTCCATCGCGTTCTCGATACCTTAAAGCAGGGGCGTGAAGTCGAATACGGGTTCCTTGGCATCGGGCCGGGGGACCTTTCACAATTCGAACGCAGAAAAGGACAGCAGGGCGTTCGCGTGATGCGGGTCCTGCCCGGCACACCGGCCTCCGGCCTGCTGCAAGTTCACGATGTCATCACGCACATCGGCGATAAGCCTCTGCTGACCACCGCCGATTTGATGCTAACCGTAGGACAACATGCACCGGACAGCCGGATCTTGCTCAAGGTTCTGCGGTTTGACCGTCCCCTCAGTGTCCCCGTTACGCTGACCAAGAACCGCATCTCAGGCGATCGTGTCGTTACCGCGCCCAAACCCGCCTGGCGCGGATTGCGGGTCGAGTATCCTTCGGCCCTGCGTTCGCTAACTTTCATCGAACCGATCCCATCCGGTTGCGTCATCATCACCGGCGTCGAACCAGAAAGCCCCGCCGATCGCGCCGGGTTGACACCCGATAAACGGATCCATTCTGTCGAAAATACCGCCGTCTCGACACCCAGCGAATTCGCCAAGGCTGTCGCCGATCACAAGGGTCCGGTACGCATCGTGTTGACCGACGACCGCCTCGGCCTGTCGACCGTTATCGTCCAGCCCTGACGACGCGGCTCCAATCGGATTCCGAGCGAAACAAGACCGTGTCGCGGGTCTGAAAAATTACTGCGGCGAAGAAACCCCGGACAGCCCCGCGTACTTCCGGCTTCAACCCGAAGCGACCCGCACGTGGCTGGGGCACATCCCCGGCCGGAGATTCGTTTGCGGAGTTTCAATTCCGGCCAGAGCCGCTGACCCTTGGGTGCCGCAAAACGACTCGCTGCAACCCGGTTTAACTGCACGGATTGCCGTCCTCGCTAGTCGGGTTTCCGGTCAGCCGGTATCATGGTCGCTTCCCGAATTTGATCCGCTGGCGATCTTACCAACGGTGTACTATGAAGACCGATGAACTGCGCGAGAAGTACCTTGCTTTCTTTGAAACCAAGGGGCACACGCGGTGCGACAGCGACGTACTCGTCCCGACCTGGGATCCTTCGGTATTGTTCACTCCCGCCGGAATGAATCAGTTCAAAGACCACTTTCTTGGCAAAGTCAAACTTGAGTTCACCCGCGCAACCACCTGTCAGAAATGCTTCCGTACAGGTGACATCGACAACGTCGGCCGCACTTCGTGCCACCACACGTTCTTTGAAATGCTGGGCAACTTCAGCTTTGGTGATTATTTCAAGCGCGATGCGATCAACTGGGCTTGGGAGTTCCTAACCGACAAGGCTTGGCTCGGTATCGACCCCGCGCGGCTCACAGTCAGCGTCTACAAAGATGACGACGAAGCGGCCGAAATTTGGGTTAACGACGTCGGTATCCGCGAGAATCGCATCGAGCGACTCGATGAGGACGAAAACTTTTGGCCCGCCAGCGCGCCCAGTCAGGGACCCGATGGTGTTTGTGGTCCGTGCAGCGAGATCTTTTACAACGACGATTTTGGCGGCAGCGTAGAAATCTGGAACCTCGTCTTCACACAATTCAACCGCATTGGTGATCCACCCGACAATCTGCGGCCACTACCGAGCAAAAACATCGACACGGGAATGGGGCTGGAGCGGACCGCAGCCACGTTGCAGGGCGTTGAGACGAATTTTCACATCGATATTCTGCGTCCGATCGTCGATGCGTCCGCAGACGTCTGCCACACCAAATACGAATACAATACCGAGAACGGCCGCCGCCTGCGCCGCATCACCGACCATGTCCGCGCCTGCACCATGGCGATTCACGAGAACGTTTATCCGGGACCACAAAAAGAGAAATACGTAATCCGCCGGTTGCTCCGCCGCGCCGTTTTGGACGGACACCAGATGGGCCAACGCGAGCCGTTTCTTTGCCAGATTGTCCCGGCCGTCGTCGAGGCGATGCAGTCCGCCTATCCCGAGTTGGCCGAAAGCACCCAGCGGATTGCTGACGTCATTCACACCGAAGAGTCGAACTTCTTCGGCACCCTCGATGCCGGCTTAGCGCGTATCGAGACGATCTTCGAAAACATGAAAGGCGACGGCCACTCGATGGTCGATGGCGCCGAAGCAGCGGACCTGTTTCAAACTTACGGTGTACCCGCCGAAGTATTCGAGGCCATGTCCGCCGAACATAACCTGGCGTTCGATTGGGACGGTTTTCGCCTCGCCATGGAACAGCACGGCGAAGCGTCCGGAAAGACAACGCACACCGTCATGAGCAGTCATGGTCCCATCGATGCGATCAAGAAAGTGCTGCACGACGTCGAATTTGTGGGCTACGGTACGACCGACTCAACCGCGGAATTGAAGTTCATCGTCTCGCAAGATCATCTCTGCGAACAGTTCGATGAAGTCGGACACGAACAGGTTGCTCTCGTCGTCCTCGATCGCACGCCGTTCTACGGAGAATCAGGGGGACAGGTCGGAGATACGGGGGAAATCACCGGCGATGATTTTCGCTTTCGAGTGACCGATACGCAAAAAAACGGGCACCTCGTTCTCCATGCCGGCCATCTAGTCGAAGGCAAGATGCGGGCCGGGGCGGCCGTCAGCCTGCGTGTCGATGTCGACCGTCGGCAGGCGATTCACCGGGCCCACTCGGCCACACACATCCTGCACTACGCGTTGCAAAAGAACCTGGACAGTCATGCCCTGCAACAAGGCTCGAAAGTGGACGACGATTGGCTGCGTTTCGATTTCACCAACCCCGGTTCGGTCGGCGCGGATCAATTGCAGGCCGTTCAAGCCGACGTGGAAACTCAGGTCGCCGCCGCGGCCCCCGTGCATGCCGCAGTTTTGCCGCTCTCCGAAGCGCGTCAAGCCGGCGCGATGATGCTGTTCGGTGAAAAGTACCCCGATCCCGTCCGCATGGTCTCGATGGGAGAGTTCAGTAAGGAACTCTGCGGCGGCACACACTTGGACAACACATCGGAAGTCGAGTCCTTTGAAATCATCGCCGAAGAGAGCGTAGCTGCCGGCACCCGCCGCATCGTCGCGCTCACCGGAGAAAAAGCCCGCGAGCACGTGGCCCAGGTCAGCAGCGCCGTTGAGGAAACCGCTGAATTGCTCCAGGTGCCGGCCGGCCGCGTCCCGGCTGCGACCGAATCGCTGGCGGTGAAATTGCGTGATTTGAGAAAACAACTTTCCGGAGGCGGCCCGGTGAGAAGCCAAACCGACACGGATGCCAGCGGCGACGAAAACCTGCCCGACAAGACGGTGCTGCAACATACCGCCAATGTGTTGCGCGTGGCGCCGTTTGACGTCCCGCAACGCATCCGGGCATTGATCGGCGAGGTGAAACAAGTCGAGCAACAAGTCGCTAAGTTGGAAACCGCCGCGGAAATTTCGGTCGACGGGCTGTTGGCCTCCGCCGAAGAAATCAACGGCGCGACGATTGTCGTCGCCGACCTTCCGGGCATCAATTCGAATCGGATGCGAAATATTATCGACCAACTGCGGCAAAAAGGAGACCGGATTGCCGCTCTGCTGGCCAGCACGGACGAAGAAAAAGTCACACTGGTCGCGGGCATAAGTCGCGGACTGGAAGAGGCCGGCATGCACGCCGGCAACTGGGTCCGTGAAGTTTCCAAGATCGTCGGCGGCGGCGGCGGCGGCAAACCGTCGATGGCGCAAGCGGGCGGCAAGCTTCCCGACAAATTACCCGAAGCGCTTGAGGCGGCTCGCCAGTTCGCGCGCTCCGCGGTAGCCCCGCCCCCTTGAGGCCGCTTGGCAGTTGTCACCCGGTTCGGTATGCTTGCCCGCTACCGGCGTGCGATTGTTAAATCGAAACCGCGCCTCCAACGCGAGTCAAAACAAGGGAGACCCCTGATGGCCTTTACACTTCCCGAACTTCCGTATTCCTACGACGCGCTCGAGCCGCACGTCGACGCGCGGACCATGGAAATTCACCATACCAAACATCATCAGGCATACATCACCAAGGTAAACGGCGCCCTTGAAGGAACGGAACTGGAAAGCAAGAGCATCGAGGATCTCGTCGCCGACCTCTCCGCGGTCGCGGATGCCAGCCGCGGCGCGGTGCGAAACAACGGCGGCGGGCACGCGAATCACTCGCTGTTTTGGACCGTTATGAGCCCCGACGGCGGCGGCCAGCCGAGCGGCGATTTGGCGGCGGCAATCGATTCGGACCTTGGCGGCTTTGATGCCTTTAAGGACGCATTTTCCAACGCTGCCGCCACGCGTTTCGGCAGCGGCTGGGCATGGCTCGTCGCGGATGGCGGTAAATTGGCCGTCGGTTCGACAGCCAACCAGGACAGCCCGCTAATGGGCGCCGCTGTTGCCGGCATCGGCGGCACGCCGATCCTCGGACTTGACGTTTGGGAACATGCCTATTACTTAAATTACCAAAATCGCCGACCGGACTACGTCGCGGCTTTTTTCAACGTCATCAACTGGAATGCCGTCGCCGACCGCTTTGCGGCGGCAAAATCTTAGTGACGGAAAGTTCTGCCAAATTACTTTGCGGACATCTGGGCCAGTTCGTCCTTGGCGACGAACCGGCCTTTTCCTTTGGCATGCACCGACAGCGGTGATTTCATTGCCACCACCGAATTGTCTAATTGCGATTGACGACGGTTGATGCGCCTCTATAATCCGCATCCTTAAAATTCACCGGCGGGGAAGTTGTCGTTTGTAAGACCGGTACGAACTTATTCATTCGGTCGCAGTTTTCGCATCGCAGCGTCCGAATTATAGACTAAAAGGCTATCGTCCAACATCAATCATAAAGGACATCGGGACATGCGTTCATCAATGGTCAAGCTTTCGGTCATGGCATTCGCAGTTGTCGTGTTTTCTGGATGTAAAAGCGGCATGCCAAAATGGAATTGGTGGAGCAAAAATGACGAGAATGTTGCCCCGACGACTTCGCTTTCCGGAAGCCCGTTGCCGTCCCAGACGGCGCAACCGCGTCTGACTTCGGCAGCCAGCGTTGGCACCACACCTTCTTCCTACGGATCGACACCTGCGTACGGGACCCAGGGCGGCGCGACATACGGAAGTTCGACTTACACGAATGGGGGCGGCTATCCGAACCCCGGCGGCTATACCAATCCAAATAACTTTCCGAA
>JAYGDO010000107.1:0-6138 GCA_046582885.1 Pirellulales bacterium | reverse complement strand
CCGCACGCGGCCCGACGTGATGACCAAGTGCTCCGGTGCCGGACGGTATCCCTCCCGCTGGAGCCCGCGGCGCACGTGGCGGAGGAAAGGTTCGAGGTGCCCGTCATCCATGATCGCCAACGCATTCAGTCCGTCCGACACGACGATCTGGGTGTCGTACTTTTCGCCACGCTGGTCGCGCAGCTTCCGTAAGTCCTTGACACCGACGGCGGACAGTTTTTCGCCCGACTCCGGGTGAAGTATGTAATCCGTGCGATCCGCCGACTGGGTCGCCAGCTTGAATACGTCTGGAATCCCGGCAACAAAGTCCGGATCCAGTTCTTTCCAAATACTCTTTTTCGCGTCGTTGTAAATCCGCCGGACGTCCGTCTTCAGTTTGGGCCCGAGGTCCCAAGGTTTAGCGCCGTGTCCCTCTGCGACGAACACGCCGCGACTGCGGACCTCGCTTATTTTCGTCTTTCCTTCTTCAAGAATCTCTTTATCGCTTCGCGCATCGGCCTTACTGCGGCGGTATTTCAAGAACACCCACAACGGGTCACCGAAGTGCCTGGTCGGCGCGCCGCGGGCGTCAATCACGCCCAACCGCTGAAAGAACTCCCACATGGGGTCATTCACCTTGTAGCCGAATTGCTGGCGAAGCCGCACGTGATCCTGATAGCCCGTCGTCAGATACCCGAGCATCGGATCGATCTTGGTGGGCAATGCCATCAAATACGCGGGGTTGGCGGGCATCACCCGGTCGAGGCACCAGTCGAGATCGTCGAGCGACACATCCATGTGCAAAGTTGAGAAGAAATCCAGGCCGATGCAGAGCCCGTGCAACTTGCCCATCACGATGTCTTCCAGGCAGCAGCGGACGAGTTGCTGGCGGGTGCGAAACACTTCGGGGCCGATAAAGCCGGCAACATCGTTCAGATGCACCCAGGGTTCGAATCGGCTTCCCGCCTTCTGCTGGGCAGCGGACACCTTCTGCGTCAGCGCCCGGGCGAAGCCGTACTTCCGCGATTCGTGCAGCACCATGTCGAAGCCGTGACTGTGACCGTTAGTGAAATCCGCGCCCTGGCCGGTTTCGAAATACAGGCCGTACCGGTCGGTCCGCTGCGCTGCATAAGCCAGCATCTTGTCGATGGTAACGTCGAAAGTGGCATTGGCCGCGTCGCTGCCCGCAATGCTCTGAAACCACAGCGCCGTTCGACCCGGTTGCTGCTGTTCGACTTCCGCCTGGACGTCGATGTGAGACAGAACGCAGTGCGGCATCACCTGGTCCAACCCAAACGTGACGAGCAGGTCTTTGAGTACATGTTGGATCGCCGCGACCGACCCCGGTTCACTCGAGACGGGATTTGTTCCCAGCAGGACGTCGCCGACCGCGTACGCCCAACCGTCGAACACCTGCCAACGGATGTCCTCGACGTTGTCGGTCGGCGAGTTCGGCTGGATCCGCGCGCCGAGGTATCCCTTTGCGCCGATATGGCTGCCCGGCAGCGGGTTGAACACCTTTGCGCCGATGGCGATCAACTCCTGGTTGCTCATCAACTTCACGACGCACCCGATGACATCACTCGGCAGGCCGGGCGCGATCGACTTGATCGCGTTTTGGTCTTGCGTGAGCAAAAACCGTTTTAGCTCGCCGATCGTAAGGTCCGCGGCCTTCGCGCCAGCCTGCTTGTCGAGGCTGTTCTCTAAAACGCGATATAGATGATCTTGGTGGGGCGGATGGGCATGAATGTCGGCCGCGCGCGTATTGGCGAGTAATTTGCGAGCGTTGACGCGCGATGCCTCGCCCGCCGCCGCAACGCCGACGATCTGGTCGCCCTCTTTCAGCGGGTTGGCGGCGCCGAGGATTTTTCTGTAGAGTTCGACTTCGAACTTTCCTTTAACCCGACGGACGTAGGTAAAGATATCCTCGGCCGGATCGATTTTGGGGATATTGACACCCGGAACCGGCGGCGCCCCAGCTAGCCTGCCAGGGCCACCGAGTTCGAACGCCAAGCCCGCCGCGCCGCCCACCGCCGCCCCGATGAAGGACCTCCTACGAAGCATGGCGATCGGCTCCTGGTGAGACAACGGTCGTAGGCACTAAACCCGAGGTCCGCACCCGCCTGCGCAGGCACGTGCACAACCTCTCCAAAAGCCGATTGTAACCCGACGAGACCCAATATTCGAAGATAGGGCGGGCCGAATTCGGCGGTCAACGCGGCCAAGCTCTCTCACACCGGCACCTCCATTCATTACAATAAAGGGCGTTCCCACAGCGTCCTGGGAATCATAGCCCCCGAGAAATTCGATGCGTCCCCCGACCAACTCTCCGCACTTGAAAATCCCGCGCGTGGTTTCCATGCTTACCTCCGCTTCGCCGGCTGAAAACCAAACGCACGCGGGGACGGCAGAAGGGCCGGCGGCCTGGCCGCCTTCCCCCTTGCCCCGACTCTCCCCGCCCTCGGCGGCGATGGCGCGTACCTGCGATCAGAAATTTACCTCAGCGAACTGAATTAAAAATGAACAAGAAACTAATCCTCACACTGGTAGTGGCCCTGTTGTCATCGGTTCCCCATTTCGCCGAGGCGGGCGGCTATGTCGTGGTGGTCTCGAAGGCGACGCACGCAAACCCAGACTGGAACCGGGTGGTCGCCGCGCTGGTAAAAAAACACGCCGCGAAGGTCCTTGAATTCGAAGGCGACGTCGCCGGTGTGCTCGACAAACTGCGCGGGCACTTTCCCCGCTACACCTGTTTTGTTGCCACGCCCAAGGAGGCCACGGGGCCGTTCGTGGCCGACGTGCATCGTCTCACCCGCCAACTGGATGACGACCCGTACACGGACACGTTTTGGGGCGTGCTCACCGGCTACAGCGCGGCCAACGCGCTGGCCATCGCCCGGCACGACAAACCGCTCACGGTCCGCAAGGTGGCCTCGGGCACGGAGATTGCGCTGGAATGCGTCACCGAAGGCCTGTGGTACGACGAACTGGTGAAGAACAAGTTCGTCCGCAAAAAACCCGGCGGCCAGGCCGAACAACTGCGCGGCCCGGACGACACCACCGAGGCGTTTGCGAAAGTACTGGCCGATTACCAGCCCGACCTGTTCGTCACTTCCGGCCACGCCACCGAAGGCGGATGGCAGATTGGGTTCCGCTATCGAAACGGTTTCTTAAAGTCGAAGGCCGGGCAGATTTTCGGCGAAGACACGCAGCAGCGGCGGATCGAAATCAACTCGCCCAACCCCAAGGTATACCTGCCGATCGGCAACTGTCTGATGGGCAACATCAACGGCCCCGACGCGATGGCGCTGGCGTGGATGAATGACGTGAACGTGATGCAAATGATCGGCTATACCAAACCGACGTGGTTTGGTTACCAAGGCTGGGGTGTGCTGGATTATTATCTGGAACAGCCCGGTCGCTATACGCTCACGGAGGCATTTTTCGCCAATCATCACGCCCTCGTCCAGCGGCTCGGCGATTCCCGGACCCCGAGGCGCGACCTGAGCGGCCTGAAGTTTGACCGCGATGCGGTCGCCTTTTACGGCGACCCGAAATGGTCCGCCAGGCTCGCCCCGGGCAAACTCGCCTACGGGCAAACACTAACGGCGGATGGCGGGACGTTCACCTTTGAAATCAGGCCCAACCTCGGCGCGAAGAGTTTTGACGCCGTTAACACCAACGGTTCCCAACGCGGCGGCCGGCCTTTTGTGGCCTTTCTCAAGCAACGCGTCACCGCCGTGGAAATCATCGAGGGTCAGGATTTGAACCCGGTCATCACCGACGACTTCGTGCTCGTGCCACGTCCCGCCAAGTGCGATCCGGACCGCGACTATCGCGTCAAGTTCCGGGCCAAAGCCCTGCCGTGAAAAGCAAACACCCAACCGGACCGTCGAAAGACCCATCGCGATGAAACACCTGGCTGCTTTCTCCCTTGCCCTGACTCTCCTCGGCGTTTTCCGGGCGACCGCCCAAGCGGAAGAGCACGAGTGGAAGAACAAGCAGGGCAAGACCATCCTGGCTGAGTTCGTTTCCGCCACCGCGGACAGCGTCACCATCTCCAAGCAGGGGAAGACCTATGTCGTGAAGCTGGCCAACCTCAACCCCGCGTCCCAGGCCCTGGCCCGCAAGTTGGCTCAGACCGAGACCGGCATCCCGACCGACAAGTTGACCCCCGAAGAGGTGACGGAGGTGCTGGGCATGCGGCTTGGTGAGTGGACAAGCGTTGTCAAAGGGGAAACCCAGATATTTGAGGAATTCGTTTGCCGTTGGAAGAAAAAAGGCGAATCCGTCGAAGCCGACGTCAAAACGGAGGAAGGCGAATTCCACCTCGTTGTAACGTACGACCCGGAGTTGGGCGTGTTTGTCGAGAAATTCACCCTGGACGATGAAAAAGAAATGATCCGGCACGGCCGTTGGGATCGCAAGAATCGGACGCTGGCCATCCGGGTGATTTCTCCCAAACTTCCTCCCGGGGTTAAATGGATTATGACTCTGAAAAAAACAGGACCCGATACCATTTCAGGTACAGTCGTGGCCCGCCAAGACGGCGAGGTGGTCTCGACCAGGGAAACAATCACTACCCGCAAGCCGACCAAAAAGCTGACGCGCGAGGAGCCCGCCCTGAAAACGGAGACGACCGACGACGGCGTGCTCGTCACCGAGAGCGGCGCGAAGGTGCTGTTCTATCAACGGGCGACGAAATCAAAGGAAGGAAAACATCCTCGCGCCAATTACGTGCATCCGCTATACGACCTGGACGGCAACGTGTTGACCGAAGATTTCCCGGCCGATCACCCGCATCATCGCGGCATCTTCTGGGCTTGGCACCAGCTGTGGGTGGGCGACCAAAAAATCGGGGATGGATGGATCGCAAAGGACATGGCGTGGGACGTCCGCAGCTTGAAGGAATCTCACGGCAAGGATGGTTCGCTGACGATCCAGGTGGCGGTGGACTGGAAATCGCCGCAATGGCACGACGGCCAAAAGACACTGGTGGAGGAGACGACATCGATACGGATTTATCCGCGCGGCGGCAGTTTGCGGAAGCTCGATTTCGACATCCGCCTGCAGGCGGTCGAGCCCAACACCCGCCTGGGTGGAGCGGAAAACATAAAAGGATACGGCGGCTTTTCGACGCGCATCAAGCTGCCCGACACAATTCGTTTCAGCGGCCAGAAAGGCGAGGTCACGCCGCAGCGGACGCCGGTCGTCGCCGGCCCGTGGATGGACATGGCGGCGGAGTTCGATAAATCGGGCACGAGCGGTCTGACCGTTTTGTGCCACCCCGAATCGGCCGGCTACCCGCAGCCATGGATTCTGCGAAACAACAGCAGCATGCAAAATCCCGTCTGGCCCGGCCAACAGGCCAAACCCCTGCCGACCGACCGGGCGGTGGTTCTGCGTTACCGGTTGGTGCTGCACCGGGGCGCCGCGACGGCCGAGACGATCAACCAGTGGCACGAGGCGTATGCGGCGACGCCCTGACCGCTGGGTCTGCGAAACCGGCCTTTCCATGGCGGAATGAGTGCCGCTGATGCCCTGGCCCCACTCGCGGCCACTCCACGTTGCAAAGTCGCAACATCCGGGCCCTTGGCTTGCCGATCATCGGCGGATGTAAATCTGGGCTTTTAAAGACTTTAAACCACGCAATCCGGCAGCCGGTGGCGCCGCCTGATTTGGCATTCGGTTTGCCGTAGAGCAGGGATGGTTCCGAGGCACACCCCTACCGGTCTGCCGAAGCACTGTAGAACCCGTAAGGAATCGCAATCCCGAAACCAAATTGCCGGCGCTGGCAGCCCGACGCCCGAATCGCCTCGGTTCGCCACCACAAACCGGCCTGAAGATCGCGATCACCTGTTAAGCAATCGGTGTTACTGAACGCGTCCGTCACCCGGCCTGACTTTCGTCCACAACCCCATTCGAGCGAGATTTTGACCACGCCACCTTCGCCACCTAGAGCAGGCAGCCGATGGGAGGTTTTTGAGGACGATTGCGGAATTTATTTCGGATCGCACTTTTTTGTTGCTGCACAAGGAATATTCCGTGACAATAAGCGCTTAGTATCCACCCATTGTGCTGATTTTGTCTTTTGATCGTGTGCCGTGGAGTTGCTCTGCATGAATTTCAAACATTTTAAAGCGTTGTGGCGAAAACGAA
>JAYGDO010000094.1:0-3817 GCA_046582885.1 Pirellulales bacterium | reverse complement strand
GAAGAAGAGCCGGACCGGGGAATCGACGAAGGTTTGATTTGGCTGTTGCGGCACCAGGTGGGCAACGGCGGATGGTCGCTGAAACATCACATCGGCGGCGTGCCGCCCTGTGCCGGACGATGCCCGAACGAAACGACGTTCAACAGTCCCTGTCCCGCCGTGGCGACCGGAATGGCGCTGCTGGCGTTCTTGGGCACGGGCAGCGGTCCGGGCACCGGCGACTATCAAGAAACGGTCGCCAAGGGACTCACTTTCCTGATGCGGCAAGTCCAGCCGAACGGCTATATCGGCAACTGCAGCCCGGGTCACGCTCGAGGGTACGAACGCGCCTTCGCCGTGATGGCGTTGGTCGAGGGTTATCGCCGGGGCTCAGGGGACGGTGCCTGGGGCAGCGTCGATCCGACGGAGCTTTACGACAAGGCGTTCCGTGCGGTCAATTACATTGCCAACTGCGAGCACGGCAACGGCGGATTCCGCTATCACTGCGGTTCTGCGCCTGATACGAGTGTAACGGCGGCAATGACGCAGTCGCTCAAGAGCGCCAATCAAGCGCAATTTCCGATTGCCGGATTGGACGGCATCCTGTCGCGGCTGCATGATTGGTTGGACAGAGTCGATTCGGAAGGCTTCGATGACGAACAGTTTCTCAACACGCGATTTTACAGTCTTGGTTCCCGCTACGGGTACACTGTCCCCAATAATGGTCATGATGGGTTTAGTGGTCTTATGGCGATGGCGTCTGCCGGATGTTACATGCGACTATACATCAACCCGGAGTTGAAATACCACGATGCCATGGAGCATCGAGCACGGATCTTCTCGAATATGATACAGAATGGCCCGCATGCAGACCGCTATTTCAACTTCTACATGCACCATTTCATGCGGATGATGGGAGACGAGACGGACGCCGGTCCAGTTTGGAGCGCGTGGAGCGATGCGATGGAAACGTATTTGCTCAACTCGCGAGAAACGCAGGGCCACGTAAGGGGCAGCTGGTATGAAGGCAGCCGCTTTAACAATAACTTAGGCCGCCACGGCGTGACCTGCTTGAGTCTTTTGAATCTCAAGAGCTACTACGAAAACATCAAACTGACGGACTAGTTTGCATCGCCAATTGGTGTAATCGAATGACACGATCGCCGGCGTCAACTTCCTGATGCGGCAAGTGCAACCGAATGGCTACATTGGCAACTGCCAACCAGGACACGCACAAGGATACGAGCGCGCGTTGCTGTGATGGCTTTGGTAGAATGTTATTGTCGCGGGACACAGGACGGCGCATGGGGCACGGTGGATTCGACGGCGATTTACGACAAAGCATTCCGCGCGGTCAATTACATCGCCAACTGCGAGCATGCCAATGGCGGGTTTCGCTACAGTTGCGGTACGTTCCCCGACACCAGCGTGATGGCGGCCATGACGCAATCGCTCAAGAGTGCAAACGAAGCGCAGTTTCCGATCGCGGGTTTGGATGGCATTCTGCCGCGGCTGCACGATTGGTTGGACGAGTGCCAGCAGGCCAATTCTGTTGTCAACGACGCGCAGTTCTTGAACACCCGGTTTTATCAACTCGGCTCCGAGTACGCCTACCAGCCGCCCGATCGTCATCGAGATTCGTTGGCGATGTGGGCCGCCGGCGGCTACATGCGCCTGTACATCAATCCGGAATTGAAGTAACACGACGGAATGGAGAATCGGGCGAGATTCCTGGCCGGCCGGATGCAGCAAAACGGCGCACCGGATAGTGACCGTTATTTCAATTTCTACGCACATCATGTCATGCGGATGATGGGCGACGAAACGGACGCCGGTCCGGTCTACCTGGAGCGATGCCATGGAGGCGTACCTAGTCGATACTCGCGAATCGCAAGGGCACGTCCGTGGGAGCTAGCCGCCCAGCGCGAATCAACGTAATCGGCAGCTTGGCCGGTTGGGAGTGACCTGCCTCAGTCTGCTGAATCTGAGAAGTTACTACGAGAATGTCACGCTGACGGATGGCTAAACTTGCGCAGAAATTCTGTTAAGATAGTGTCACTATCTCCCGGTCACGATGGGCCCCATCACCGGGTGGCTTTCTTTGAGAGGCGCTTTCATGATGCAGAGAGGCTGGAAGCTGGCTGCCGCGGTTGCGGTGTTCGTTGTCGTGCCGTTGTTGATCGGCCTGGGGGGATGTTCTTGTTCGAGCGACCCACCGAAAGGTCCCGTTACGCCGAACCAAGGCGGAACGGACTGGCGGACCAGAAACCCCGACGAGCAGTTTGTCAAAAACTTCTCCGACTCAAAGAAAGGCACTTTGATCGAGCTTGACTCCCCGGCTGGTGTGTTGCACATTGCAGAGCTTCGCACGGAAAAGCACTTGTTCGCCTTTCTCGCCATCGCCCCGGAGTCGACCTTCCAAGTGACCACATTCCGTTGCACGGCAGCCGCAATCAGCGACGCCGGAATGAAGCACATATCGAAATTCCAGAATTTAAAGACGTTGTTTTTGGAAGCCACTTCGATCAGCAGTGCAGGGATGACGGAGGTTAAAGAGTTGAAGGAGCTGGAAGAGATATTCTTGTCGAATACCAACGTATCAGACTCGGGTCTCGCGCATGTTGCCGAGTTGCCCAATTTGCATACATTAGTTCTGGCTGGCTGCAATCGTGTGTCGGACGAAGGGATGATCCATTTGACCAAAATGTCGCAACTAAGGAATCTGATATTATCCGAAACCAGTGTGGGCGATCGGGGGCTGTTTGACTTGGGGCAGCTTCAGCAACTTCAGACGTTGAATATCGAACGGACGAAAGTCACCGAAGAGGGCGTGAATAATCTGAAAGGGATGATCCAGGGCACGCGAATTATCAGCGACTTTTTCGTTCCGGCTATCGATCCGGGGACGCCGCCGCATCTTCGTGGGTAGTGACGGAGACCAGTTCGTCATGTTCGGCGCTCGGCAACTGCCAATCTTCTATGTGCAGTTCGACGTTCCGTTGTCCTCGAAATGCGTTGATGACCGGCCGGAATGCAACGGAAATCGCGCCGCTGATTGCGGACAGTTCGTCGCGGTACCCCCCCTTTCCAAAAGCACAAGTTGCCTCAGGTACGGCAACGGGTAACTTTAGCGATTCGAGTTTTCCCACCGTGGCCAAGGCCGGTGGGTTGAACTTTGTCGGCAAGATGGATGAGTTCCGGTTCTTCAGCCGTGCGTTGAATGCGGGAGAGATATCGGGACGGTCGGGACAGCAGCCAAGTTGTCAGGATTAGTTCCGGCGAGGCCAGCGGGCTGGGGAGCAAAACGGGAATTGAACGGTAGGCAGAGGCAAATTCGATGGGTAAACGTCCTTTGGTTCAGTTGCGGTGCGGTGGCGGGGGTCGTCGTGCCAGCCGTTTGAAACGAACCGGCGGGGTGTATCCAGCGTTGCCCGGCCGGCCGGTGATATCAACGCTCTCATGCCGCAGGTTCAACCGCACGGGTACAACTGCCTTCCGATCAGCCGTTTCACTGCCCTGAGTGCAAGAATGCGGATTTCATAACGGAATTTCTGCCGATGGAATTGCGAGAGAAGAAAGAGCGGTTGATCGAGGAGCTTCAACGATCCCGGGCAAGGGAGGACGCCAAGCAGCCTTGATGTTGGTTAAAATGCGGAGTTGCCGGAATTTAGAAGATAGCCATATGGCACAAGAGATGGTCGGCCAGTAATCGGGGGAATTCGACGATCTGTGGGTTTTAGGACGGATCGAATGCCGAGTCTCTGGGAGACAGGTCTTTGAGAGACAGGTCTTTGAGAGACAGGTCTTTGAGAGACAGGGAGAAAAAGTCATGTCTAAT
>JAYGDO010000086.1:0-1976 GCA_046582885.1 Pirellulales bacterium | reverse complement strand
GAAGAAGAGCCGGACCGGGGAATCGACGAAGGTTTGATTTGGCTGTTGCGGCACCAGGTGGGCAACGGCGGATGGTCGCTGAAACATCACATCGGCGGCGTGCCGCCCTGTGCCGGACGATGCCCGAACGAAACGACGTTCGGCAATCCCTGTACCTCCGTGGCGACCGGATTTGCGTTATTGGCCTTCCTGGGCACGGGCAGCGGCCCGGGCGCCGGCGACTATCAAGAGACGGTCGCCAAGGGACTCACTTACCTGATGCGGCAAGTCAAGCCGAACGGCCATATCGGTGACTGCCAACCGGGTCACGCTCAAGGGTACGAACGCGCCTTCGCCGTGATGGCGTTGGTCGAGGGTTATCGCCGGGGTACGCAGGACGGTGCCTGGGGCAGCGTCGATCCGACGGAGCTTTACGACAAGTCGTTCCGCGCGGTCAATTACATTGCCAACTGCGAGCACGGCAACGGCGGATTCCGCTATCACTGCGGTTCGAGCGCCGACACGAGCGTGACGGCGGCAATGACGCAGTCGCTCAAGAGCGCCAATGAAGCGCAATTTCCGATTGCCGGATTGGACGGCATCCTGTCGCGGCTTCACGATTGGCTCGATGCTTGCGGGGGCCAATCCATGAACGGCACGGCCGCCAATGCACCGGTCGGCGGTCAAAACTTGCTGATGGATGACCAGTTCTTGAACACGCGGTTTTACCATCTGGGAATCTCCTATTGTTATGTTCCTCCGAATCACCATAAAAATAATTTGGCGATGTGGGCGGCGGGCGGTTACATGCGGTTGTATCTCAATCCGGAATTGAAGTACCACGATTCGATGGAAGCGCTGGCAACGTACTTCGCCACGCGGTGTGCCCAGAACGGCGGTCCGGATGCCAATCGTTATTTGAACTTTTACGCGCACCACTTCATGCGGATGATGGGCGATGAAACGGACGCCGGCCCGGTATGGAGTACGTGGAGCGACGCGATGGAGACGTACCTGCTTAACACCCGCGAAACCCAGGGTCACGTTCGCGGCAGTTGGACGCCGCCCGGTGGTTGGCCAAACAACAACCTTGGCCGCCTGGGCACCACTTGTCTGAGCCTGCTGAATCTGAAGAGTTACTACGAGAACATCAAGCTGACGGATTAACTTGACCGTCAACGACGCGGCTTGCGGCGTTGGTCCACGTCGGCGTGTTGTAGCTGGTGTGTTGTCTGCGGGGTGCGGCTAGAGGGGGGTAGCGGGGCAGGGAGAAATCATCTCCCCGTCCGCGTATCCGTCCCGTGGCCTCCGGGCGTTCGCGCCGTCGTCGGGTTCCCCTGTTCGCGGGGGTCGTCGTGCCAGCCGCTTGAAACGAACCGGCGGGGTGTATCCAGCGTTGCCCGGCCGACCGGTGATATCAACGCTCTCATGCCGCAGGTTCAACCGCACGGGTACAACTGCCTTCCGATCAGCCGTTTCACTGCCCGGAGTGCAAGAATGCGGATTTTATAACGGAATTTCTACCGATGGAATTGCGGAAGAAGAAGGAGCGGCTGATTGAGGAACTTCAACGGTCCCGGGCGAGAGAGGGCGCCAAGCAGCCCTGATGTTGGTTAGAATACGGAGTCACCGGAATTTACAAGAATAGCCTGATGACGTAAGAGTTGGTCGGCCAGTAATCGGGGGAATTCGACGATCTGTGGGTTTTAGGACGGATCGAATGCCGAGTCTCTGGGAGACAGGTCTTTGAGAGACAGGTCTTTGAGAGACAGGGAGAAAAAGTCATGTCTAATCGTACTGCTTTGGTCCGCAACCGCCGTCGCGGCTTCACGCTCGTGGAGTTAATGATTGTGATTGCGATTATCGTGATCTTAATTGCGATCATCATGCCAGCCACCCAGATGGTTCGCGCGCGGGCGCGAACTCAGAATTGCGCGCATAACTTGGCCCAGATCGGGGTGACCTATACGGAGTTTGCGAGCGAAGACACGGCCACG
>JAYGDO010000077.1:0-4536 GCA_046582885.1 Pirellulales bacterium | reverse complement strand
ACTCTGGTGCAAACTGGCAAACCGTCCTCTGTAACTTGTTCAACATCCGGACCTTGCGAGTGGGGTGCGCTGCGTTCGGGACGCAGAGGTCGAGGGTTCGATTCCCTTCCGCTCCACTTTCTGTAATCGCCGCTGAAGTCTCGTCTTAGATCACCCGCCGGTATCGGCAGTACAGCCTGTTTTCCGGGGCGCAGAACGGTAATTACCGTTTTGGCACTCGGACGGATAAGGAATGCACCATGCCGAAACTGAACAACGCCGCGACAATCAGCGGCGAAGCGGCCGAGAGTCTTGGTAAGCCCAAAGGGTGGCTCGAGCTTAAGGGCCAGACTGAACTGTCCGCTGCCGCCGCAGCGTGGTCCGCTAATCTCCCAGAACCTTGATCCGGATGTTGCGATATTCGTGCGCGCCATTCTCTCCTTGGAAGCCGATGTAACCCTTCTTCAGCCGGTTCAAGTCGTTGGAAGAGCTAACCAGTTTTCCATTGAGCCGCACCTCCGCCTGGGGTCCCACGATCTTGATCTCGTACGTGTTCCAATCGTTGAGCGGCTTGAGCACCTGCTGGGTCAGGTCAACATCCAGTTTATGTTTCGCTCCGAAGATCTTCGCCATGCGAACCGTGTTTTCGATCTGCACTTCGTATTTTTGGCCGGGCCAGTTCTTGCCCTCGATCCCCGATCTGACAAAAACCCCGCCGTCCTGCTTGGCCTTGAGAAACCGCAATTCCAACTGCAGGATGAAATTCGAATATTGCTTGTCGCTGCGCAACCACCCCAGGCCACCATTGTGCTTGAGAACCCCGTCAGCAGCGGAGAATTTCGCACCATTCATCAGCTGCCAGCCGGCCAGCGATTTACCATCAAAAAGCGGTTCGAATTCGTCGGCTACTAGCGGACCACCCACCAGAAGTAACGGGATCAGAAATAGTGTGCTGTAAATACTTGTTTTCATTTTTTCCCCTGTAAATCGGGATATCTGTAAATCGGGATATCCGCCGCAGAAGGTACCTGGAACCACTCCAGGCTTTCACCGCCGCCCATTGTAACCGCCGGACAAGTCTTTGGGCAGGATTCCGACAAGTGAACTGTTGAAAGGCGAATCAGAACAGAATAGTTGGCCTGTTCCAGTTTTCGCCGCGCAAGGCCATCCGAAAACTGAAAATGGATTTTCCGGGGAGATCCGGCCTCGGCATCTTCGCTCTTTGTTCTTGCAAGTGTGTGTTTGCGGGTGGATACTGTGGGCATGAAAAAAATCAACTTAATACCCCTGCTCCTGTTCCTGTCCCCGGTACTTTCTGCGGCCAGTGAGGCGGCGGATTGGCCGCAGTTCCGTTTCAGTGCCAACCGGGGCGCGGCCTCACCGGAGGCGCTGCCGGCCGAGCTTCACCTGCAGTGGGTCCGCGAGTTTGGCGAGCCGGCCCCAGCTTTTCCGGGCGAGTTGCGGCTGCGCTACGACGCCACCTACGAACCGGTGGTGATGGGCGAGACAATATTCGTGCCGTCGATGGTCAGCGACAGTGTGACGGCGCTGGAGACGACCAGCGGCGTGGTCCGCTGGCGGTTTTTCACCGGCGGGCCGGTCCGCTTTGCGCCGCTGGCCGCGAGGGGACGGGTCTACTTCGGATCGGATGACGGCTACCTTTATTGCGTCGACGCGGCGGACGGGAAACTGCTCTGGAAATATTACGGCAGGCCCGCCGACCGTGCGGACCGCAACCTGTTGGGCAACCGCCGGCTGATTCCGATGTGGCCGGTACGCGGCGGTCCGGTACTGGATGAGGGCGTGATTTATTTCGCCACCGGTCTGTGGCCCGAGGAGGGCATTTTCATCCACGCTCTCGACGCCGGGATCGGCGACGTGATCTGGACAAACCGCGACAGCGACAAGATCGAGAAGGCCAACCTGGACCATGGAGTCGAGCAGCTGATGGGGCTTTCGCCCCAGGGCTACCTGGCCGTGGTGGACGGTCGGCTGGTGGCGCCCTGCGGCACGCAACTGCCGGCGGTCTTTGACTTGAAGACCGGCAAGCTGGGCAAGTACACGATGGGTTGGGGCGGCCGCACCGGGTTGCCAAAAGGAACATGGTTCGTGGCCGGTTCCGGGCAATATCTGGCCCACAGCGGCGACCTCTACGATATGCGGCGGCCCAATGACGAAAAATTTCCCGGCCGAGGTAACAAGCCGGATTTCAAGAACCGGCTCTACCCGGCGGGCTTCACCCGCGTCCAGATTGACCCGACCAACCAGAAATTTCTCGGCGACTTCCGCCGGCCGGTGCTATCGGCGGACACGATGTTTTACACCGACGGCGGTATCGTCGCGGAAGATATCACGCAGGCGAAGCTGGAGCCACGGACGACAGATCCGCGGCGGGCCAACGACCGCTACCCGGACAAGTGGCAGGCGAGTTTCCCGCAGCGGTGGAAGCTGGCCACCGACCTCCGCGTGCGGATCCAGGCCGGCAACCGGCTCTACGCGACCGGCCCCGGCACGGTGGCGGCCATTGATCTTCCCGAGGAAAACGGCAAACCGGAAATCTCCTGGCAAGCCAAGCTGGACGGCGATCCGGTGAGTGTGGTGGCCGCCAACGGCCGGCTGTTTGTCTCCACACGCGAGGGACGGCTGTACACGTTCGGGGCAAAAGAAATCACCAAGCCGCTGCGGCACCCGCAGCCTTCCGCCCCGGCCAAGGCTGCGGCAGAGCAGGCCGAGGCCGTCGCCGAGGCGGCCAAGGCAACGGGCGGCTATTGCCTCGTACTCGGCTTGAAAAACGGAGCGCTGGCCGAAGCGCTGGCCGAAAAATTCACCGTCATCGCCATCGACTCCGATGCGGTCAAGGTGAATGCCCTGCGCCGGCACCTGCATCAGCGCGGCATCTACGGCCGCAATATTTCGGTGCAGGTGGGCGACCCTTTGACCCACTCGTTTCCGCCGTTCCTTGCCAACTTGGTCGTCACGGAAACACCCGGGCGTTTCGCCGCCGAAACCGGCGCAGGCTCATTGCAAAACATTTTTCACACCCTCCGCCCCTACGGCGGCACGGCCTGCCTGCCGATACCCCTGGCGGCCCGCGCGGCTTGGGTGCAATCGGCTGCAGACATCAAAACGGCAAGGACGGAAGAGGCCGGCAGCTGGCTGCTGCTCACCCGCACCGGCGCGTTGCCTGAGGCCGCCGACTGGTCACACGCCGGCGGCGGTGCCGGCAACACCGGCGCCTCGGACGATCGCTACCTCCGCGGACCGCTCGGGCTGTTGTGGTACGACGGCTCCATCCGCTGGCAGCGGCAACCCGGCAAGACCGAGGTCCGCGTGGCGGGCGGCCGCATCTTCGTCCGCGCCAATCGCATGCTTGCCATCGATGTCTTCACCGGCCGCCGCCTGTGGGATCGGCCGCTGCCCCAGGCCGCCGGCGCCGAGCAGGTTGGCGAGTTCGTGGCCGTGGCCGACGCCGTCTACGTTGCCGCCGGCCGTGCTTGCCTCGTACTGGATGCAGCCACCGGCAAGCAGCGGAGCAGCTTTCCCGTGCCGGAAAAAATTGGCGGCAAACTCGTCCGTTTGCGTCTCTGGAAAAATTTTCTCGTGAGTAACCTCGGCAAAACCGTCATCTGTCTCGACCGCCAGACCGGCGCGCTGCAATGGTCCTTTGCCGCCACCCGCGATCAACTCAGCTTGGCCGTGGGCGGCAACCGCGTCTACGTCGCCGAACTACTCAACGCCCGCCGCGGCGAAACCATCAAGAAGAGCGGCGCCAAGACCTACGCCCTCGACATCGCCACCGGCAGGGAGTCCTGGCAGTCCCCCGGTGGCACGGACGTGCGGTACAGCGAGCCGCACGACCTGCTGCTCAGCAGCACCGCCATTTACAAGGGCGCGGATGGCACCGTCCACCGCCAAGACAAAGTGGCCAACCCGGGCCAGGACAAATGGAACTACAAGAGCGGCGGCTACATTGCCGGGGACAACCTGCTGGTGGGCGGCTCGGACAACTTTGTCATGTACGACCTCACCAGCGGCGCCAAGCTGGCCGACCAGCTCAAGTGGTTCCGCCGCGGCTGCACGCCGCTGCGGACCAGCCCCTACATGGTGACCACCCGCTACCGCGGCAACGCCGCCTACATCGATCTGGATACGCGGAAATTTCAGCCCCTCTGGAACCTGCGGGGAGCCTGCAGCAACAACATCATCCCGGCCAATGGCGTCCTCAACGTCCCAAACCTTTCCGGTGGCTGCACCTGCAACTATACGCCGACTTCCATGGCGCTTGTTCCCCGCGGCGTGCTGCGGCCGGTGAAAAAAAAATAGTAACGATCGGATTCGCCCGATCCGCGCTGAAGGACTTTGCCATGCAGAAGTTGCGACCGTACATCATCGCGGGGCTGGTTCTTTTTCCTTTGCTGCTGTTGGTGGCGACTCCGGTTTCGGAATCGCCGGCCCCCGTGGGGCCCCTGGAGATACGGCATAACTACTTGGACTTGTCCAACGCCGAGGCATCCCGGACCTTCACCGTCTTGTCCCCACTGCCGCCCCGCGACATCC
>JAYGDO010000006.1:0-2205 GCA_046582885.1 Pirellulales bacterium | reverse complement strand
CGGCGGCCACGGACGGGCGGAGCCGTCTGAGCGGTTCTTCGAAGATTTGCGACGAGGTGGTCAGGGTCAGTCTCGGCCCGGCAGGCGACCGCAGCCGAAATTCGCAGAAGAGGGGGCCGAGGAGTTTAAGCCGGAGAGTGTCGCATCCAATTTGGTTGAAGTTGAAGCGGAGGCCGGAGTCACCGATCTTGGTCGAAGCGGCCGACTACAAAATCAAACTCGTTTGGGGCTCAGCGGCGAAGGCAGGACACCGGCCCCGCACCCCGGTGTTTCGGACCCCAACGGCGACGGAGATCCGGACGATGAATCCAAACGTGATGACCGAGACGAGCAGCCTTTTGGCAACACGGCGACTGTGAGGAAAGCCAAAGAGACTGTGGGGAAAGACAAAGAGATTTCCGGAAAGCGGGATGGCGACAAAGATCGTGGAGAGTCGAACAAACAAGCCGACCGGCAACAGAAGGCAGCGGCCGATGCCGAGAAGAAACCCGCGCACGCCGGAAAAGTCAAGCAACTCGTTGATGGCTGGCGCCGTTCGCGAAAGCTGCCGAATACGTCGCGGCTGATGATTGGCGATCGCGAAGAGCTGCCGCTGCAAGGCATGCAGGTCAACGTCCAGATCGACGGCTTTCGCGCCCGCGTGTTGCTCGACATGTACTACCTCAACACGCACCCGCGGCAGTTGGAAGGCAATTTTCAGCTGCGGCTGCCCAACGAGGCTTCGCTCTATTTCTTCGCGTTCGGCGAAACGGCCTATGGTGGCGAGGCGGATGACCGGCCGAGTATCCGGCAGGCGTTCTACAATCTGCGCGGTGAAAAGCAGCTTGGCACGGCGCCCGCGCAGATCATGCAGGCGCGGGCCGAAACCTGGAAAGCGGCGAAAGAGGCCCGCATGGTCACGCGGGTCCGGGCGGCGCACGCTTATCGCGAGACGGTTCGCCGCCGCGTCGACCCGGCGCTGGTCGAATGGGCCGGGGCGGGTATCTTTTCCGCCCGCGTGTTTCCGCTGATGCCGCAGAAACTGCACCGCGTCGTCATCGGCTACGACGTGAATCTGTTGCGGCTCGGCGACGACTTGGTCTATCGGCTGGATCTGCCCGACGGCGTCGGCGAGTGCACCGTCGATTTGAACGTCGCGGCCAAGGCCGGCAAGAAAGCACAAATCCGCCCCAAGGTGCGGCCCTTCACCGCTGCCGGCCGGGCGTACTTCCACTACGATCGGCCCGAGTACCGGCAGTTCGAGGTGCGTCTCGTCGACGGCGGCAATACGCTGATCCACGGCGCGGATCCCGAGTCCGGGCCGTTCTTCGCCGCTTCGTTTCTGCCGCAATTGCCCGCAGGCGGCGATGTGGCCGGCGCCGAACGGGCCGTGTTCCTCGTCGATACGTCACTCAGTTCCAATCCCGAAAAGTTCAACGTCTGGCTGTCGCTGCTCAAGGCCACGCTGACGAACAACCGCGGTGCGGTCAAGCAGTTCGCGGTACTGTTTTTCAATATCGAAAAGCACTGGTGGCGGGAGAAGTTCGTCGACAACACCGAGGAAAACGTCGCCGAACTGGCGAAATACTGTCACACGCTGGCGCTGGAAGGCGCGACCGATCTGGGCGGGGCCCTGCGGGCGGCGGCCGCGCCGAGCTGGCAACCGTTGGGCGCTCAGGAAATTCCGCGCGATTACTTTTTACTCTCCGACGGTGCGATCACCTGGGGCGAGCGCGATCTGCACCTGCTGACGAAGGCTGCCGGCTTTGACGGCGCCATTTTCGCGTACCGGACGGGCCTGGCCGGGACCGATATCCACACCCTCGCGCATCTGACGCGGGAAACGGGCGGTGCGGTCTTCACGGTGGCCGGCGACGAACAGGTCGAAGCGGCCTCAAAGGCGCATCGGCAGCGGCCCTGGCAGCTGGTCGATGTACGCGTGGATGGAGGAAGCGATTTCCTCTTGGCGGGACAGCCGCGAACGCTGTTCGCAGGCCAGCAGCTGTTGCTGGTCGGCCGCGGGGCCCCGGGCGAGGATGCCAAGATTTCGCTCAAAATCCGCCGCGGCGACCAACGCAAGACGGTCAATGTTAAATTCGATCAGCTGGTCGATAGCGATTTGGCGTCGCGGATTTACGGCCAGGTATCGACGGCGGGTCTGGAGGAATTTGGCGACGGAACCGACGACGTCTCCGCGGCCTACGCGCGCCATTTTCGCATCACGGG
>JAYGDO010000667.1:0-13344 GCA_046582885.1 Pirellulales bacterium | reverse complement strand
GCGGCCTACGCTCGCCATTTTCGCATCACGGGCCGCACTTGCTCGCTGTTGATGCTGGAAAGCGAAGAGGACTATCAGCGTTTTAATATCAAACCGCAGGAAGATGCCTTTGTGGTCAAGAGCACCAAAGCCGCGGCCGTGATCGCCACCATCGGGGATCAAATGGCGGCCCGGTTGGGCGATCCGAAAGCGACGTTTTTGGCCTGGGTGAATAAGTTGGAGACGACGCCCGGGCTCGCGTTCCGGCTGTCGCCCGCGGTGAAACTGGCGATGGACGCCCTGCCGGGCGAGTCGTTCGGCGTCCGCATTGATTCGCTCTCATGCAACGAACGAACCTGGGAACCGATTGCCGAGCCGCTCCGCGAGATGCTGTCGCTGCGCAATTTCGGCTATGAAGAGATCATGAAAGAGGCCCAGCGGCGGCGCACCGACCTCGGCGCGGACGATGCGCTGAAGGCGCTCAGCTCGCTGGTCGAATATCGGCCGGGCGATTTAGTGCTGGCGCGGGATGTCGGTTTTTCGGCGCTCGATTGGGGACTCGGCGAGCAGGCCTACCACCTGTTGCGGCGCGTGGCCGAATCGCGTCCGTACGAACCGCAGACGTACCTGGCCCTGGCGCATTGTCTGGCCGGCATGGACCGCGGGGATTTGGCGATGATCTACTACGAAATTGCGATCGGCGCGAATTGGGCGGACCGCTTTCCGGACTTTAAACGGATCGCCAGTGTCGATTACTTGCACTTTTTGCGGCAGGTGAAATCGGGCAAGCTGCAAGTCCACGCCGCGAACTTTGCGGCCGCGCGTCTGGAGTCCCTGACCTCCGAGATCAATCTAAAGTCGTGCGATTTGCTGGTCACCATCATGTGGAACACGGACGGCACGGATGTGGACATGCACGTGATCGAACCGTCGGGCGAAGAGTGTTATTACCAGCACCGCAGGACCAAGAGCGGCGGCCTCATCACCCGCGACGTTACGCAGGGGTACGGCCCGGAAATGTATCGGCTGCTTCGCGCCCCGGCGGGCGAATACAAGATTCGCGCCAAGTATTTTTCGTCGGATCAAAATCGCCTCAGTGCGAGAACGCGGGTTTTCGCCACGGTCTACGAAAACTGGGGCACGGACGAAGAACGCGTCGAGCGGCGAACGGTCACGCTCAACACGAACAAGCAGATGACCGATATCCTCACCGTGAAAAAATAACGCGGGCAAAGAGGGGCTGGGCGGCCCGGAGGTCGCGTCGCCCACTGGCCAGTCCGCGCCCCGAGGGCTTCCTGATCGGCTTCACCATTCCGGAATCTCCAGTGCATCCGGATCGTCGTCCGAGCTGCTGACCCGCCATTCTTGTTCGTCCTCGTCAAAGTCGGCGATCGAATCGAGTTGGAACTTCAGATATTTTCCGCTGGCCTCGACTGCTTTCGTGCCGTCGGCAAGCAGCAGTTCGCCCCGGCCTTCGAAGTGGCGCGGGGTCTCTTTGGTAATGCGGCCGACGACGCGCAGTTGCTCGCCCAGTGGCACCGGTTTTCGAAACCGCAGATTAAGCCCCGCGGTTACTCCCCAGATGTCGTCGGGGTGCCGCAGCAAGATCGCCCGGCCGATGGTTTCGTCGAGCACCGCCGAGGCAATCCCGCCGTGCAGCCGGCCAGGATAGCCTTGATGTTCCGTTTCGGGCGTAAACGTGGCGACGAGGTCACCGTTGTCCAACTCGTAGAAGGAGGCCCGCAGGCCGAGCGAATTTCGCAACCCGCACACAAAGCACATTTTGGAATTCGGCTGCTTGCTGACGATTAGGTGACGCATGGTCAGTTCCTGCTCAGTAGCGTTGAGAGTTCTACAAAGTTGTTCCATGTTTGCCGTTGGTACGGCGAAGCGTCTGCCGATGATATGACGAATCACGACGCAACTCAAACACGGTCAAGTTGCGGCACCCTCCCAGAGCTTCTATAATGGGCGAGTCTGTCTGAAGCCTAGCTGCATCCATCCCGAGGGTCGACATGGATAGCGGTTCTGAATCGCCAGAACCTGCCGACGAACCGCAAGTTGAAGCAGAACTTGCGCGATTGCGGGCGCGGGTCAAGGCGCTCGAGGCCAAGGTTGGGGAAGAAGCGGACGTTCAGCCCGCGGCGGAGCCCGCCGCAGCGAAGCTTGCTACTGCGGTAGTTTCTCGTCCAGCAGTTGAGTCGACGAAGCCGCTGCGGTCGGCAAGCCAAACGCAGAAGCCCGGACGGCCCGCCGATGGCGATGACGCGGTCGTTAAGCCTTCTCGGCCCGGCTCGGTCAAAAGCCCGGCCGCAGAGAAAGCCGGGCAGGAATCTGTGGCACCGCTTGTTCTGGCGGTCGCCGAACCGGCCGTTCCAAAGGCGAAGAAAGCCGAAGCGGCCCGCCGGCCCGGTGCCGAGGATTCGAGTGCCGGCGATACGGATGAAACGGACACCTCCGCCCAGTCGCCGCACTGGCTGGGGGCGTATTTGTTTCGCGAAGGTGTCCCCGGCTGGAGTGTGAGCACCTTGCTGCATGCGGTTTTCCTGCTCATCCTCGCCCTGTACGCATTGCCGCGTCCGGAAGAAAGAGACGAATCCCCGATCGCTGCGGTCATTTCTGAAATTGTGCCGGAAATGGAAGAGACGGAAGAGGAAGTCGAACTGGAACTGGATTCGCCCGAAATCGAACAGGTCGAACCGGACTTGTCGCAAATCATCGAGGATGTCGGCGCGGCCGAATTGCTGGGAGAAATGCAGCAGGCCGATACGGAGGTGCTAGCCGACTTCGGCGAGATATCGCCGTTCGACGACATTGCCGACACGGGGTTTGATTTGGCCGAATTGGGGGATGGGAAAGGCCTGACGGGTGACGGCCAGGGGATGGCGTCGTTCTTTGGGGTGAAAACAAAGGGCCGGCGGTTCATGTTCGTCGTCGATAATTCCAACAGCATGAACAACGGGAAATTTGAAACCGCCGTGGTGGAATTGCAAAAGTCGATCTCGAAGCTCAGTTACAGTCACGAATTCTTTATTGTGTTTTATAGCGATACGGCCTATCCGCTGTTCTATCCCCGCTCGGCGAAGACCTGGGTCAAGGCGACGCAGGAGAACCGCGAAAAGCTGCGATACTGGTTGAAGGATGTCGAGCGGTGTTTGCAGACGCGCGGGATCGCCGCCATGACGACCGCGTTCAAAATGAAGCCCGACGTGATTTACCTGCTTGGCGACGGGTCATTTACCGACAAGGCCGTGCCCGCGACGTTGCAATTCAAGGATCCTCATGTCGTCGTGCATACGATGGGCTTTGGCATGAAGGATGCCGCCCGCGCCGGTTTCGAGAAAATCGCCGCCAAGTATCGCGGCAAATTTCACGAGGTAACCGTCACGCCCAGAATGCGCCAGTACTCAAAGCAGGTAAATCGCCCGAGGAACAACCAGCGCCACGGTGTCTGGGGTGTCAATCTTGGTGCGGGCAAAAAGAAAAAGAAGTGACGACGGGTCGGCATTGAAGCACGGGCCGCGGAGTCACCTTTGTTTTCCGCACGATGCTATTCGGGCTCCGCGATCCGTATGTTCCGGAAGCGAAACTGGCCGCCGCCGGGGATTTCGGCCTGCAGGCAGATGTAGCCTTTCGCCTGTTGAATGCCGTCGGCTTTGTAGGCGGGCTTGCCGTTGATCTCGAGCGACACGGCGGTGCCTTTCAGCGCCAGGCGAAAGTGATTCCATTGGCCGGCCTTGACGAGGTCCTTGCTGGTCGCGCCTTTCACGCCGCCGACATTGCCTTCCTGTCCCTGACGTAAATTCGCCTGGTAGCGGGCGGGCCAGGGGCTCTTGCCTTTGGGCAGTTCGCAGCGAAAGTAGATTCCCGAATCGTATCCCTTCTCGCGCAATGCTTTCCATTCAAATTCCAGCACGAAGTCGCTGTACTGCTTGTCGGTGTGGACCACGCCGTTGCCGGCTTTCAGCAGGATGTTGCCCCCGTCAACTTCGGCCTCGCACCTCAGGACGGTCCAGCCGTCGAGCGATTTGCCGTCGAACAATGGGGTGAATTTCAGTTCCGCGTGAGCCGCCGGAATGGTTACCAGGGCGATGGACAAGCAGATCGTTGGGGCAGTGATACGTGTCATCGGGGGCCTTTCAGCGCGGATTGTTTTCGAACCGCCGTTCGCAGATGAGAATTTTTGCTTGGCGAACACCTTCGCAGAAAAGAATCGGGTGTGCAACCACTTAGCGTGGATTCACTGGAAAACAGAGCATTACGAACGGTTCGCCGCGCCGGCCCGTGAACGGGCCGCATCGCTTCGAGGGGGGGAACGCGCAAACTGCGGGGCTTTGCGGCGATTTGTCCCCTCCCCGCTTTTGTTGCGCAATTGTTACAAGAAGCAGACGTCGCTTCGGTAACAATGTCTGTATAGCGAGGAAGGGAATTCTGGCCAATTTTTATTGGAACGCATGACCTGTGAATGGCGTCTTATTTCCGGGATAGAAACACAACCTTCCGCCAGGCGGACTCAAATCACAACTCAACCGGAGGTGAGGAAATGACAAGAACGCTCGATCGATGGACCGTGGGGACCGCCGCGGCGCTGGCCGTGGCTGCGTTGTTTCTTTTGCGAGGGCAGGCGGCCGCCAATTGCGGTACCGCCGTGGACTTTTACGACTCGCCGGCTGCGGCGGCCAAACAGGCACTCAAAGAAGAGAAGCTGGTCTTCGTGTTGCACGTGTCCGGGCACTTTGAGACACCGGATTATACGTGAAACAACGCCGAGGCGTTCCGTGTGAACGCCCTCGCCAATCCCGAAGTCGGCAAGTTCCTCAATAAAAATTTCGTCTCCGCGTTTCAGCGCGTCGGCACATTTAAAATTGTCAACGGCCAAAAGCAGGGCGGCAATGTCGCCTCGTACTTTTGCGCCCAGGATGGCCGCGTGCTGCACGTTGTCGCCGGTCCGGTGAATGCCCAGACGCTACTAAAGGAGGCCAAGTGGGTGGTCGAAACCGCCCGGTCGGCACTCGCCGAATCGAAGCAGAACGGCAAGTCGTTTAAGGGCCAGTTTCGCGTGGCGCACGCCGAACGCCTGCGCCAGGAACACGGCTTCAGCGTCGAGCCGGTTACTTTTGATACACCGGCGGCCGCAGAGGGCGGCGCCCTCTCGTATCGTGACCCCAGCGGCAAGCCGCTGGCACCCGTTCTGCAGTTGCCGGTCATCGAAGACCTGGATGTCAGTTTTGATGCCGGACAACGAAGGGCATTTGAGGCGAGCCAGGCGGCCGCGCGGCAGAAGGCGAGTGCCGCGGAACTTGTCGTCTGTCGTCGTGGCAAACGATGGGTACTGGGCAACCAAGGCCGGGTTCACATGCTGATGGCCGCACACTCGATGAAGAAGATCGAATCGATGTACGCCTCGATCTTCCAGGGCATCCTCGGCGAACAAGTCAGCGCCAAGCCCGTTGAAATCGTCACACCGTTTCCGTGGGTTCGGCGGTAGTCGCCACGCGACGCGGCTCCCCGTTTAACCACGACCCGACGGGGAGCGCGTCTGTTTCGAATGCGGGGTCGCGGTTATACGACATTGGCCACGAGGCTTCCGATGAAACGCCACCTGCTCATTCCCATCGTTTTGTTGACCGCAGTCAGCGCTTCCTACGGCAATGGCTTGTTGATTCCTGTCGAGCCAGACTTGCCGCCGCTGGCGATGCTCAACCACCGCGTTACCGTGACCATGGAGGATCAGGTCGCCGTTACGAAGGTCGAGCAGACGTTTCGCAACCACACTTCGCGCGAGTTGGAAGCGACTTATGTGTTTCCCGTCCCCAGAGGGGCGAGCGTACGGCAATTCGCCATGTGGGTGGACGGTCACAAGATGAAAGGCGAGATGCTTAAGGCGGGCCGCGCCAAAGAAATGTACACGAGCATCGTGCGACAGACCAAGAATCCGGCGGTACTCGACTACATCGGCACGGACTTATTGAAGTTGCGGGTTTTCCCGATCCCCGCGCAGGGTGACAAGAAACTCGAAGTCAGCTTCACGGCCGTCGCCAAGAAAGAAAACCAACTGGTCGAATACGTCTATCCGCTCAAAATCGATCGCGCGGCGCCCAGTACGCTGGAAGAGTTCAGCCTGGTTGTCACGCTGAAATCGCAGCAGGCGATCGGCAGTGTCTACAGTCCCTCGCATCAGATCGATGTGGTGCGGAGCGACGATCGAAATGCCGTTGTCAAATTCGAAGAAAACGGGGCGGTATTGGATCGCGATTTCCAACTTTTCTATACCACCAGTGGTCGCGATGTCGGCCTTACGGCGCTCGAGCATCGGCCGATCAGCGAAGAAGATGGCTACGTGATGTTGCTCGTTTCGCCGCGCGCCGAATTATCGGCGGGCCAAAAAGTGCCGCGCGACATCGTCTTTGTGCTCGACACGTCGGGCAGCATGCGGCAGGACAAGAAACTGGAGCAGGCGAAGAAGGCGGTACGGCACTGCCTGGACGGACTCTCGGCCGACGACCGTTTTGGATTGATTGGATTTGCGACGACGGTCAATCGCTATCGCGAGCAGTTGCAAGCGGCTGACGAAGAGAAGCTTAAATACGCCAAGGGGTGGGTGGCCGACCAGTACGCTGGTGGTGGAACGGCCATTCACGAGGCGCTGACAGCCGCGCTGTCGATGCGGAGCGACAAGCCGGGACGCATGTTTACGATTGTGTTCTTCACGGATGGCCAGCCGACCATCGGCGAAACCGACACCGGGAAGATTCTCGCCGATCTGATGGAAAAGAACACCGAGGACACGCGCATCTTTTCATTCGGCGTTGGCGATGACTTGGATGCTGTGTTCTTGGATCAGATTGCGGAGAAAACCCGTGCCGTCAATCGCTTCGTACGGCCCGGCGAAGATCTGGAAGTCAAAGTGTCGAGCTTTTTCGACAAGATCAACAAGCCGTTGCTGGCCAATTTGAAACTCAACACGACCGGCGACGTCCGATTGGCGGAAGTCTATCCACCGAGGCTGCCCGATCTTTTCCACGGCGACCAATTGGTCGTGCTCGCTCGGTATCGGGGCGCGGGCCACGCGACCGTGGTGCTCGATGGAAACGTGGGAATGCACAAAAAAGAGTTTGTTTACGAGATACGATTCGCCGAGCGGAGTGACACAAAGCCTTTCGTTGAAGAGCTGTGGGCGCGACGCAAGGTTGGTTATCTGCTCGACCAGATTCGCATTAACGGCGAAAAGCAGGAACTCGTCGAAGAAGTCGTTAAGCTGGCGAAGGCCTACGGTATCACCACGCCGTACACGAGCTACCTGATCATGCCCGATGCGCCGACCCAGGTTGCCGCGGCCGGTGGCGGTGTGCCGCGAGCGCTGGCAATACCCGGTGGCAAATCGGAACAGAAACAACGTCGTGTGCAGGAATTTGCCCGCGACTTACAAAAGGAGGACGGCGATCTGGCGAAGACCCGCAACGCCTACCAAGAGCAGGCCTTTGCGGAGTTGAAAGAGCCGGAAGAAAAGCCGAAAACGGGGCGACCGGCTTCGGCGGCTGCGGACCGCGACGACAAAGTGCGAAAGCGACTGTGGGCTGCGAAGCAACTCAAGGGATCGCTGGACCGGGCCTATGGCAATTTTCGCGGAGGCCACTTACGGGCTAACCAAGTCGACAGGCTTGGAGTCGAGTGGGCGGTTTGCACAAACGGCCTGAAATGCCAGCAGCAACTGACGACGAATGCCGTTCGTCGGGTGAACAGCCGGCGGTGTATGGAGATCGGCGGCGTTTGGATTGACGAGGGATTCACGGAAAAGATTTCGGTGGTCGCCATCAAGGCTCAAAGCGACGCTTATTTCCGTATTCTCGAAAAGCAGCCGCAGATGAAAGAGGTTTTCGGGCTCGGCAATCACGTCGTCTGGATCGCGCCAAATGGCAAGGGTCTGATCATCGATACGACCGACGGCAAAGAAAAGATTTCCGATCGCGAAATCGCCAGCCTGTTCGCGGCCAAATAGCCTATTCGCCCTGTAGCACGGGTTTTCGGGCCATCCTGCGGCTGGGACCGTCGAAATTGACGCGGTTTACGATTGTCCGCCACGGCGCTGGTTGCTTTACATTCGCCGCGTGGCGCATCTATATTTCTTTAGGCGGCCCGGTCGCCTCGATTGATTCCAAGTCGGACCATCGAAAGGCTTCGTCATGAGCAGTGACAACCGATCTCGGTTCCTTTTTTCATCATGTTTTTCATTTTTCGTTTTATGCTGGTCGCTCGGTGCGTCGGCCGAAGAACAGGTGCAAATCTGCCGCTATTGTGGAAGTCAGCACGGCAGCGCATTGTTCGGCATCGAATTAAAGGGCGACGGTTTGCGCTATGCGCCGGATCGCACGGTGGACGTGCTGCATATTAAGTTGGACGTAACGCCCGACTTCAAGAAACGCACCGTAGCGGGTACGACCACGATCACTTTTTCGCCGATTGCCAAGCCGCTCAGCCAGCTGCGGCTGGACGCCGCCGATCTGACGATTTATGAAGTCCGCAGCAAGGTGAAGGTCTCCGACTACGTTTCATCGCGTACGGACCTGCGGATTCAGTTCGAACAGCCGATCGAAGTCGGCGAAAAAGTCGACATCGAAATCGACCATGAAGCCGAACCGACCCGAGGGCTTTATTTTCGCACACCTGAAATGGGATACCCCAAAACGGACACGCAAGTCTGGACGCAGGGCGAAGCGCACGAGGCGAGGTCCTGGTTTCCGTGCTTCGACTATCCGAACGAGCGATCGACCACGGAGGTGATTTGCCGCGTGCCGGTCGGCATGACGGTGCTGTCGAATGGGCGGCTCGTCAGTGAGCGGACCGACGAAGCGGCCGGAATCAAGACCGTCCACTGGCTGCAGGAGAAGCCGCACGTCAATTATTTGATTTGTTTGGTGGCGGGATACATGGAGAAGCTGGAAAAACAACATGGTGATATTCCATTGGCGTTTTACACGCAGCCAACGTTGATCGAGCATGCCGGCAACTCGTTCCGCGACACGGACAAGATCGTGGCCTTCTTCGAAGATGAAACCGGCATTCCGTTCCCGTGGTCGAAGTATTACCAGGTTACGATCCGTGACTTTGTGGCCGGCGGAATGGAAAATACGTCACTGACGACGTTGACGCACCGTACGATCTTCAGTGAGGCGACAGAAAACATTCGTACCACGCGGCGGCTCGACGCCCACGAAGCGGCCCATCAATGGTTTGGAGACCTGGTAACTTGTAAGGATTGGAGCCACCTGTGGTTGAACGAAGGGTTCGCGACGTACTACGCGCATCTTTATGAGGGACATAAGTTTGGCCGTGACGCGATGCTCTACGGACTCCACAACGACGCCCAGGGCAGCATTCTGACACAGGAGAAAGATCGCAAGCCCATTGTTTACAAAGCGTATACCAATGCGAGGCAGCAGTTCGATTACCGTGCGTATCCCAAGGGAAGCTGGGTGCTGCACATGCTGCGGTCCCAGCTCGGCGACGAGATTTATCGCCGTTGTGTAAGGATATACCTGGAGCGGCACGCGTTTTCGAGTGTGGTTACCGACGACCTGAGGCAGGTGATTGAGCAGGAAAGCGGGCGTTCGTTCGATCAGTTTTTCGACCAATGGGTTTATCATCCGCGTTTTCCGGATTTGAAGATCGCGTACACTTGGCAGTCGTCGGTGAAATTGGCCAAGGTGACCGTCGAGCAGACGCAAAAGGTCGACAAGGAAGTGCTGTTGTTCCGCATTCCGACGAAATTGCGGTTTGTTGTCGATGGAAGGTCCATTGACCAAGACATTGAGATTCATGAAAAAAAGCACGAATTCTTCGTGCCGCTATCCAAGAAGCCGGAGATTGTTCGCTTCGATCCGGACTTGACGGTGCTCGCCAAGATCACGTTCGACAAATCGGACGAGTTGCTGTTTGCGCAGCTGAGCAATCAGGACGACATGATCGGCCGGCTACTGGCCGTCGAGGCGATTTCCAAGCGAAAGACGCACAAGTCGGTCGAACGGCTAAAGGCGTTGCTGTCGTCAGACCCGTTTTTCGGCGTGCGAATTGCCGCGTCGTCCGCACTGCAAAAGATACATAACGACGAGTCGTTTGCAGCGTTGACCGTATCGCTGGCCCAGTCTGACGCGAGGGTCCGCCAGCAGGTGGTGGAGGATATCGGCAAGTTCTTCCGCGAGGAAACTCTCGGACATCTGCAGGTCGTCCTCAATACCGAAAAAAATCCCGCGATTGTCGCTGGCGCCATCCGCTCCGCGGGCCGATTCAGCGGCTCACAGTCGAGGGCGTTGATCAGTCGCTTTCTCGCGTCGGATTCATTCCGCAACGAATTGGCGGACGCGGCGGTCGCCGCGATTCGCATGCAGAACGACGCATCTTATCAGGAAACGCTACTCGCTGTGTTGCAAAAGAGGCAGGCGGTCTTTACGTCCCGCGGGTTTGGACAGGCTTTGGAAACGCTGGCGAGGATAAGCCGCGAGCTGGAAGATAAAAGCGGCGCGCGGGACTTCATTACCAAGCAGGTGAATCACCCCAAGGAGGCGATTCGGATTGCGGCGATTCGAGCGCTAGGGGTATTGGGCGATCCAAGATCAACCGCCGTGTTGGATTCGCTGGCGGATAAGGACCGCAGCGATCGCGTCGCCGAAGCGGCACGCAAGGCGATCGCAGAAGTACAAAAAAAGGCGCCGATCGTTCCGCAGGAGATTGCGGATCTGCGCGGAGAGGTCACCAAGCTGCGTTCCGACAATGAGAAGCTGAAAAAAGACGTCGAAAACCTGAAAAAGCAATTCGAAGCTGCCAAGTAGCACGCGTCAAGCAGCGCGATGCGCTCCAACACACGGAAGTTACGGATTTGACCCGGAGGTCGGCCGCCATGCCTCAGTCGATTCTCGACCGTATCCGAGCCTTTCTGTCTGCTGCAGGAATCTCGTTCCGGGAAATTCATCACGAGCCGACAAAGACGTCCGAAGAGTCTGCCCGCGTGCGGGGCGAACCGTTGCGGGTCGGCGGTAAGGCGCTGCTGATGAAGGGCGATCAACAATTCTCGTTGTTCGTGTTGCCGGCCGACCGAAGAGTTGACTCGGCCGCGATTCGCAGTGAGCTGAAGATCAAGAAACTTCGCTTCGCCACGCCCGAAGAGTTGCTGGAATTGACCGAGCCGATCGATGGCAGCGGTTTGGTTCCCGGCGGAGTCCCACCGTTTGGCCATCCGATCCTGCCGTTTGACCTCTACCTCGACCGCGGCCTGCAGGAAAATGACCGCATTGCATTCAATGCCGGTTCGCTGACCGATTCAATCATCCTGGGCATGGATGACTATTTATCGGTTGCCAAGCCGCGGTCCATATTTGCGTTATCCCCCGTCGCAAACGATTAAATTCGTTTTGCGGCTCTTGTCGGTGTCAGTTTTTGCGCAATTGACAATTCGGGGATTTCTGATGCGGTTTTAGCGCGGCGGATTTTATTGACATAAAACCGAGTGGTGGACTATTATGAGACCGCCTGCTGCATGTACGCTGGAATTGGTGCGTGCGGGTGAGGGTCGGTGACGATAGAAGTTACTGCGAACGACTGTCGTTAGGTCTTTGCCGAATGGGGGTCGGTTAGGGCCGGCGTGTAGTGGCGTGAAGGAAAGGGATACGCGATGCTCACAATCATGGACCGCAAACTTGATCGCAATTGCCAGGGGTTCTCTCGGCGCGAGTTGTTGAGAATTGGAGCTCTGTCGTTTGGCGGGCTAACGCTTCCACAAATGCTGCAGACGCGGGCGTCCGCCGTCGAAGTCGAAAAGGCTTTGAGCGGCAAGTCGGTGGTGCTGCTGTTCCTGCAAGGCGGTCCGCCGCACATCGAGTTCTTCGATCCCAAGATGTCCGCGCCCAGCGAAATTCGCAGCATTACGGGGGAGATTCAAACCAAACTGCCCGGCATCACTTTTGGATCGACTTTCCCAAAGTTGGCGGCAATGGCCGATCGTTTTTCGATCGTGCGTTCGTACGGTTCGGGCAATTCGGGGCACACCTATGGCCAAGTCGTCAGTGCCGGCAATCCGACGAAAGCGTCAATGAGTTCGATCTACGCCCGCGTCCGCGGTACGAACCATCCGAGGACCGGCGTGCCGAGCAACGTGCTTGTGCTTCCCGAGGCAATCAAGGACGGCTTGAAACTAGGCAAGAACTTTGAGACCGGTGCGCTGCCGACGCTGACGCAACCGGGATCGCTTGGCGACACATACGCCGCCTTCAACCCCGCCGGCGGCGGGCAAATTCAGAAGGATATGAAGCTGAAGATCGAGCCGTCCCGTTTGCTGGATCGCCGCACACTGCTTGCCGGCTTGGACAACTTTCGCCGGCGCGTCGACGTCACCCGAGATTTAGACGGCGTTAATTCTTACCAGCAGCAGGCGTTTGATGTGATCTCGCGCGGGGTGGCGGACGCCTTCGATTTATCGAAGGAGGACCCCCGCACCGTCGAACGTTATGACACCACCAAACTATTTAAAATGGAAGAGCTGACGCGCTGGCACGACATGCGGCGGGCGTCGAATTTGCTCGGCCATCAAATGCTGCTGGCCCGGCGGCTGTGTGAAGCCGGTTGCGGTTTCGTGACGGTCTCGGACTGCGGCTGGGACTATCACGCCAACAACAACAGTCCGAAGAACATGGCCGGAATTTACCCGATGGGTGGACAGGTGGATCATGTGGTCGCGACGTTTCTGGAAGACGTCCGCGAGCGCGGACTCAGCGACGACATCTTGCTGGTCGTGACCGGTGAAATGGGCCGTTCGCCACGTTTGAACAAAGACGGCGGCCGGGGACATTACGGCGAATTGACGTCGTTGCTGCTGGCCGGCGGCGGATTGCAGCCCGGTCAAGTCATCGGCAAGTCCGATCATCAAGCCGCCAAAGCGGCCACATACGCCTACCGGCCGCCCCACCTGATGGCAACGGTGCTCAGCACCCTGTTTGATCTCGGTGAACTGCGGCTGGTTCAGGGGCTGCCTCGCGAAATCACTGGCATCATTGAAAGTGGTGACCCGATCGCCGGCCTCAGTTGATATTGATGGCGTGGGGCTGCCGATGGCTGCTGAGCTGCAATGCCAACCGAATTGCCTGGCAAAAACTGGATAAATCGGCCCTGCCTTGCCAAGCGATGTCCAACGCCGTCCCGTGGTCAACGGATGTGCGAATAAGGGGCAATCCAAGGGTGACGTTCACGGCGCGATCGAATGCCAGCGCCTTTAGCGGAACGAGTCCCTGATCGTGGTACATGCAGACGTAACAGTCGGTTTTGTGCCGCCGGTCCGGGAGAAACGCGGTATCCGCAGGGAGCGGGCCTTCGACGTCG
>JAYGDO010000574.1:0-11259 GCA_046582885.1 Pirellulales bacterium | reverse complement strand
CCATGGAAGGTATGATCAAAACCGAATTCGCTGCGCACTTTCGCCATCCGCTTGGGATCCCGCACGGTGTAGTTCATGCCGACGTGCCATTTCCCAAGGTGGGCGGTTCGATAGCCTTGGTCCTTGAGCGCCTCGGCCAGTGTGCGGGCACTGAAAGGAATGCCTCGGGAAAGGATAGGCCCTTTGTGCCTCGCCCACGGATGTTCCTGGGGCAGCCCCGGCAGGGCCCTGGTGATATGCATACGGGCGGAATGTCTTCCGGAGAGCAATTCGGTCCGTGTGGGTGAACAGCTTGGGGTCACGTAAGCGCTGGTAAACTTCATTCCTTGGGACGCCAGCCGGTCGATATGCGGAGTGTCAACGAGCTTATTCCCATAGCAACTGGGGCCGTTCCAGCTCATGTCATCAATCAGGATGAGGAGTATATTTGGCCTGTCGGTTCGCTTTGTTCGTTCCTCGGCCCAGACCCCGGCGGAATGAATCCCGACTAAGCCGACAAAAATCAGCAAAGGAACGTATGGCTTCATTCTAATACTTCCGCCTGAAATAACCGCTTTTAAGATGGAGCCGAATGAATCCCAACCGCAGTTCAAGCCATTATTTCTGAAATAGTTCCGCTGCTGTCGGAGAATTGCTTGGGAGGATTGTTGGCATTGCCTTCATAGTTAACAGGACGCTGATCACTCCCACGCCTGTCAAAGTCGCCAAGCTCCTTGCGTGCGCCTTCAGCCAGGGCCAGGAGCTGCGTCACAACGTCGGGGTAGTCATTCACAACATCATTCTTTTCACCAATATCATTCTGTAAATCGAACAGAGCCGGTCTCTCAAGATTGAAGAACTGTTTTTGTTTCTTTGCTGCCCACCACATGCGATTGCCCCTCTCACGCGGAAGATTCCCGCCGGAATCTGACAGAAATCAGGGAAATCACGGGGCACCTATTGTAGACGCCGGTCAGAAAACATGGCGCCGGGCGGGGTCCGCCTCCCCTGGTTTCCCGAAATTTCAAAAGCCGCGTTACGACACAAGAGCCAAATTCACGTACAGGCACCTCCAACAGGTCTTGTCCGGCCCGAGAGCCGGTTACGCGAACATCGTCGTCACGCGAGGTCGGCTCGTCAAGCACAGAACGAAGCGGTTACCGTGGGCAAAAGCCCCTCGATATTCGGAAACAGAACATATTTCACCCCCGCACCCTTTCCGATAAAATGCCCGGTTCTCAGAAATCGAAAACCTCCTTCACCCGCACCTGCGGTCTCCCTCGCAACGTGCCAGAAAGGAACCTGCGTTGTTACGGACTCATACTTGTGGCGAATTGCGGTCAGATCACACCGGAGACGAAGCCACACTCTGCGGGTGGGTCGACACGAATCGCGACCACGGCGGGGGCGTTTTTCTCGACCTCCGCGACCGGTACGGACTTACGCAGGTTGTCGTCAATCCCGACAGCGGCTCAGAACTCGTTGAGTTGGCCAAGAGGCTCCGCGGCGAAGACGTGATTCGAGTCACCGGAACCGTGGCGAATCGGCCCGAGGGGCAGGAAAATCCGAAAATCGACACCGGGCAAATTGAGCTGCGGACGACGCAGCTGGAATTGCTCAACAAATCGACGCCGCCGCCGTTTACCCCGGGCCAGCAGGATTTGCCCGGGGAGGATTTGCGGCTTAAGCATCGTTATCTCGATCTCCGCCGCCCAGAAATGCAACGCACGCTAATGCTCCGCGATCGCATTATCAAGATCATGCGCGACTACTTTAGCCAGCAAGATTTTATCGATATCGAAACGCCGATACTCGGCCGCAGCACGCCGGAAGGTGCCCGCGATTATCTGGTGCCGAGCCGCATTTATCCGGGCCAGTTTTTCGCGCTGCCGCAATCGCCCCAACTGTACAAACAGATTTTGATGATCGCCGGCTACGACCGCTACGTGCAGGTGGCCCGGTGCTTTCGAGACGAAGATCTGCGGGCCGATCGCCAGCCGGAGTTTACGCAGCTCGACGTGGAAATGGCATTTGTCGATGCCGACGACGTGATCGGCACGATCGACGGACTGGTGGCGCGGGTCGCCAAAGAAATCGCGGGACTCGATGTGGAATTGCCTTTGCCGCGGATGTCCTACGACGAAGCCATGGAGCGGTTCGGGCACGACGCACCAGACTTGCGGTTCGGCATGGAGTTGGTCGATATCACGGACTTAGCGGCGGAAGCGGATTTTCGCGTTTTTCGCGCGGTGGCCGAATCGGGCGGCCACGTGCGCGGTTTCAACGCCAAAGCGGCGAAAGATCGTTACTCGCGGAAAGACATCGATCAACTGACCGACTACGTACAACAGGATTTCGGCGCGAAAGGACTGGCTTGGTTCAAGGTCGAAACGGACGGCAAACTCGCGGCGCCGATCGCTAAGAATTTCGACGAAACGCTGCTGGCTAAAATTGCCGAGCGGATGAATGCCGAACCGGGCGATTTCCTGCTCATCAGCGCGGACCAGTTTGACATCACTTGCAAAGTACTCAACGGACTCCGCAACCGACTGGCGGCCGAACTGAAACTGTACGATCCCAAGCAAATGCACTTTTCGTGGGTTGTCGAGTTCCCGATGTTTCACATGGACGACGAAGAAGATCGCTGGGCGGCGATGCATCATCCATTCACCGCGCCCCGCGACCAGGACTTGGGATTGCTGGACGACAACCCCGGCGAGTGCCGGGCCAAGGCGTACGATCTGGTCATCAACGGGTCCGAAGCCGCCGGCGGTACCGTCCGAATCCACGATCAGGCGCTGCAGCAACAGGTTTTCAACCTGCTGGGAGTCGACGCCACCATGGCGGCCGAGCGGTTTGGCTTTCTGCTGGATGCGCTGCAGTACGGCGCACCGCCGCACGCCGGCATCGCGCTGGGAATAGACCGCTGGGTCATGCTGTTCGGCGGACTGGACAATATCCGCGATTGCATTGCTTTTCCAAAAACACAGCGGGCGGCGGATATGATGACCGGCGCTCCCGGCGAGGTTGATACTAGGCAATTGAGGGAGTTGGGCATCAAGATCAGCCGTTGACGAAGCGCCGCCGGAACGCGAGACTGAACCCTGTTGGCTGTGACTCGGTCGTGGAACAACCAAGAAAGGATGCCGGTCCCGTGCGTGCAAAGAATCTATTACTGATCATTTGCGCGACCGGACTTTCTCCCCTCCTGGCGGCCTGCAACAAACCGGTCAATAGTGCGTCTTCATTGACGGACGCAGCAGAAGACCGTACCACCATTGCCCCAGGCGGTGCCGAACACCGTGCCGCGGACCAAACTCCGGACGGCGACGCAGATAGCGGAACGATTGACAAGGACGACGCCTCGAATTCGCCGGCAGCGAACGGTTCGGATAGCACCACGACCGGATTCGAACGTGCAGCGGAATTGCCCAAGATGGAATTCTCCGAGGCGCACGAGCAGAGCAACCTGCTTAAGTCGGGCAGCGCCATGCCCGATTTTGAACTGGCCGATTTAAATGGCGAACCGCAGAAGCTCTCCGACCATTTTGGAGAACGGCTGACGGTCGTCTTTTTCTGGACCGGCGGCGGCGCTCGCGATCAGGGCAGAGAAAAGGAGCAAATGGTCGATTTGCAGATCGATTTCGCCGAACGGTTCGCCGAACACGGTGTCGCGATCATCGGCATTAACCAAAAGCAGTCGCCCCAGGATGTTAAGCCCCTGGTCGAACTGGCGGAGGCGACATTCGTCACTCTGCTGGACGAATCGGGTGGCGCGTTTTCGCAAATCGCAACCGAGTTCCTACCGAGGACCTATCTGCTCGCCGCCGACGGCAAGGTGCTCTGGTTCGACATCGGCTATTCCCGCGACACGCTACGCAGGTTGAATCAAGCAATCAGGTACGCGCTCGATCAATCGAGCTAGAGTGGCCGGACCACTCCCTGACTCGTCTTCTGGTCACCCGGCGACTGCTCCGGTTTCCGGGGAGATTGCTGGTCGGCCCCGTGATGACCGGCGGTCGCTTTTGAGATCAGGACGTCGAACAGGTCCTCGACGTTTTGGCCCGCGCGGCAGGTTTGTGCAAAGGCACCCAGGAATTGATCGACCTGAGTCTCGGTGATCGATAGCGGCGGTTGCACCCGCAGTACCAACGGATTCGACCGCGTAACCTGCGTGTAAATACCGTGCTGTTGCAGCAGCATTTGCATCTGAAATACCGCCGGCAACGTCTTCATCAATTCATCCAGGCCACCGACTAAATGTTGTAGCATGCCGGTTACATCCGCACGCTTCAAATGTTTGGCGACCAGGGCTTTCAGCGGTGAGAGTTCAACGCCGATCATCAGCCCAGGTCCGCGGACGTCATCGATATATTCCGGCAAGTCGGATTGAATCTCGCGGAGGCCGCGACGAAGCTGCCGCCCCCGCGCGAGAGCATTTTCCGCCAGCCGCTCGTCGACAATCACCTCCAGTGCAGCCAGCCCCGCGGCGCAAGCGTAACTGCCGCCGCCAAACGTGCTGGTGTGCAGCGCAAACGTGTCCAGCGTCCCGTAAGCTTTTTGGTGCAGCGTCCGCCGGGCCAGCATCGCGGCAATCGGAATCATGCCGCCGCTGAGGCTCTTCGCCAAACACAAGATATCCGGTTCGACCCCGGATTCGTCACAGGCGAACAATTTACCTGTCCGCCCCAACCCCGTCTGCACTTCGTCAACGATCAGCAACGTGTCGGTCGCCCGACACAGCGATTCCGCCTCTTTGAGATAGCCCGGCGGCGGCGGCGTCATCCCCCCCTCGCCTTGAATCGGTTCCACGATAAATCCGGCAAAGCGGCGGGAGTTCAATGCTAGCCGCAGAGATTCGATGTCGCCGTAGGGGACGGACTCGGTACCCGGCACCAGCGGTTCAAACGGTCTTTGATAGCCGCGGTTCCCCGTAACCGATAACGAGCCGATCGTCTTGCCGTGAAATGATCCTTCGCAGTGCAAAAACGAAGACCGATCCGACGTCGCCCGCACAAGTTTCAACGCGGCTTCGACTGCCTCGCTGCCGCTGTTGCAGAAGAACACCATTTCCAAATGGGGCGGGGTCACCGCGACGAGCCGTTCCGCCAACGCCGCGGCGTATGGATTGATCGCTGACTGCGCGAATCCAGGAACCTGCCTCGTTAGTGCTTCGTTGACCGCCTCAACCACCCGCGGATGATTGTGGCCGATATTGACCGAGCCGAACCCCGAGACGAAATCCAGATATTTTTTGCCTTTGTCATCCCATAGCAAGCAACCTTCACCGCGGACGAACGTCGCCGTCAATCCTCCGTCGGTTCCCACTCCGACCAATACCGGATTGATGTAACGGGCAAACAAATCCTCGGCCCGCGCCGCCAGTTTCGCGATGGGCGGCAGGGCAGCACGTTCCAAAGGGATACCGTGGCCGTCACTCTTTTCTTGGTCCGATGCTCCGTTTCCATTTTGAGGGTTGGAAACCCCGCAACCAATTTCCCCGCGATGCGATCGACTTGATCCCTCGGCCTCTTGTACATTTCGCTCGATCCGCCGCCGCGTGTCGACTTTCAGGATGTCCGACCAAGCGCTGTTTTCAACCGGCAAACCAAACGAAAAAACCTGCGAAAAGTCGAAACCATTGAACTGTGCGCTCTTGCCGATGGATCGAATTTTGGCTGGCTCGAGATCGCGGCCCAGCGAATAGTTCTCAGCCCTGCTCTCCAGCGCCAAGTTCATTGTCTCGGCGAGACAACTTGGCACGATTCCATAATAAAATCCCAAGAATATGCAGTCTCGCGACATCGCCTCCGGAATTCTGGCCAAGCCGCCCGAAACGATCAAAACGTCCTCGCGTTCGGCTTGGCGGCCGCGTACGTCGGCCGGCACGCCAACGTCAATGATAATGCTGCCGCTCCGCAGGTCGCGCTGCTCGATGCAGGCGCCCGTGGATGTTGCGGACAACACGATGTGAGTCCTGCTCAAGGCGGTTGGAATGTCGTACAGCAGTTCGGCATCGAGCCGCTGGGCGACCTCCTCAGCACGCCGGTTCTTGCGTCTGGCGACGAGTATCAGCCGTCCCACATGCCGCGCCAACATACGCGCCGCGGCGGTCGCGATGCTGCCGGGAATACCAACGATTGCCACCGTCTCTCCCAAAAGATCGATACCTAACTCCTCGCAGACCCGCGACAGGTTCTCCAGTGCGGAGAAGACCGTCAGGCTGTTCCCGGTCGTTATCGCCACGCGGCTGCGGTCGGCGATGTATTGGCCCTGGCCACCCACAATTCCCGTCATGGAACCGAGGCCGACAATTTCCGCGCCCCAATCAGCCGCCATGTCGACCGCCCGTTCGATGTACTCCATCGCTGCTGTCGTATCATCCTTGATCTCGCTGGCCAACATGGGAACCTGGTACAGTCGCCCCTCGGTACTTGTACCGTTCTTGGAGTACAGATTGAGCATCTCGTCCACGACGACGACATCCGACAGTCCTTGTCGCCGATTGGCATTGGCCGCCATCCAGGCCTGAAGGTAATCGCTGATGGCAATCGCCGAACCGCCGTTCCACAACTTGCGGAACTCACCGCCATCGTCCAGGCGAAACATTTTGTGCGATTCAGAAACCGGATGTACGACAAATGCAAATTTCATAACGGAACTGAACCGAGGTGTCTGCTGAGTAAAAGGATGAGGGGCTTTGATGCGCCCCAGGTCTTCTCGTCCACGCAACTCCGGGGCTGCCTTGGCACTGCCTTTGGCCCGATCGCCGCCTCAGGCACCCGGCCAACGGGTTTGAAACGAGGACATAGGGCCGAGTTCAGGCCACGGCATACGGCGACCTACGACAGCGGCGCGAATCTCCGGGCACCCTACGTTTTGTGTCGGTGGTCGCATCGCGGCAAACCACTCCCCATCGCTGCTTTAACTTCCTCAAAATGCCCCAGGTCTGGTAAGCCGCCAGCATAACGTGAGATTGCGGCCTCATCAACTAATCGGAACGCGAACCGAGCGACAATTTCGACCGCTAACCGGTGAGGTTCGCGAGGTCTGGGCAAAATACCGCGGCGGATTTGGTGACGGGTGGGCGATCAACAACGGCGCGGATATGATGATAGTTTATCAGTCTCAGCCTGCGGACAGCGAATATTGGCCGGCACTTCCCTTCCAGCGATCTCCCGTCTGATTGCCTTCCAGGCGGAGTCTAAGCTCGAAAATCCAGCCGGAACCATAGCGATGTGCGCCGCGATTGATCCGGCAAGTTGCGATCTGCGATGAATGACCGATCGACATTTTACGAGCGCTATTATCTCCTGGTGACCGTGGCGTTTTTCGCCGGCATCCCGCTGCTGGTTTGGGGCATGACCCTCGCGCACGAGTCCAACAACAACAACATCAAGCAGTGGCTGCCGTCCGAGTTGGAGGCGACGCAGGATTACGATTACTTTGTCAAGCACTTCGGAACCGACGAATTTGCGCTGGTGAGTTGGGAAGGCTGTACGTTAGACGACCCCCGCTTGGACCGTTTCATCAAGTCTTTGAACGAATACGAAGAAGACGGCGAAAAACTGTTCGGCCAGGTTACGACCGGTCCCTCACTGATTAAAACGCTGACCAGCCGGCCGTTTGATTTAAATCGCAACGAGGCGATCCGCCGCATAACAGGCCTGCTCGTCGGCCATGATGAGAAACTCACCTGTGCAATCGTTCAGCTGACCGAGGCGGGCGACAACAACCGTCGCAACACCATCGCAGCTTTGCGTAAGCTGGCCACGCAGGCAATCGCCGGGAGTGCCGAGAATGAGGAACACGCCGGGCGGCAGCCGCACATGGCCGGTGACGCAGTTACAAATGCCGCCGTGGATGATGCCAGCCAAGACGCCATTCACAGCCTGATCGTTTGGTGTGGAATCATTTCACTCTGCTGCGCATGTTTTGGGCTGCGGAGCATTCGTCTGGTCATCGTCGTTTTTATCATTGCGGCTTACAGTTCATGCTTTGCCGAAAGTCTTGTTCCATGGCTGGGCGGGAACATGAATTTGGTATTGATTGTCATGCCAACTCTGATTTACGTCCTGACGATTTCGGCCGGCGTCCATATCGTAAACTACTACCGCGATGCGCTTGACGAGGGTTATGCTGAGGCGGCGCCGCAGCGCGCCGTTCAACACGCATGGCTGCCATGCACGCTGGCCGCTGGCACAACGGCCATCGGACTGGCGTCGCTCCTCGTCAGCCACATTGCTCCGGTGAAGGACTTTGGCTTTTATTCAGCGTTGGGAATTTTGGCAACGCTTGTTGTTCTCTTCCTGCAGTTGCCCACATTGCTGGTCGCCTGCCAAAAAATGGACCGCTGGGTAGGCGAACGATGGCGGCTGAGAAAAAGGGAAACCACGGCCAAATCATACATGTTCGATGGAATCGTCACCACAATCGGCCGCGGCGTCATCAAGCAGCATTACCTAATAACCGCCGTCTGCTTCGCCTTACTCGTCTATTTTGGATGGGGGACGATGTCGATCGAGACATCCGTCAAGCCTATTCGTTTCTTTGACAAAGACAGTCGGCTGATCATGGACTACCGGTGGCTGGCGGAAAAAGATCGCTTCGGCCCGCAGGTACCGATCGAAGTTGTTGTCCAAATCGACAAGCAAAAAGCATTCCTGGACACACTCGGTCAACTGGAATTGGTCCAGGATATCCAACAACATCTCCGGGAAATCAAGATCGCTGATGGCGACAACTTGAGAGTAATCGGCAGCACCATGTCCGCCGCGACCTTCGCGCCGAAACTGGAATACAGCACCCCCACAGAACGATCGGTGTTAAATAAACGGCTCGCCAAAAACTTGGACGCCTATCACAAAGTCCAGTTTTTCAGCAGCGACCGGCGAGGCGGCACAGAACGCTTTTTGTGGAGGATCAGCGCCCGCGTCGAACCCACCGAGATGGATTACCACAAAGTCGTCTCGCTGATCGAGAAGGATGTAGATCAATTCTTCGCCGCCAGGCGGGATCGCCAACAGCAACGGGTCTTGAACTGGCGGGGGGAATTCAAAAAAACGCTTACGAAACTCGAAGCGCGTTTTGGCAAAGATATTTCGCCGGAAGATAACGACGATTTCTACAACGCGATCAACGAGTTTAAAGGGGGACTGAAAGCCTTATTGGTCAGCGATTACAAGGCCCAGGCCGAGAGCCTCGTGGCAGAGTACATCGCACTTTCCGATCGCGAAAAGGATACCGGCGAGTTTGTCGAAAAGCTCATCGATATGATCGACGACACCGATGGCCTCAACATCCTCTACACTGGAATGGTTCCCTTGTTTCACGAGGCGCAAAGCGAACTGCTTGACGGACTCTTTAAAAGTTTTCTGTTGGCGTTTGCTTTGATCGCGGCCCTGATGATCGTCTGGTTCAGGAGCATCAGAGCCGGATTGGTGACCATGATGCCGAACGTGTTCCCCGCTGCGGTAATTTTCGGGTACATGGGATGGACCGGGCGGCTTGTCGACATCGGTTCGATGATGACGGCCAGTGTCGCCATGGGCATCGCCGTAGACGATACGGTTCATTTTTTGACCTGGTTCCGGCGCGGCATGAGCGACGGCATGTCGCGCGTTGAAGCGGTACTGTACAGCTACCGCAAATGCGCGTTGGCGATGACACAGACGACGATGATCGCCGGTTTTGGCATCCTGGTGTTCGCGCTCAGTTCTTTTCAGCCCGTCGCGCAGTTTGGTTTGTTGATGTTCGTCTTGTTGGCCGCCGCCTTGGTGGGCGACCTGGCTTTTCTGCCCGCGCTGTTGGCGGGACCGGGGGGGCGACTTTTTGAATCGAAGAAAGAATTTGTCGCACAGACCGAAACCTCGCAAGCGGTCGCGAAGTAGCATGGTTTGAAATATACTGAAACTTCGGTTGCGTCGTCGTGTCTTTCCTCGTTCATGTTTCGCTTACTTTGGTCAACTCCGTGCAAGCCAACAACGGTGTTTGGATCGTTGTCCCCGCTTACAATGAAGGCCCGCGCCTGGCGGCATCTCTCGAAGCACTGACTCAGCAATATGCGAATATTGTGATGGTCGATGACGGCTCAAGTGATGAAACGGGCCAAGTCGCCGGCGAGTATGCGGTTCACCGCGTCACGCACCTCATCAACCGGGGACAGGGCGCTGCGATTCGAACCGGACTGGACTACGCGCTTTCGCGCGGCGCCGCAGTCATGGTGACGTTCGACGCAGATGGCCAACACGCGGTCGAAGACATCGAACAGATCGCCGCGCCCATTCTGGCCGGAGAGGTGGACGTGACGCTGGGATCGAGGTTTCTCGGCGCGACCCATGGAATGCCATTGGGACGCCGCATAATTCTCAAAGCCGGCGTACTCTTTACGCGGACGTTTTCCCGGATTCGTGTGACGGACACCCATAACGGGCTCCGCGGATTCTCGCGACCGGCCGCCTTGGCAATTCGCATTACCGAAGACGACTACACGCATGCGTCAGAGATTCTGGACGAGATTTTCAGACGCAAACTGATTTTTCGCGAGGTTCCGGTTCGCATCCGCTACTCGGCGTCAACACTTGCCAAGGGGCAAACAAATTGGAACGCCCTGCGAATCGTTGGACGTGTTTTAATGGGGAGGTTATTTCGATGACGACGTTGACATTGTTCCAGTGGATTGCGGTCAGCGTAATTTTGTTGCTGCTGATCGCCGAACTGGTGCGCGCCGTTCGCGGTCACGTCATTCGGCGTGTTTGGGCACTGCGTGTGACGTTGTGGATCGGCGCCGGACTGGCGATCTATCGGCCCGAGGATGTAACGCGACTGGCACGGGCTGTCGGTATCGAACGCGGCGCGGATTTGGTACTGTATTTGAGCGTACTGGCATTTATGGCTACGTCATTTTACCTCTACAAACGCTGCATCCATTTGCAACAGGACATCACCCGCATCGTCCGTCACATCTCGCTGCACGAGGCGGACGAGCAGCAGGTCAACCGTTGAGGAAGCTGTCATGTGCTACCTACGAATCGCCGTTGTGTTCGCGGCACTGGGGATGATCTGCGACTCGACCGTCTCGGCCGACTCGAACGCCACCGAAGCGGAGCAAATTCGAGCTGCGATTGCTAAGGCGATTCCGCTACTGGAAAAAGGCGCGGCCGGATCAGCCGACAAACGCACCTGTTTTACCTGCCACAATCAGGCGGTGCCGATCCTGGCGCTGGTGGAGGCGAAATCACACGGTTTCACGCTCGACGAAAAAAATCTCGCCCGGCAACT
>JAYGDO010000416.1:0-6505 GCA_046582885.1 Pirellulales bacterium | reverse complement strand
CATCGTAGTTCATAAGCCAATGCTCTTTCCCGCCGTCTGCATAGATCACATCGCCCTGAATGAACTTCTTATCCAGGACCCAATTGATCGTCTCCTCGCCGGTGGTGGTTCGCTCTTCCGACGTCCATTCGGCTTTCTTTTGGTAAGTCTTGATGACCCAGGTGCCAACGCGACGATTCATGGGTTCCAACGGATTCTCGTCCGCGAGAACAGCGGCAGAACTCGTCGCACATAGCGCGAAGCACCAGAACAGAGCTGTCTTGAAGTAATGCACTATTTGTTTCCTTTGTTCGAGGCTCAAGTGTTGCCCGCCTAACGTCCAAGGTAACTGGGCGGCGGACCATCAGGAAGGAATCCTTTCCGGCTGAGTCCCAATGGCCGACGATTATTTAGGCTGATGCGTATTAAAAACTCTGACCGGTGCGAGACGGCCCTGGCCTCGATCAACGAGAATCGCCAGTAAGTCGCCCATTTCGGTCACTGCGGCATACTCGCCGTCTCGCGGTTTGGACAAGCTGTCTCGCTGAATACAACAGCCGTCAATAATTTTTTCCTGTTCGAATGTCGCGATTTCAATTTGCGGCATTTTGGCAACCGCCAACAACGCTGGCTTTAGTGCGGCGGCGATCCGGTCTTCCGTGAGTGAATTCAACGCGATGGCGTCCTCAATTCCGAATTCCCCAATCGCCGTGCGATTCAATTCCGACATCACGGCCGCGGTGCCGACCAATTCCGCGAGGTCGCGGCCCAGCGACCGGATGTACGTACCGCTGCCGCAACGGATGTCGAGACTCAATTCAGGATAGTTATATCTAACGATCGACAAGTCGTGAACTTTCACACCGCGCGGAGCCAGTTCGACCGGTTTACCCGCCCGTGCCAAATCGTAAGCTCGGCGGCCTTTTATCTTCAGCGCCGAAAAATCGGGCGGCCGCTGCTGAATCTCGCCGGTCAGTTTTCCGGCCGCCGATTCCAACTGTTCGAGACTCGGGATCGGCGGATTGAGAAGCTGTGCGATCTCACCTTCGATGTCTTCCGTCGGACTGTCGCTACCGAGCAGAAACTTGCCGTGGTAAGATTTTGGCATGCGTTGAACATATTCGATCAGACGCGTCGCGGGCCCAAGGCAAAGAACCAACACGCCGGTCGCCAGCGGATCAAGCGTCCCGGCGTGACCGACTTTGCATTTTTTGCGAACCAGACGCTGGACGACGTTGACCACGTCCCGCGACGTCATTCCGACGGGTTTGTTGATATTCAGCAGGCCAAAGAACTTCATTTCACCTTCCGTCTCTCCCCACCTGGAAGGAGGAAATACGGCGAATTGATATTAAAGTCGTACAGATTTGTACAGTTCTCCGCTGACTCAGCCTGCAAGTTACCGAATCTCTTCTACCGCAAACTCACCACAACGACTTCGAACGCGGCGAGTGGTTCAAACCTATTCACCGGCAGGTCATCCGGACCAGCGGTTCTATCGCAGCGGTACCCCGACGAATACATACACCAGGTCGCAGCAGAACCCTCGTCGGCGGCGCGCCAAGCGTACCGCCAAAAATTTTAAATCGCGAACTGGTCAAATTCCAACGCCTGATTTGTGCCTCAAACAAGATCCACAAATCCGTCAATATGTTCGTTCCACTGATATTGAAAGGTAACGAAAGAAACCAGGCTGACCACCCTGCATTTATTTTTTGCCTTCCACTTCTAATTAATCCGTTCCTCCTGACAAGCGATGCTCCCACGTTGGCATTGTACGCAACAAACTGATACGATCGAGCATATGGAAATCGAACGGCTGGGGCCCTACAAAATCGGTAAAAAGATCGGCCATGGCGGCATGGGCACGGTTTACGCCGCGTCGGAGGTCGTGACCAACAACCCCGCCGCGATCAAAGTTCTCGCACCACAACTGGCCGTACACGAAGGCTTTCGCGAACGGTTCGAAGCCGAAATCGAGTCACTCAAAAAGCTCGAACATCCGAATATCGTCAAGATGTTCGGTTATGGCCAGCAGGATCAATACGTTTATTTCGCCATGGAATTGGTGGAAGGAACCAGTCTCGAAGAAGAGTTGGCCAACGGTCGCCGCTTTCAATGGCGCGAAGTGTGTCAGATCGGCATTGACCTTTGCAAAGCGCTCAAGCTAGCTCACGATCACGGCATCATCCACCGTGACATCAAGCCGGCGAATCTGCTGCTCACACAAGACGAGCAAATCAAACTGACCGACTTCGGCATCGCGAGGCTGTTCGGCAACGTCGGCGTCACTTCCGAAGGTGGCGTGTTGGGTACGGCCGAATACATGGCGCCCGAGCAAGCCGATGGTCGCCGTGTCACCCATCACTGCGACTTGTACAGTTTGGGCAGCGTGATGTTTGCGCTGTTGGCCGGCCGCGCTCCATTCCAAGCCAATACAATGCTGGAAATGCTGCAGATGCAGCGTTTCACCAGTCCCGAATCCGTGCGGCGCTACGCAACGGATGTACCAAACGAGATGGAACGAATCATCTCGCAGCTTTTGGAAAAACAGCCCGAGAACCGATTTCCCAACGCACTGATGCTCGGCCGCCGACTGGAAGCAATGCTGCACGGTTTGACAATTCGCAAAGAAACAAAAGCCGGGGACGACGACGAGATTATTTCCAACGAAATCGCTATCGCGGAGCCATCGCATGACGATGGCTTCGTCATGGGCCGCGAAACGATCCATTCCGACAGCGGCACGAACGCTGCTGGTTCGGTCGACCTGATTGCGGCAACGCAGGTCACCCCTGAATCCGATTCATCCGGGTCAGAATCGAATTTTCAGAAGGAAACGAGAACTTCCGACATTGGTTCTCTGACAGGACCTGAACCAATCCCGGGCAACAATACATTTACGACGGTCGAGGAAGAAAAGCGGGCGGCCGAACTCGAAATTCGCAAGGCCCATCCGGTAATTTCTCTACCAACCATTTTGCTGATGGCGGCCCTGCTGGTTGCCGCCGCGGCGCTGTGGCTCGCATTGCAGCCTCCTTCGGCCGATAAACTTTACGCGAACATCTCCGCAGCCCACAACGCCCCGGACGAACAGCAACTGCTCGACGCCAGCGCCGATGTGACTAGGTTTTTGCACCTCTACCCGGACGACTATCGAGTTGAGTGGATCCGCAAGATTGAGTCACGCATTTCAGTTCTTCGCCTTGAACGACACGCCAGTATCCAAGCTCGCCTGTTGAGCAAACGATTTCCCAATTCGCTAATCGCAACCGACTACAACGCGGCCATCAAATTGGCCGGAACGGATCCAAATTCAGCCGCCGAACAATTGAGGAGCCTGATTGACCTTTTTGACTCACCGGATCACCTCGAGCCGGAGATTCTCGAATTTGTCGAAGCGGCCAAGGCCCAGCTGCCTCGCATCGAAATGCAAATTCAACGGGTCAACAGCGACAAAAGAGTGGTCCTCGAAAAACGGCTCGAGCATGCGCGCAAAGTCGCGGCGGAAAAGCCGATTGAATCGCGGCAAATTTGCACGGCAATTGTGAATCTCTACAAGAACAAAAAATGGGCGGCAACACTTGTCGCCGAGGCCGAGGATATTCTCAGTGGACTGGCCGACAGCTGAATGTGTTTAACTAAAAAACCCGCCGCTGCCCGGTTGGGGCAACGACGGGCTGAAGCCGTCGCGTGATCCACTGTTGGATCAATACATATCGTAATCGCCACCGTGTCCGCCGCCGCCCTTCTTTTCTTCTTTGGGCTTTTCGGCAATCAGCGCATCGCTGGTCAGCAATAGCGTCGAAACACTCGCCGCATTTTGCAGCGCGGTCCGCGTCACTTTTGTCGGATCGATAACGCCGGCGGCGACCAAGTCTTCAAACTCGTCGGTCGCCGCGTTGTAGCCATTGTTGCCCGTGCCTTCGGTCACTTTTTCACAAATGATGCTGCCGTCTTTGCCGGCGTTGTTAGCGATCGCAGTCAGCGGAGCACGACAGGAGCGAATAACGATGTTGTAGCCGATCTCCTCATCCGAGCTCAGCCCCTTGGGCTTGGACGATGCAGCCGCACGCAGTAGCGCCACGCCGCCACCAGGTAAAATGCCTTCCTCGACCGCAGCTCGTGTGGCATGTAGCGCATCTTCGACACGGGCTTTCTTTTCTTTCATCTCACTTTCGGTTGCCGCGCCAACATTGACCTTGGCCACGCCGCCAGAAAGTTTCGCCAGCCGTTCTTCGAGCTTCTCGCGATCATAGTCGCTGGTCGAATTATCGATCTCGGCGCGAATTTGCTCGATCCGGGCTTTGATGTCGGCCGTTTTACCGCTGCCTTCGATGATCGTCGTGTTGTCCTTGTCCACGATCACTTTCTTGGCGCGACCAAGATCCGTGATTGGCAGGTTTTCCAGCTTGATCCCAAGATCTTCGAAGACCGCCACTCCTCCGGTCAGGACCGCAATGTCCTCGAGCATCGCTTTGCGCCGATCACCGTAACCGGGCGCCTTAACGGCACAACAGGTGAACGTGCCACGTAATTTATTGATGACCAGCGTAGCGAGCGCCTCGCCGTCAACATCTTCGGCCACAATCAACAACGGCTTGCCGGCGTTGGCGACCGCTTCTAGCAGCGGCACAATTTCTTTGATGTTCGATACCTTCTTTTCGAACACCAACACATAAGCATCGTCCAGGTCGGCGGTCATCGTCGCGGGATCGGATACAAAATAGGGAGACAGGTAGCCGCGATCAAACTGCATACCCTCGACCCATTCGACTTCGGTTTTCAAGCTCTTGCCTTCGTCGACCGTGATCACACCGTCTTTGCCGACCTTTTCCATGGCATCGGCCAGAATGTCGCCGATGGCGGTGTCGTTGTTTGAGGCAATCGCGCCAACCTGCGCCATTTCTTTTTTGTCTTTAATTTTGATCGACATACTTTTCAGTTTGGAGCAGATATCGTCGATCGCCTGTTCGATACCGCTTTTGAGTTGCACCGGATTGACGCCGGCAACAACCGCTTTGAGGCCCTCGACAAAAATCGCTTCGGCCATCACTGTGGCCGTCGTCGTGCCATCACCGGCAACGTCGCTTGTCTTGGAGGCGACTTCACGCACCATGCGGGCGCCCATGTTCTCATAGACGTCTTCCAGGTCAACTTCCTTGGCCACCGTCACACCGTCTTTGGTCACGGTCGGCGAACCAAAACTCTTTTGCAAAATGACATTGCGGCCTTTGGGACCCAACGTGATTTTCACGGCGCGGGCCAGTTTCGAAACGCCGCGCCGCATGGCGTCGCGCGCCTCTTGATCGAAAGCAATCATCTTCGACATGGGATATGTTCTCCTTGGCAAATTGCGGCTGCCGCCGCGGGTAAGATTTTGACTGGATTGGGCGATCAGACCTCGATGACGGCGAGGATGTCGTCTTCTCGCATCAGCAGGTACTCATCTTCGCCGACATTGAACGTCTCGCCAGCGTAACTCGAAAACAACACGCGGTCACCTTTCTTGATCTGGAACGCGCCGCGGGAACCGTCCTCCAGCAACCGCCCCGCGCCAACACTGATCACCGTGCCCCGCGCCGGTACGTCTTTTGCCGAATCGGGCAGCACAATACCGCCGGCAGTTGTTTCTTCCGATTCTTCGCGCTGGATAACAACGCGATCGCCAAGCGGTTGGAGATTGACCTTGGACTTGGATTTTTTCTTGGACTTGGTTGCGGTCGCCATCGACTTTCTTCCCTCCGTTTTGGACCCTGCATTAAGCAAATTGACTCGTGAAAAAGGTGACGGCACGACGGTCGCCACCCTGAAAACTGCCAAATGTGCGCACACTCGGTGCGATTGCCAAGATAAACGCAACTGGCGCGCCAATGAACCGGTGGAAATGCCATAGGTCACTGATAATAAATAAGTTACGTTGTGACATATCCTCTCGAACGGCTGCATCTCCCAATATGCCGCTCCGCGTCTTAGATCGGAAGCTGCCAAATTGACAGTCCGAGAACCGGCTTTAGTGGCCGGTTACCATGAAATTCTGGGGCGGGACAATAGGGGACTGTTTGACATCGCCGGTAAGTTTTTAGAAAGGCCGTAACGTGAAACGTTTTTTGACGGTGTTAGTTGTGGTCGTCTGGGTTTTCGTTGACCAAATGTCTTATGCGGCGAAGGTCACCAAACCGAACCTGATCTTCATCATGGTCGACGACATGGGCAAAGCACCCGTCGGCTGTTACACCGGCGCGACCCGCGATTCGCTAACGCCAAACATCGACCGGCTGGCGGCCGGGGGCATGAAGTTCAACAATTTCTACTCGATGCCACAATGTACGCCGACTCGCGTGGCGCTGTTGACCGGGCAATATCCTTTCCATAACGGCTGGGTAAACCACTATGACGTACCGCGCTGGAATTTGAAGGGCTTTAGCCCCAAGGTATATCCGTGCGTCGGAAACGTGATGAAGACGGCCGGCTATGCCACGTGCATCGCAGGCAAGTGGCAAATCAGCGACTTTCGCCGCGAACC
>JAYGDO010000404.1:0-2577 GCA_046582885.1 Pirellulales bacterium | reverse complement strand
GCCAAAGGTGGCGTTTACCTCTACCAAAACGAAGGCAAGCTCGGCTCACCGGAGTTCGCGCCGCCGCAGTCGCTGGTCGAACCTGTCGGGGATGACCCCGCAGAAATCGACAACGGGTTGCCGACGTCTCCCCAGACCGGTTTTCACATCGACGTCGTCGACTTCGACGGCGATGAGGATCTCGATCTGCTGGTCGGCGGCTATTCGGCCTGGAATCCGCAGCAACGGGAGCTTACGCCAGAACAGCGGATCAAGGTGGCCGAACTGGAGAAAGAAATCGCGCAGTTGCAGGCGAAGTTTTCGACGATCCGCCGGGATCTGCAAGCCACGGTCGATAAGTCCGACCCGCAGGCGCTGCGTGCCGCCTTCAAAAAGTTTCGAGAGTCCGGCGACTACCAGGAGTTAAGGAAACGCCAGTTGGAGGCCATGGCGGAACTAAAAAAACTCAAGCCGACCCGACAGCGCAAGGCCTTCGTCTGGCTTTATCGTCGGAAGGCGTAACGGCGGCGGAAATTGAGCCGGACGGCGGCGGGCGATGACGGCGGGATTTGCAAAAATTCGTTGAAACCGTTTCTGCGGCGGTCCGCGATTCGGCGGCGGTAGCCTTCCGCCGCCGCTCGCCGACGGCCGAAAGCTGGGTTTGCAGCGAGGTCAGCTCCGCAGGCTCGCCGCTTCCTTGCGGGGTTCGGCCGAGGCTCCCGGCACAACGGTGTCGGCACCGTGACGTTGAAGCCGCCGCCGATAACCTGTTACCATCCCGGTGTGGCCCGGCTGCAGGCAGCGAATCCGGGCAGCGGGTGCAGAGGTCTTCAGCAGTCTCAAGACGAGAAGTCGCCGATGGCAGAAAAAGCCGAGATGTCGTTTGAGTTCGATGAAGAACTTGATGTCGTCGAGGTACGGATACAAATTAACAGCCGCGACTCGATGGGTCGCGATGCGACTTTTCATCTGAACCAGCGTGTGCGGGTGAACGACAGCGACCCGCGCCATGGGAGCAAGGTGCTGTATCGCCGCGAATTCCGCACCGAGCAGCGGACAATCAAGTTCTCCATCCCGGCCAGCGAGTTTACGGGGTTCTGTTATGACGGCTCGCAGATCGAGATCGAGTACCAGGAGACCCTGAAAATTGACGACGCCGTTTTCTTCGACACCAAGGTGGCCGAAGAGGTGACCTATTAACCTGCTCAAAAAACTGAAGATCCGTAAGAATACCGGCAACCTGATCGATCCCAAGGATCGTTTCAACTTTTTTAGCAACCTGCGGGCCATCCCGCTGCGAAACCAGCTTTGGACCCTGGTGCTCGTTTTCGTAGCGGGCATCGTGATCGCGGTCAACACGCTCATCGGCGTGCACGACCAGATGTCGCCCGAGTCGCAGACTTATCTATACAGCCACAAGAATAGTGACGGAGACTCGACCTCGCCCCTGGGGCAGTCGCTGATGGGGAGTGGCGCGGCGGGTGTCACCCTCTGGTTTGCAATCAAGCGACAGCTGCGAAAGTACATGAAGTTTCGCTTCAACCAGGTGCCGAATCGTATTGACCGGACCACCAGTGTGCCGATTGCGCAACTGATTCGCGGTTCCAGCCGCGCCGAGCTAAACGACGTCACCCTTCGGGTGGTCGCCTGCAATCTGGAAAAAGGCCAGTACATGCGCGGATCCGGTTCGAATCGTCGCACCGTCTCCTTCAGTAATCCGATCCAGGGAGTGCTGCTTTACGAGCAGAGAACCAAGGCGATCCCGAGAAAACAGCCGGTCGAGAATTCGTTTGAAGGGAAGGTGGAATTTGGACCGATGTTCGATGCGCTTTATCCACCGGCCATCGTGAGTAAAACGCACGGGCTGTTTGTCTACTGGGAGGTCCAGCTGCTGTTGGATAAGTTTGTTGACCAGGAACTGGTAGGGTCGACCGCCGGCTTCCTGGAGGAGGATTTCTTCTCCGATGGTTCATGAACGGGAATTTTTTTTTGACGACTACCATGGGCTGTCGGGAATCGACCTGCGTAGCACCCGGCTGGTGGTCTGCCAGGGCATGAGCGGCAGCGGAAAGACGACGGCGATCGAGTACCTCTGCCGGGAACACCGGCACCTCAGAGAACGGTGCCCCAGGGTCTTCCGGCTAGAAACCGCCGATTGCCCGATTCCACCCCTGCACAACGGTCTGGTGGTTCTCGATGATGTTCGATTCCTGCGGCAGCTTGTGCCGCTGGGACGACTGCTGCGCAGGGGGAACACCGTGCTCGTCGCGTCACACCTGCCGGTCGGCTGCTTCCTGCCCTTTCGGCTGTTCTGGCGAAGCCTGTTCGTGATGGACCGGGAGCTGGGGAAAATTGAAAGGTATCTGGCCCACAGGCAGGTGGCCTTTAGCCGCCAGGCGGTCCGGCAGTATTGCCGACGGTTCGGGGCGAACTACGTGGACGTGGAATTCATCCTGGAGCGGCGGCCCGGAGCAAGTTTTGACGAGGCGCTCGCGTACTTCCTTAAGTTCTGTCAACTCGACCTGAATCCCCACTCGATATCCGGCTAGCCCCCGGAGACTCGTTCCCAATGAGCGGCGGGGCGGCTTGATTTTTATT
>JAYGDO010000369.1:0-2931 GCA_046582885.1 Pirellulales bacterium | reverse complement strand
GGGCGGCCGGCCGCGAATTGAGCCAGCTTCCACGTTATCGTTATTCGCACCCGGTCACTGCCGGCCAATAAATCCATTAATTCAGCCGCGGACCGATATTTAACGGCGCTCGCAGCGCCGGGAAAGATAATTTCGCCATCCTCGCGCAGAGCGTTGCCGTGCTCGTCTTTTTCCCGGCTGGTACCCAAACCGTCAAATTTTTCCAGGCCGAACGCCAGCGGCTCAAATTTCGAATGGCAACTGCCGCATTTCTTGTTGGCAATGCGGGCTTCGGCAATGCCCCGCTGCGTCAGGCCGGACTTGGTGGGCACCGTCGCCGTATCAACACAGGGCGGCGGATCTTTAACGGTACCGCGCAACAAGTCATGCAGGACAAACAACCCGCGGGATACCATCGAAGCCTCGTCGCCACCAACGGTCAGCACGCTTCCCTGCGTCAGCAAGCCACCCCGCCCTTTAACCGACGACAGGTCGTAGCGGGCCGTGCCCGCACCCGCCTGCGGGCGTAACTTCAGTCCGTAATGTCGGGCCAACCGGGATGATACAAAGGTGAACTGGGCATTGAACAACTCTGAAAGTGGGCGGTTCCGCTTCCAGACAATTTCCTTAAAAAAAGCAACCGTCTCTTCCCGCATGTCGGCGGCCAACGGGCCTTCCCACTGCGGGAAGCGCTTCGCATTGGGCCGCAGGTCTGCCAGTCGCGGCAGGTTGAGCCATTGTTCGAGAAACTGCACAGATCGCTTGATGGCCCGCGGATCTTTCAGCATCCGCTGCACCTGCACGCCAACCTGATCGCCCAACTCGCCTGTGTCGGCGGCCTTCATTAAATCGGCGTCGGGCGGACCGCCCCAGACGATGTAGCTCAGACGCGATGCGAGTTCGTAAGGGCCAACCGGCCATGCCGTGCCATCACCCCGCTGATTTTCAATTCGATAAACGAATCGCGGCGACTGCAACATCGCTTCGATGATGTAGCTGACCGCTTCTTTGAAATCACCGCCCGTGCCAGCCAGCGTCGTCGAGATACCGCGGTACGTCGTAATCTCGTGATCGTCGAGCGGACCGCGCAGCAGCCACTTTCCCATGCTTGAAATTAGCGCCCGCATGTCGTCGTCCGTTAGTCGTTTGCTGCGGGAAAATTTGGCGGCGAATTTCTCCACGTCCATGCGACCGACGATCGTCTCCGCCAGCTTTGCATACGCCTCGATGTGTTTCAAATCGACGTTCAAGTTATAGGCCGTGTTGCTAAAGCCATCCGCGCGGAGATCGGCCGGCAGTATTTGCCCGACTTCCGCGGCGATATCGACACCGACAGCGCTGCGGACCGTTTCGACGTACTCCTCCAGCGTTAGCCGCTGCAACCAGACCTGCTGCTTACCGCGATCGTGGGCGTAAACGGCCGGATCGATCCAAGCCAAGGACCAGGTCGCTCCATCGTCAATCCATTGGCGCAACAGTTTCTTTTCCTGCGGAGAGAGTGCGGGCCGGTCCTTTGGCATTTCATCCGTCTCAACCTGCTCCCACAGGAGGCTGGCCGAAGCCTTGCCCGGCACGAGCAGCCTGCCGCTTTCACCGCCCGTCAGTGCTGCCGCCTTGCGCGACAGATCTAATCCCCCTTTCTTTGTTGAGGAGTCGTGACACTCGAAACACCGCTGTGCGAGTAACGATGCGACGCGTGTTTCGAAAACGTGTTTTCCGAATTTCTGCCGCGGCGCGATGGGCCGAGCGCCCGGACCGGCTTTAAATGCCTGTTCGATCTCCCGGGGCGGCAACGCCCGACTGTAGATGGCGATCCGATAATACGTTCCCCGCCAAGGCCGACGTCCGGAGAGTTCGTTGCCCAGGGCCAACTGAAACCGCCCGTCCCAATTGGACGTCGCCCCGGAAACGACCGATTGGCCGCTCGGTTTCCCATTGATATAAATCCTCGCCTGGCCGGCCCGGTCGCGGGTGTAGGCGACGTGGGTCCGCTTCGTCTGCACGCTCCGACCCGCGGAACCGAGCGCCGGCAGCCCATTTCCGCTGGTGCGGGCTGTCCGCAACCGGGCGTCGTAACGATCGCCCTCTTGGCCCAGCGTAAAATTGCGCTCGGTGTGGCTACGCGACAGCGTCACGATACGCGCCGGGCCCTCTTGGCTAGTATTGGCGGGCTGAATCCACGCTTCGATCGTGATGGCGCCGGATTGCCGGACGGACTCGATGAGTTTTGTCGCCGGCTGAACCGAGCGGATCAATGTCTCGCCCCGTACCTCGAGCGCTCCAGCGGATCGGCGAACATTTTGCGGGTTTTGGATTGTCAGGTTCAGCGGTGAACCGACACCGGAACGATCGATAATACGGTCGCCCGTCGAGTTGAAATCGTATAACACCTGCAAGCCGCTGCGCGAAAGAACTGCGTCGCCGGCACGGACCCCTTGGGGACCGCAGATACCCATTGCCACCGCTACGCCGGTCGCAATTCCCATGACTGTGCTGCGGACGGTGAAGTTCATGACGCGGTACTCGAAATCCGCCTCCATTGTCTTGCAGGAACGCCACTTTTTCAACATCAGGACGCAAATTCCTGCCAGCGACATCAAACACGCGGCAACGAGGCGCGGATATCGACTTCAACGGTTCAAAATGTGGCTGAGGCGTTGTCGCTGAGCCGGCAAAGTTGTAGGTTCATTGGAAATTTGCCGAGACGTACTAACCAACGATGGGGGGCGAGGCCGTGATCTACGTTATTGCCACGATCGAAATTGCCCAGGGCCAGCGTGAACGGTTTCTTGAAGAATTTCACCGCATCGTGTCGAACGTCCGCGACGAGGAGGGGTGCCTCGAATATGGCCCCACCGTGGATGTCGAAACCGACATCCACGCGCAAGGCGCCCTCCGCGGCAACGTGGTGACGGTCGTCGAAAAATGGGAAAGCATCGACGCGCTGAAGGC
>JAYGDO010000367.1:0-10476 GCA_046582885.1 Pirellulales bacterium | reverse complement strand
CCAAGATCGCCAAACGGCTGGTTACGGTTCTTAAGGAATACGAAACCGAAGACAAAACCGGCGTTCTAGAGGCGTACGCTGCGTTGGAACAGTCAGCCGAACAGGCGGGTAATCCTGGCGAAGGCGACGGGCAAGAGGACCAGATCGCGGCGCTGCGCGAAGCGTTGCTCGGCGTGATGGAGGGGCAGATTAGCCGGGTGCGATTTGACGAAGATTCTAAAGGCAAGCAGCTCAAGTTCGCCCGCGCGTCGTTGGACGAAATGAAGAGTCGCCACGGCGTCGGCGTCCGCGATAGTCGCGACAAACTCAAAGTCGATGTTCAGCGAAAGATCGGTAATCAGGAAAAAGTCATCGACGGTTTGTCGAGAGCGGTGCAGGTGGCAAGTTCACAGCGGCAGACGCTGGAGCGAATTCTGCGTGGCGTCACTCGGGACGAAGATGTTGCGAAAAAGAACCTCAAGGATCATCAAGCGGAAATCGACCAGTTGCAGGCAACGTTGACCGAAAAGACGCGAGGCTCCCGCCGCATATTGGAGTTGCCGATCCTGGATGCATTTGGCGGGCCGTTGCGGATCAACCAGATCTGGCTGCCGGACTTGACGATCTATTACAACTTCAGCGACGTCGCAAGATTCGATCGCTGTACAACGTGCCACGTGGCCATCGACAAGACAGCGCCGGGGTCGGCGGTCGAGCCCGCGTATGCATTGCGTGGCGAGTCGATCGAAATGGTGTTGAAAACGCCCGAATCGGCACCGGCTGATTACGACGCCGAAGGGGAGGCGGACGTCAAGACCCTGGAAGTTTACGGATTTCAGATTTCCGCCGAAGGCGTGATTGAAAAGAACGATGTCGTCGTTGAATTTTCTTGGAAGAACCGCGCAGCTTCGCGGGCCGGATTGCAGCAGGGCGATGTGATCACACATATCGAGGTGGGCGATCGCATGGAGAAAGTTCGGAATCGCGCGGAGGCCCTGCGGTTTTTGGTCGGACGGGTTGCCTGGGGCAGCACGGTTCGGCTCCGCGTGCAGCGCGGCATGCCGCATCCGTTTAGTTCGCATCCGCGGTTGGATTTATTCGTCGGTTCGCTGAGCCCCCACCAGCTGCAGGACTTCGGCTGCACGATTTGCCACGACGGACAAGGCAGTGCTACGGCGTTCAAATGGGCCAACCACACGCCGAACGATCCACTGCAGGCGGACCGCTGGGCCAAAAAGCATGGTTGGTTTGACAATCACCATTGGATCTTTCCTATGCAGCCCAGGCGGTTTGTTGAAAGCGGCTGCCTCAAGTGTCATCACGATGTGGTTGACCTTGAGCCGAGTCCTCGGTTTCCCGACCCGCCCGCGCCGAAATTAGTCAGCGGTTACAAGCTGATTCGCAAATACGGCTGTTATGGTTGTCATGAGATCAACGGTTACGAAGGTCCCGGTCGCCGCAGTGGTCCCGATTTGCGGACCGAGCCGCAATATTTTGCCGCTGGCCAGCAACTCGTTTTCGACATCGGCCGGCTGAAGAACCTGCGACGCAGGTTTTCCGAATCTGAATTGGCGAGACTCGACGTAGCACAGGCGCTGGCGGACGAGGTCTCTTGGCATCCCGAGCGCAACGGGCCGCGCCGCGAATTGTACGAATTCGTTAAGACCGACGCCGATCGTGCCGGCGCCGTCGACGTGTTACTCAAGGATCCGGGCCTGGAGGATGATGAAGCTGCGTTAGCGGCGGCGGAAAATGTCAAGAAGAACCCTAATGACCACGGGGCGAGGCAGGCACTGGCCAGTTTGGTTGGCAAGGATTCAAAGCGGGCGAACCCGCTGTTCAGCGACGATACGCACCGACTCGCCAGCTTGCTGGGCGGACGGTCCGTGTTGGGCGAGGCGTCCCACAAACTGGCCGATGTCCTCAAGGATTCCGCCACGCCGGGCACGTTGCGAAAGGTGGGGCCCAGCCTGCCGTATGTCCGGGAAAAATTGGGGCGGCAGTCAATTTTTCAATGGATCATGAATCCGCAGGCGATTCGGCCGACGAGCAAGATGCCGCGGTTTTTTGGTTTGCACGACACGCACCATCAACTGACGGACAAGAACGAGGAAGATCTAACGGACCAAAACGAGAGGATCGAAGCCCAGTCCATTACGACCTATCTGTTCCTGGCGAGTCAGAGATACGACTACGCTCCACGTTTTCCGACCGTCACGGAAAAGCCCGACCCGGCCCGCGGCAAAGCGCAGTTCCAGACGCGGGGCTGTCTGGCGTGTCATCAACACGCGGACGCGCCGGAAGCGAAATCGACGTTTGGGCCGAATCTCACGGACCTAGTCAACAAGCTCGGTGGGGGCAACAGCAAGAAGTGGTTGCGAAGTTGGTTGCTCGATCCCAGTCGGTATCATCGCCGTACGAACATGCCCAAGCTGTTTCTCGATCCGGTCCCGCTGCCCGCCGCCGACGGCAAGCCGCAGCCCAGGACCGATGGCGAAGGAAATGTCGAGAGGAATGCGGATGGTGAGGTTCTTTATAGGATGACGGATCCGGCGGCGGATATTGCCCAGTACCTGCTGGGGCCGGATCGTGCTGCCATCGATTTGGATGCCGATCTGACGGGAGGTATTTCCAGCAACGAAATCGATCTGGATTCGCTCGTCAATTTGGCGGTCGAGAATCTCAAAACGGTGTTTTCGACCCGTCGCGCCAAGCAATATGTCGAAACCGGCATTCCGAACCGCCTGGCCGGAACTTTGAAGGGCGTCGAGGTCGAATTGTTGCAGGGCAACAGCGATTTTGCGCTGGTCAAAAACTACAAACTGATGCGGTACGTTGGCCGCAGGTCGATCGCCAAATACGGCTGCGCGGGTTGCCACGACATCCCCGGCTTTGAAGGCTCCAAACCGATCGGTACCGGGCTTGCCGACTGGGGGCGGAAGGAAACGACCAAATTGGCGTTCGAGCATATTGCGCAGTACATCGAAAAACACCAGTTGGGCGATGACTCAAGCGGACACGAGGGTGGTCATCACGAACTTGATCCGGCGGAATTGGATGAGCCGGACGGATACTTCATTCAATCGCTGCTGAGCCACGGTCGCGAAGGATTTTTGCGGCAGAAACTGCTGAGGCCGCGGTCGTACGACTTCGAGAAAACGGCCAACAAAGGCTACGACGAGCGACTGCGTATGCCGCAGTTTCCGTGGGGTGCCCAGGCCGAACATGATGCGCGCGGGCGGGTCGCCGCTGCCGACGGAAACGCTGACGAGATCGCCAAGCAGGCGAGAGTGGATGGGCGAAATCGGGAGATCGAAGAGATCATGACTTTCGTGTTGGGGCTCGTATCGGAGCCGCCAAACGACAAGTACATCTATAGTCCCGGACCGCGGCGAGATGCAATCGTGCGGGGCGAAAGCGTGCTACAGAAGTACAATTGTGCGGGCTGTCACGTCCTGGAGTTGGATCGTTGGGATATCTCGTTTCGGCCAGAGCGGACCACGGGCGAGACGCAGCCGAACGACAGCCTGAGCGTTCCGGCGAGCGGTGATCCGACGTATTCGTTCATCTCGCCCCATTTCACATCCGAGCAGCTCGCCGCCTCCGAACGGACCGACAAGGGTGGCAAGTTGCGGGCTTCCCTGTCCGGCATCATCAAGATCGGCAGCGACGGCACACCGGAGCAGTGGGTCTGGGTCGAGGAAGAAGGAGACTTTTTGCCGCTGGAAGAATTCCTGGCGGACTTCGAGGGCGCGCCGGGTGAGGAGATGCTGCCCATTGAGGTCTGGCGTCCGGCGCTCGTTAAAGGAGGCGTTCAGCAGGTGAAGAGCCTTGTGAACGTGCCCAGGTCGATGGTCGACAGGCACTATCCCGCGAAAGGTGGCGATTTTGCGAGGCTGCTGTTGCCGATCTCACTGCCGCTGGCTAAGCAGTTGGAACCGAATTTTGTCGGGCCGGATGCCTGGGCCTGGGGACCGCCGCCACTGGTTGATCAGGGCCGTAAGACGAAGCCCGAGTGGCTGCGCGAGTTTCTGCTCAACCCGTTTCCCATTCGGCCCGCCGTAATTCTGCGGATGCCGAAGTTCAACATGACGCCCGCCGAGGCCGAAGCGTTGGTGCAGTACTTCGAAGCCCGCGATAACCCGGGCTATCCGGGGCACTTTGTCGCGGAAACATCTGCAGCGGGCCTGGAACGATTGGATGCGGAATATCAGCGCGGCTTGGCGGCGCTGCGCCGCAATCGGCGGCGGGACGGCGGCGGCGAAGCCGTTGGCGGCGGGGATGACGCGCTGGCGGGCGACCGCTTTAGTCACGCTCTGGAGATTGTGATTCATGGTAAATCGGGCTGTATCCAGTGTCACGGCATCAACGACAAAGTTGCCGAAGGCAATCCACGAGGTAATGGGCCGAATCTGGATGGCGTTTACAAGCGTTTGAAGCCGGAATTCATCAAGCGGTGGATCGCCAAACCGTCGATGATATTGCCGTACACGAAAATGGCAGAATTGATCCCGTACAAGCCCGACGGCCCGAACTTTGGCGGTTTCGAACCGCCGGTGCTGGGACCCGGTGGCAAGCCGCTGATGGATGACGACGGCAATCCCATTACCGATCGCGGCTATTATGACAGCAGCGAACAGCAATTGAATGCGCTGAGGGATTTGTTATCCAACTTCGACCGGTACATGAAATCGGAAACGTCAATAAAGGAGAAAATTGTCCGGCAGCCTATCGCGGCACCGGCAGCCGAAGAGCCTCCGGCAGTCGAAGAGCCTCCGGCAGTCGAGCTAGAATAATTCGCTGGCGCGTAACACGTGCGCGAGGATCGGCTGGCGTTCTAGGCGCTATTTTCTGGGCAAAGAAAGGATTTCATCATGGTTTTCGAAAAGCGACTAGCGTATTATGTGTTAGCGGCGGTCCTGGTGATCGCACCCACCTGGGGATGTTCCGATAGCCCCGCGCCCAAGCCGCCGCCAGAAGCGCAGCAGGCCGAAGAGGAAGGCGGTTTGGACATTCCTGTCGTTCAGACGGGCGTAGAAGAGGGAACCCCCGAGGATTCCAAGCAGCCCACCGAGGGAGAGGGAACGTCCGACGGCGGGTAACCCTTTAAGTCAGGAGTATTGTCATGGCGAGATTCGTCAACCCGAGCAAGCGTTGTTTGTTGATTGCCACCACTTTGCTGGTGGTGTCTGCCGCAAACGTTGCTTCCGCGCAGCAGTGGGCCACGTTGAAAGGCCGCTTCGTTTACAGCGGCAAAGCGGCGTTGGCGGCGAAGCTGAATGTCACAAAAGACGTCGCCGTGTGTACGAAAGTGCACCCGATCGAAGAAGTTATTACGGTTGGCAAAGGTGGCGGACTGGCGAACGTTATCGTCTGGGTGCGGACCAAGGGAATTGACGTGCATCCCAAGTACAACGAAGGCGACCCGCCGGTTGTCACCTTGGATAACCGCAATTGCAGGTTTGCGCCGCACGTTGTCGGGGTCAGAACCGGCCAAGTTTTGGAACTTTCGAATTCCGATCCGGTTGGCCACAACACGCTGGGCACCTGTCGGGCGAATACGCCGTTCAACGACAATTTTCCGCCCGGCACGAAGTTGTCCAAGAAGTTTACCGCCGCCGAGCGGCTGCCCTTTCCGGTTGCTTGCGGCAGTCATCCCTGGATGAAGGCTTACGTTTTGGTCCAGGACCATCCCTATATGACTGTTTCCGATTTGGATGGCGGATTCCAACTCGTCAACCTGCCGGCCGGCGTCGATCTGGAATTGCAGGTGTGGCACGAGACAGGATACATCCAGGAAGTCACCAAGGGCGGCGCGAAGACCGCGTGGAAGCGCGGCAGGTTCGAAGTCAAGCTGGAATCCGGCCAACAACTCGACTTCGGGAATTTGCTGGTTGCCCCGGATGAGTTAAAGTAAGGTGGTCATGGCGCAGCGAATTGGACAATTGTCTCGGATATCGATATCCGCCTTGGCGGCGGTTGCCGCGGTCGCTGCGCTGTGTCTGACCGGTTGCGGGCAGCAACAATCACGCGGCGCGTTGGCCAGCGTGGATTCGGCTCAAAAGCTGCGTGAAGCTTTGGGCTCCGGCGTCACCGATAAAAACGGCGGTAAGCCCAAGCAGGAGCGTACTGGCTGGGCGACGTTAAAAGGGACGATCACCGTTGCGGGTGATCCGCCGGACAGGCCATTTTATAACATCGACAAAAATCTCGATATCTGCGCTCCGGGCGGAAAGAAAGCATTGGCCGAAACGGTCATTGTTGATCCGCAAACCAAGGGCCTGGCCAATGTCTTTATCTACGCGGCCGACTTGAAAGCCGCGGATGACATGGTGCACCCCGACATGATTGGCGCGGGGACGGATGAGATTCTGTTCGACCAGAAACGGTGCGCATTCATCCCGCACGCTTTGGTTGTCGATGCGAAGCAAACATTGAAGATCAAAAATAGCGACGGCACACCACACAATACAAAATTCGCGACGGGGCAGGATCGTACGGTTCAGCCTGCGGCGCTGGAAGCTCTTGTTTTCGGCCGGAGGGCTAAAGAACCGATCGAGGTTTCGTGTTCTTTTCATCTTTGGATGAGGGCTTACGTGTTGCCGTTGGATAACCTGTATGGAGCGGTTGCAGGGACCGATGGTTCGTTTGAAATCAACGATTTGCCTGCGGGTGTTGATCTGAGAATACAGTTGTGGCACGAGCAGCTCAAAAAGAAGTTTTCAGGCGCGTCGGTGACCGTCGATGGTCAACCGGCGACGCTCAAGCGCGGACGTCTGTCGCTTAAACTCGAACCAAGTAAAACCACATTAGTCAAAATCGAACTCCCCGCTTCGGCGTTTGAATAGCCGACCTATGAAGTCAAACAATCTCCCCCGTAATCAGACGAAGCGCGCAAGTGATTCGGTCGTCGCCCTCCTGTTCGCAGCCCTCACCGGTGCGCTGCTGGCCGGTTGTGGATCTGGCGAGGCCTATTTCACGCTGAATCAGGCGCAGGTTCACGCGAGGGATATGTCGGACGAGGCCATCGACGCGACCTACAATGCTGAGGCCGAAGACGCGAGCGTCGAAAGCCAGCGGATTGCGGACGAAATTGAGGCGGCGAGCGTATTTCGTCAAGAGCTTGCCGATATTTTGTTGGCGCTGTTTGGTACGCCAGACGACCCGGATCCGTTTTTGAAGTCGAAACAGTCCGAATCGCTGCTGACGCAAGTCGGCTTCGACATCGACAGGCTTCGGTTGGCCGCCGGTCCGGTCTATAGCGACGAGCAGGGTCGGCAGCACGGTTTGTATCGGCTTCATTGTGCCCACTGTCACGGTGTGAACGGCAATGGTCGGGGACCAACAGGAGCCTTTCTAAATCCTTATCCGCGCGATTACCGTCAGGGGGCATTTAAGTTCAAATCGACGTGGGGTAACGCGAAGCCTACTCACGGAGATTTGAAGCGTCTGCTGATGGAGGGAATTTCAGACACGGCGATGCCCTCGTTTCGCTTGCTTCCCGATAATGAACTGAATGCCCTGATCGAATACGTCAAGTATTTGAGTGTCCGGGGCCAGGTGGAAATACTGTTAATTGGTTACGAGGGTGAACTACCGGACGGCGGCATTAATCAAATTGCCGGCGGGTTGCCGCTTGCAGTTGACGATGACGGGATTCCGGAAGAAGAGCCGGATGAGGATAGTGTCGTGGCGACGGTCATGTATTCGTGGGCCGTGGCGGATCAGCTGGTGATTCACCCGGTAGAACCACAGGTGCCGTTGCTGCCAACTGCCGATACGAACAACCGGGAAGAGAGCACGGCGCTCCAAGAGTCCATCAGTCGCGGGCGGTTGCAGTACTTTAAGTCCGAGTGCAATTCGTGCCATGGTACCACGGCGCTCGGTGATGGTGATCAGGGCCAGTACGACGAATGGACCAAGGCCATCTACGAGCCGAAAGACAAAGTCATCGATTCGCGTCGCCTGGCTCACATGTTGTCGCTTGGCGAACACCCGCCGCGGCCAGTTCGTCCCCGCAATCTGCGTCAGGGAGTGTTTCGCGGTGGCCGGCGGCCGGTCGACCTGTACCGGAGGATCTTTACGGGGGTGAATGGCACGCCGATGGTGAAGCAAGGATCCGAGCAAGGCATCAAGGGCGACGATGTTTCGGATGAACAGGCCGGCGGTCCGATACCGCGGCAGAAGATTTGGGATTTGGTCAATTACGTAATGTCGCTGCAGTACGAACCGCTCAGCAGAGTTCCTGTTGTGACCGAGGGTATTGATTACACGTTGCGATAGCCGGTCGCTAGGAATTCATTTCAACGAAAAAGCTGATATGGGAAAGATTTGGAGCCTGCTGTTTTTGTTAGTGCCGGTCCTCGGCGCGGGCCTGTTTGTCGTGGCGGCCGATGCGGAGAGCTGGCCGATCTACGACCACTGGTTCCCCGAGGACGTTTCAAAATACGGCCACATCATCGATGGGTTGTTCATGGCGATCTTGTGGCTGACGGGAGTTGTGTTCATTGGAACGGAGATCGCCCTCGTTTGGTTTTTGTGGCGATACGATTCCGCAACGAATCGGGACGGGGTCAAATTTATCCACGGCAACCACGCGCTGGAGGTTGTCTGGAGTGTCCTGCCCGCAGCGATATTGCTGTTCATCGCCATCTATCAGATGAATGCCTGGGCCGACACCAAAGTTCGCGAACCGGGCGAACCGGGACTGACGATGGAAGTCACCGCTCGGCAGTTCGAATGGCGGATTCGTTACTACGGGCCGGATGGCAAGCCGGATACGCGCGACGACGTTTATACGGTGAATGATCTGCATGTCCCTGCGAACGAAGACGTGCTGGTCGAACTGAAGAGCGCCGATGTGTTGCACAGCTTCTTTCTGCCCAACCTCCGCGTTAAACAGGACGCTGTGCCGGGCATGGAAATTCCCGTTTGGTTTCGAGCTGTGAAGGAAGGGCAATACGATTTGGTCTGTGCCGAATTATGTGGCTGGGGCCATTACAAGATGAAAGGTCGTTTGACGGTAATGCCGCGGGAGACCGAAGTTGGCGAGGATGGCAACATCGTTCGGGAAGGGTTTGATGACTGGCTTGAGAGAATGGCCGGCGAGCAAAGTCGAGCAACGACCGATGCGGCGGGGGGCGCGAAATGAGTACCACGTTTGAGAGTTCTCACGAAGGCGGCGCGGATGGCCACACGCACGAGGCATCGGGCGGCGTTGGTGCGTTTATTTCGAAGTACGTCTTTTCGCGCGACCACAAAATCATCGGTATGCAGTTTCTGTTTTCGACGCTGATCTGGTTTTTGGTCGGCGGGTTGCTGGCGCTGGCGGTGCGATCGCAGGTGGCTTGGCCCTGGCAGCCCATTCCGATTTTGAGCAATCTCTTTCCAGCCGAAGGCGGACAGATCTCGCCCGAGTTCTACACGATGCTGTTCACGATGCACGCCACGGTGATGATCTTTTTCGTCATCATTCCGATCCTTGCCGGCGCGTTCGGGAATTTTCTGATTCCCTTGATGATCGGCGCGGACGACATGGCGTTTCCCACGCTGAACATGCTCAGTTACTGGTTCATGTGGCCGGCGTTTCTTGTCATGACCGCCGCGTTTTTTGTGGAAGGAGGGGGGCCGGCTGCCGGCTGGACCTCCTACCCCCCCCTGTCCGTGTTAACCGAAGCGGCGCCGGGCAGCCATTCCGGGCAGACGCTCTGGTTGCTGGGCGTCACATTCGTCGGCGTTTCATCGATGATGGGGTCCGTCAATTACATGACGACCATCATCCAGATGCGCGCGCCCGGCATGACGATGTTTCGATTGCCGCTGACGATCTGGGCAATGTTTATCACGGCGATTCTGCAGGCTTTTGCCCTGCCCGTGCTCACGGCGGCCGGCTTCATGCAAATCTTGGATCGTGTGGCGGACACGGGATTCTTTCTCGCCGACGGCGCGACGGCCAACAACATGTCCCCGCGGACGGGCGGCGGGCAGCCGCTGTTGTGGCAGCATCTGTTTTGGTTTTATTCGCATCCGGCTGTATACATCATGATTTTGCCCGCCATGGGCATGGTGTCGGACATCATTAGCTGCTTTTCCCGTAAGCCGATTTTTGGTTACAGACCGATGGTTTACGCGATTGCGGGTATCGCCGGGCTGGGGTTCATTGTCTGGGGCCATCACATGTTTGTATCCGGGATGAATCCATTTCTGGGCATGACGTTCATGGTGGCGACGATGATGATCGCATTGCCCAGTGCCGTCAAAGTGTTCAACTGGCTGGGAACTATTTGGGGCGGAAAAATCCAATTTACGACGCCGATGCTGTTTTCGGTTTCCTTCGTATCGATGTTTATCATCGGCGGTTTGTCGGGAATTTTCATGGCGGCCACGCCCGTTGACATCTTTATTCACGACACGTACTTCATCGTCGCGCATTTTCATTACGTGCTGTTTTCCGGAACGGCCATGGGCGTGTTCGGCGCCATTTATTTTTGGTACCCG
>JAYGDO010000360.1:0-19791 GCA_046582885.1 Pirellulales bacterium | reverse complement strand
AGTGCGTGTGAGAAAACAGCACCAGCAGATGTTCTTTCGGCACGTCGGCGCTGCTGCTGACCTTGTCGAGCAAGCCGTCCATCTCCGCCGCCCGTAACAGACAGTGATCCAGCGCGATGACGATCAACTCGTCGCGGCAGGACTTGGTATCAACCGCCGCCAGCGCCAGCGCCGTTGCCCGTAGCGGCCGATGGACTCCGGTGGCAACATCGTGCCGCGCGGCGCCCCACATGCGGCAGTAGATTCCGACCGGCGGCGTAATGTCGCCAACGGCAATGCCGAATTGAACATGGCTTTGTAAAGTTTCGACGGTATGCATCACGCAACCCTTGCAAAACGGAATTTCTTCGCCGCGTTTGTCCTTGTAGAGAACGGAACGAATCCCACTTACCTGTTTCGAATCAGCGAATGATCGAATACCGTGCCGTCAGTCCGCAGCATCAACCAGCAAACCGCCGCGCCGACATACAGCCCGCCGAACGTCAACAGTACCGCGCCCCAGCCCAACCACGATTCGATCCAAGGAACGACGGCAGGAAACACGACCGCGCCAATGTTGCCGCTCATGTTCATCGTGCTGAAAACGGTCGCCACATGCCGCCCGCCCATGTCGATCGTGATCGTATACGCCGCTGGTCCGCCAACCGACGCGCAAAACGAGGCCGACGAAATAATCATCACCGCCGGCGTGACGGCCTCAACGAAATAAGCAACAAATACAAGCCCGGCACAAGCGAGCATGCAACCGACGGCCAGCAACTGCCGCGAAGCCCGCAAACTGCCGGTCTTGGCATAAATCCAGTCCATCACCGTACCGCCAGCCAAACTGCCCAGCACGGCTGCAATTAATGGCAGCGTTGTATAAAGCGCCGACTCCTTGACCGAAATTAGGTGAGTCTCTTGCAAATAGCGGGGAAACCACGTCGCGAAAAAAATGTAGCCGGCCGCGCGAAAGAAATGCTGGCCGCAAATCCACCACATTGCTACGCTGCTAAAAATCGCGCGCCAGGGCGTCGGTTCGACAGGTCCCTCTTCGATCTGAGATTCCTCCTCGCCAAGAACGTGGCCAATTAGGGTCCGCTCCGCCTGATTAACCCGCCGATGCTGACTGGGATAATCGCGAAACCACCAATAGAAGCCAACAGCCCACACCAAACCAAACGTCGCAAACAAAACGTAGATCATCTGCCAACTCACGCCCCAGCCCAACATGATTCCGGCCAACGCCATTCCCGTCGCGCCACCAACCGACATAAAACTTGCCAAGGCACCGTTCGGAAACCCCCGCGCGCTAGCGGGAAACCATTTGGAAATTGTATTCGTCGAGCACGGGAAAATACCGGCTTGCACCGCCCCTGTAGCGAAGCGCGTCACGCAAAGACTCCACAGGCCCGTGCAAAATCCCATGCACCCAGTGGCGACTGACCAGGCGGTCGCGAATATCGGTAGCGCTCGACGCGTCCCAAAAACGTGGGCTAACCAACCCGTCGGCAGTTGAAAAACGGCGTAGCTCAAAAAAAACGAACTCATCACCAGACCCATTTGCTTTTTGTCCAGCCCCAGTTCAACTTCGATCACCTTTTCCATCGCGCCGATACTGTTGCGCTGGATGTAGGCGATCAGTGCCGCCGTGCAAAGCAATGCCAACACACCGAACCGGACATGCGTCGTCGGACCGGACGCATCGAGTACGGGCCGCTCCGATGGTCGCCGATCGTCCAATTCATCGACGGTCGCCCGCAGCTCGCCAGGGGGAAGTTCTTTGCGCTCGTCGTCCACAGCGAAGCCTTGTAGCAAAACACGTCGACCGGCCCAGTTGCAGGCCACATCATAGTAGAAATAGCAGTCAGCGCTCAGACATCCGATTTAGCATCGCGGCACCTTTCTGCATTTCCGGCCGGTTGATGCGGGGTCTCTTGCGACAACCCGCCGGTCGCCCGTGGGTGTGCGGCGAGTGGGAAGCCACTGCATGCGGCGTACGCAATTTATGCCCGTTCGGCCCTCGACGAGTGCAAACTTGGCTTCGGTCAACTGTTGTCCGGCGAGTCAGTCTAGCGTATCCTCACGCTGCGGAATCAATCGCCGCTTGAAGACGATCCAACAACCGGTCAATCTCCGCCGCGGTTTCGGGGTCCAGCTGAAATGCATTGGGACGACGGCGGTAGTCGTTGGCGAAAATACCGCGGTTGACCATGATGTACTTTTCAACGGCCAGAAAACCGTCGAGGCCGGCCTGCATTTGCAAGGCAACGAGTCCGCAAATCGGCAAATACAACCGGTAGATGGCATCTTCGTCGCCCGCCTCAAGCGCCCGCCACAAGCGGACGATGCCGTCGAGCAGTTCCATGCCGGGCATCGTGCCAATCACCCCGCGACGGAAACTATCGACCAGGTAGATGCCGCCGGAACCCTCGAAGATACGCGCCCGTCCGCTGGTCGCATCACGTAACGCCGTGAGATTCGGTCCGATCGGCGCGGCTTCGGGCTTGAAAAGAATCTTGTCCGCGCCGAACCGCTCAACCAGGCGAACCTGCATGGGAATCGGTATCGACTGACCAACGTAGCCCGAAGCGTCTTGCACAATCAGCGGCATTTCCACTTGTTCGGCGATTGTGGCAAAGTACGCAAACAGTTCGTCATCCGGAAGCGGCGAGGAAATCGGCGGGATCGCCATCACCGCATCGGCGCCGGCTTCCGCTGCCTGATCCGCGTAAAACAGTGCTTGGTGGGTGCTCTCCGCGCCGACGCTGATGACGACGACACCGCGACCGGCATTTAATTCGACCAATCGCTTGGTCATCCAGACCCGCTCAGAGGATGTCAGCCGCAGCAACTCCGAGACCATCGCCAGACAAAAACCGTCCGCTCCCTGCGCGAATGCCCAGTCAATCTGCCGCTGCAGACTTTCGTCGTCGATGGCGTCATCGGCAGTAAACGGTGTGTGGGCGATTGGCAGAACGCCTCGAATTGGACGCGGCATGGGACCCTCGGATTTTAGACACGCAAACAAAACAGGGACGCGGCCGCGGCTCTGCGGCGGCGCCCGAAAGCGAAATTCTTCATTGGTCGGAACCCGTCACCGACTTAATTGAGCCTTTTAATGGATCAGGCCAGGATAGCTTTGACAACGTTTCCGTGTACGTCGGTCAACCGGTGGTGGCGGCCTTGGTATTGGAACGTCAGCCGCGTGTGGTTGATGCCCAGGCAATGCAGCAGTGTCGCGTTCAAGTCATGGATGTGTACCGGGTCTTGGGCGACGTTGTAGGAGTAGTCGTCCGTCTCGCCGTAGCTAATACCCGGCTTGATACCCGCGCCGGCAAGCCAAATGGTGAAGCACCGCGGATGATGATCGCGACCATAGTCGTCGGCCGTTAGTTTGCCCTGGCAGTAAACCGTGCGGCCGAATTCGCCACCCCAAATCACCAGCGTATCTTTCAACAGCCCGCGCTGATCAAGGTCTTTGATCAGCGCGGCGGACGCCTGGTCCGTGTCAACGCATTGTTTGGTAATGCCGTCGGGAAGCTTCGTGTGCTGATCCCAGCCGCGGTGGAAAAGTTGGATAAACCGCACACCGCGCTCGGCTAGGCGGCGGGCCAGCAGGCAGTTAGCCGCGAACGTACCTGGTTTTTTCGCATCATCGCCGTACATTTTGAAAGTGTGATCCGGCTCGTCGCTCGTGTCGACCAATTCGGGCACGGATTTTTGCATGCGGAAAGCCAATTCGTACTGCGCAATGCGGGTGGCGATTTCGGGATCACCGACCTCCTCCAATTTCAACGCATTCAACCTGGCCAGGTCGTCGAGAAAGCGTCGCCGCGACGGTTGGCTGAAACCATCCGGGTTCGACAGATACAATACCGGATCGCCGACCGAGCGGAATTTCACGCCCTGATACTTTGTCGGCAGAAACCCGCTGCCCCACAGCCGGTCGTACAACGGCTGCCCCGAACCACTGCCTCGCGAGACCATGGCGACGAATGTTGGCAAGTCGCGATTGGCGGTGCCCAGACCGTACGACAGCCAGGCGCCCAGACTGGGCCGACCGGCCAGTTGCGCACCGGTTTGAATGAACGTGATCGCCGGATCGTGGTTGATCGCCTCGGTGTGCATCGACTTGACGAAGCACAGTTTGTCCGCAACTTCGGCCGTGTGCGGCATCAAATCGCTGATCCAGGCACCGGACTCGCCTCGCTGCTTGAACTTGAAAATCGAAGGGGCGATGGGAAAACTGTCTTGCGAAGCGGTCATGCCGGTCAACCGCTGCCCTTGTCGGATCGAATCGGGCAGCTCCGCGGCCCGCAGATCGGCCAATTTTGGCTTGTGGTCAAACAAGTCCATCTGTGACGGGGCGCCGGACTGGAACAGGTAGATCACACGTTTTGCTTTGGCCGCAAAATGCGGCAACCCCGGCAAACCGCCGGCGGAGGCGGATTGCTTAGGCGCGGCTGGGCAGTCTTCGTTCAACAGCGATGCCAGGGCAGCAACGCCAATGCCGGTTGCGGCACGGCCGAAAAAATGACGTCGCGCCAGGGTGCTCTGAACTTCGTGTTGGAAATTAGAACCCATTTCAAACTCTCCTAGAGCAACCCGAAGCATCAGCAGAGACCCAGTTGGCGGCTCGTCGACGCCCCGGATCTTACTTACGCAACGCGTCATTCCTTGGTCATTGTATCATCCAAGTTCAACATCAAACTGCAAACCGCCGTGTATGCGGCCAACTCGGCAACCGCCAGATTTTCATCCCGCGGAGATTCCCCGGCGCTGACCAGTTTCAGTGCGGCGGCGGGACCTTTTTGATACACCTTGATGTAGTGCTTGAGTCCCTCCAGCAAGATTCGCAGTTCCGCGGGACTGGGCTCGCGGGCCGTAACCGCGCGGAAGGCGCGGCGGATGCGAGTTTCCGGATTAGGTCCGGTCTCGGTCATGACCCGCTGCGCAAAGACGCGGGAAGCCTCGACGAACGTCACATCATTCATCAGTGCCAGCGCCTGAAGCGGCGTGTTCGTTCGCGTCTGGTGCACCGTACACGCTTCACGGGATGAGGCGTCCAGCGCAATCATGTTGGGCGGCGCGACGGTCCGCTTCCAGTACGTGTAGAGACTGCGACGGTAGAGGTCCGGTCCGTGCGATTGTCGGTAGTCGGTGTCCGAGGCGATCTCTTTCCACAGTCCGGCCGGCTGATATGGCCGCACTGAGGGACCGCCCAGTTTTTCGTTCAGCAGGCCGCTAATCGCCAGTGCTTGATCGCGAATCATCTCGGCCGAAAGTCGCAGGCGGGGCCGCGGGCCAACAGCCGATTGTGTGGGTCGCGGCGGAGCCGTGCGGGAGTGATGCGGGACGACTGCCGGTAGGTGGCGCTCATCACCATGGTCTTTAAAAGCTGCTTCACATTCCAGCCGTTTTCCACCAGTTCGACCGCCAGCCAGTCGAGCAGCGCCGGATGCGTCGGCCGCCGGCCCTGCGTGCCAAAGTCCTCCACGGTCTTTACCAGCCCGGTGCCAAACAGCATCTGCCAGAATCGGTTTGCGATCACTCGCCCGGTGAGCGGATTCGAACGGTCCACCAGCCACCGGGAAAAGCCGAGGCGGTTGTTCGGAGCATCCGCGGGAAGCGGTGGAAAAATGGCGGGCACGCCCGGCTGGACCCGTTCGGCAGGCTTGTCGTACTGACCTCGGGTGAGCACAAACGTTTCGCGCGGTTTTTTCATCTCTTGCATAATCATCAGCGTCGGCAGCTTCTCGACGAATGCCCGCCTCTCGCGCTGCGAAGTCAGCAATTCATCACGGGCCGTCCGGATTTTCTCCGAGGCATGATGTTCGAGAAAGTATCGGCGGAGTTTTCGGGCCTGTGGTCGCGTGCGCTTTTTCGCGGGACGCCCGATGATGTCTTCCAGCGAATCCGCCAGGGCAATCTCTTCCACTTCGTCGGCAGTGAGTACGTCGTTGTAAATCCGCACGTCGTCGATCGAGCCACGATACCGGCCGTTCGGCCCGCCGCCACCGCCAATTCGCAAGGGTTGGTCGTTGGCAAATGTCTGATTGAGAAAATCGTGGTTGACCTTGATCTTCATCGGTTTGCCATCGACATAGATCGCTATTCCCCCGGCGGTGCGCGAACCGTCGTACGTCGCCATGACGTGATGCCAACCGGCGAAAGATCGTGACGGATGCGTTTCGACGCGAATCGAATCATCCAGCCAGCGTTTGACTAAGTTCACTTGCACGTGGCCGTCGACGATTTGCAGGTACCATCCGTCACTGCGGTCGTCGTCGGTCATCCGTGACAAGACTGTCCCAGCTTGCCCGTTTACCCAAGCGCCGGCCGAGAACTTATCGAAGTACCCAAAGCCCGCCACATCACCGGCATCGATAACACTTTTTCCGTCAAATTTGGCGGCCCCCGCGTCGGCAAGCTCTTCGGCTGGCGAAAGCCTCGCGACCTTGCCCGGCACATAGCCGCCGACTCCATCGACAAACTTCGACTTCTGCGGCTTACTTTCCATATTCGGCTCGACGAGATTCGCCGGACTGCCGTCCAGCGGGTAGTGCGCGACCAGCCCTCGCGAAACATTCCAATCGACGGTCCTCTCAAGCGGATCGGTGAGACGGTATTTTTTTGTCCATTGCACCAGTTCCACCCCGAGTTGTGTCCGCTGCGCATCGAACGCGCGCTGCGCATTTTTGATCTTTGCGTCCAGTTGAATCAGTTGCTCTTGCTGCTCGTCTGTGGGCGCCGTGATGTAGGGTGGCGAGTTGCCTTCTTTGATCGCGCGGCCGTATTCGGGAATATTGTTGAAGTACGCGAAGACCTGATAGAACTCCTTTTGCGCAAGCGGATCGTACTTATGATCGTGGCAGCGAGCGCAGCCCATCGTCAGGCCAAGCCAAACGGTCGCAGTCGTATCCACACGGTCGATGACGTACTCGACCTGATACTCTTCAGCAATGATACCGCCCTCGGCGTTGCCACGATGGTTGCGATTGAAGCCGGTCGCAATCCGCTGATCAAGCGTCGCATCCGGCAGCATGTCGCCGGCAATCTGCTCGATCGTAAATTGATCAAACGGCATGTTTTGGTTGAACGCCCCGATGACCCAATCGCGCCACCGCCACATCGTTCGCGGCCCATCGTTCTGATAGCCGCTGGTGTCTGCATATCGGGCGGCGTCCAACCATGTGAACGCCATCCTCTCGCCGTAGCGCGGAGACTTGAGCAGGCGATTGACGACTTTTTCGTAAGCGTCGGGCGATTTGTCGTCCAAAAACGCGTCAAGCTCTGCGAGCGTGGGCGGCAATCCGGTCAAGTCCAGTGTCAGGCGACGAATTAATGTCTCCTTGTTGGCTTCTGTCGAAGGCGCGAGTTGTTCTCGCTCAAGCCGAGCAAGAACAAAATAGTCGAGTTCATTGCGACACCAACCGTCTGCCCGTACTTTCGGCCGCGGGAGCCGTCGAGGGGCGACAAACGACCAATGTTCCTGCCACTGGCCGCCCTGCTCGATCCAACGGCGAACCAGATCGACCTGCTCGGCCGTTAGCTTACGGCGCGAATCAGCCGGCGGCATGCGTTCGTCATCGTCCTGCGAAATAATGCGTCGATAAAGTTCGCTCTTGGCAGGATCACCGGCGACGACCAAACGCTTCCCATCGCGTGGCGCAAAAACCGACTCACGGTCGTCTAGCCGTAGTTTCGCTTCTCGATTCTCCTTATCCGGCCCGTGACACTGATAGCAAACGTCCGACAGGATCGGCCGAATGTCGCGGCTGAATTGCACTTCGTCCGCCATCACTGCGGAATGAAATATCACCGCAAAGAGGAATCCGCCAATCGGCGGCACCCTGTACGCTCGCATGGTGGTGTTCACGATCGCCCTCCTGCCAGAAAAAGCGCGAAGACCATTTCTGCACATTATGACCGAGCGGTCGTCAAGCCGCCACCAGCCGCCCGCGGTACACACCGCCTGCGGACGGCAGGCTCGTTACCCTCGGCGGCAAAACATTCAGGTACCCGGTTGTTGAGCGAGGACATTTTCGCCGGACGGACGACACGGACGGACGACACGGACGGACGACGCAGTGGCTCCCTCACATTCAACACGGGAATGTCTGGCTACCGCCGTCGACACGAATCACTTGACCGCTGATAAACTGCGCGGCGTCGCTGCAAAGAAATCCAATGACGCTGGCGACTTCATGCGGACGGCCGTAGCGGTCGAGCGTCCCTTCTTCAACCAGCCGCTCCTCGTCGATTTTATGGATTCGCAGAAAACGCTCGGTCACAGTCCCGCCCGGAGCAACGCAGTTGACCGGGATGTTGTGCGGCTTAAGTTGTTCTGCCAGGCAACGCGTATATTCGTGCACGGCCGCTTTAGCGACAGCGTAAATTGAACCGCTCGAGCGCCCCGAACATCCGGCGATGCTGCCGATCGTAATAATGCGGCCCGACTTGCGTGAAATCATCTCGGGCGCGACGGCTCGACAACAGAGGATGGCGCTGAGCAGATTGCGGTCCATCACACTTTTCAGGTCGTCAATCTTGATATTCAGGCAGTCGTCGTTTTCCGGCCTTCCCCCCTGACCCACTGCAGTTCCACCGGCACCTATATCGCCGCCAGCGCAGGTGACGAGGATATCGATTCGCTCCCAACGCGCATGAATCTCGTCCACGTTGCGGTGCACATCATCTTCCCGCGTCATGTCGCCCCAGATCGCTATGGTTTCGCCATCGTGCGCAGCAGCAATCTCATCGGCTACTTGCTGCATCGACTCGCCCTCGCCGAAGGTCTGCGGACTATCGAGCCGTGTGCCGTGAATGGCGACCCGCGCGCCGAGCCGACAAAGCGTGTCCGCCATCACACGGCCCAGCCCGCGCGATGAACCGGTGACCCAAGCAGATTTTCCGCACAGCGGTTTAGAGTCCGTCATGATGGGGTCCTTCGCAAAATAGGATTCGTTCCGCCGGATTGTGTTCCATTGGGTCGAAACCAAACGATTTTTCACCTACAACTTTTTACACTCTGAGCCGGCTCCGGGAAACATCCGCGCCCATTGCTCGCCCCCTCGCCGCCTCCTTAGCGACTCGATGTGGTTCAAGATGTGACACAAATCGCCAAAGTGCATTTCAGCACAGAGATAGTCTCGGCCCGCAAACTCGACCGTATAATCTACAGCAACGGAAAAAGTTCCGCGAGTAACGGGCCGGGCCTTCGGCCACCACGCAACTCACGGTCGACGACCGCCTCGTCGTGCAAACCGCGCCGAAAACTTTGCGTTTGCTGCACGGCTGCAATCACGACGCGGAGCCGTATTAACTCGCAACGCGTCGCCAGCACTGCTAGCGGCGCATCCAGCAAGGCGAAGTGCAAACGACTGAGTTGCCCTTGAAAAATCGGCATCTGGCCGAGACTTCGATCCACATTTTCAAGACAGCGGCCGAAGTTCCCGCCTGGCCCGCTCAAGTCGCGTTCGCGGCCGAGACGATGACTCTAGAGAGGCTCCAATAGAGAATATCGCTGCATTTAGCCCACGGAGGGGCTTTCCATGCGCAGAATTACCACGCTGTTCATACTCATCGTCGCCATTGCCGGCGGCGGGTTCTTCTTCAGCAAGTACAAAATCGAAGGGCTTGAGAACGTCGTTTTTCGCCCACGCGATTCGGACTCGGGCAGTAAACTCAGCGCGGGCGAACCGCGCGAAAAAAATACGGTACGCATCGCGTCATTCAACATCCAGGCATTCGGGACATCCAAAGCCAGCAAGCCGCAGGTCATGAGCATGTTGGCTAATGTTGTCCGCCAGTTTGACGTGGTCGCCATTCAGGAGGTCCGTTCCAAGGACCAAACGCTCGTTCCCAATTTTGTCCGCCAGATCAACGCGAACGGCGCGAAATACGAATTCGTTTTAGGCCCCCCTCTGGGCCGCACCGTCAGCAAGGAACAATACGCTTTCATATTCAATTCCGAGACCGTCGAAGTGGACCGCAAATCGGTCTATACGCTCTCGGACCCCCACGATCGCATGCACCGGGAGCCGCTTGTGGCGATGTTCCGCACCCGCGGACCGCCGTCGAACGAAGCCTTTACCTTCAAGTTGGTCAATGTTCATACCGACCCCGACGACGTCCCCGAAGAAATGAACGCGCTGGCCGACGTTTACCGCGCCGTCGTCAACGATGGGGATGGCGAGGATGACGTCATCTTGCTGGGCGACTTCAACACCAGCGAAAAAACGCTGTATCAAGTCGCCCACATTTCGCCGACGATCGCGACGGCGCTGGCCGACATCATGACCAACACCCGCGGCACAAAGGCGTATGACAATTTAATCTTCGACGGACGACACACATCGGAATTCCTCGGCCGCTCCGGGGTCCTGGACCTGGTTCGCGTCTTCAATTCAACAACGGAAGAAATCTTGCAGGTGTCCGACCACCTGCCGGTTTGGGGAGACTTCACCGTATTCGAAAATCGTGGGGCGGAGCGTCTGGCCACATCGCCGGCTGGAAAACCCATCCGTTAGCGCTTGCTCAGAACGCTTGCTCAGAACGCTTGCTCAGAACGCTTGCTCAGAACGCTTGCTCAGAACGCTTGCTCAGAGGGCGGGCGAGAACCCGGTCAAAATCGATCCGTGTGGCCGTTGCTGGCGGACACCTTGGGCGGAAAGAAAAAATCCGTCGTCCCGCGGAGCCGAGCGAGCGCGGCCCGCCGCGATGGATTTGCCTCTCGGGTCGCTAATTCTTCGTACAATTCTTGCAACAGTGCGCGGCCTTCGGGCCACCGCACATCCATCATCTCCGCACACTGCTCGATCAATTGGTAGACCCGCGCGCGGGCAACGGCCAACTGCCGCGCTAGTTGCTGGACGGTCTTGGCCGGTCCCTGAAATCCCAACCGTCCGCTTGCAAGTTCGGCAATCCTATAGCCTAAATCACAGCGCAACTGCTCCAACAGCGGCGCTATAAGATGGCGGCGTACATCCGCCTCGTCCGGCACATCCGCCGCGTAACGGCATTGCTCAATCCAGCCTTCGATTGCGGCCACAAATTTGGGCACCAGCCGTAAACGCAAATGGCTTGAAGCCTGGGGGCCGTCCGCCAGCAATTCATCGATCGTGTGAAATACTTCCAGAACGATCTGCACCCGCTTCTCGCCGTGGTTTTTCAGTTGCCGCAATTCGTTCAAGCTGCAATCCGCGTATTCGGCAAGGCACTTGTGCCAGATCACCGTCGGCACCTCTTCCAGAGATGGCGCCAGGCGGCCAATCTTTTCCGATGCCAAATCGTGGTACCGGACTCGAGCCCGCCAATGCGTCCACTGCGATTCCGAGACGCGATCCGCGTCGAAACTGCCATTCGATCCGCAGTCATCGCCCGTCGCTTCGTCCACCGCTTCCGGCAATTCATCCGCCGGATCATCGCAGGCACGTCGAATCAACCGGACCAGCGTCCGCATCTTCTTTTGTCCGACGCCCTGCGTATTGGATAACTCGCCGAAAGGTGTTTCCAGTAACTTCCGCAGACTGCGATTCAATAGTGCCAACGGCAATCCACGATCGCTGGGACGCACCCAGAAGGCTAGCGGCTTGTCGAGCCGATTTTCATAGGTTTCCGTCAACAGCGATTTGCGCAGCGCTCCAAAGCTGCTCGATAACTTCGCGTTTTCAATCGCTTTGCTGCGTCGTTGCATGATCGTAGTCGCCCGCGCACCGGCAAGGGGCCATGGCCGAGCCGCGGAATGGCATTAGATTCTGTTCCGTTTTCCGAACTGTCGAGGCGGGCACCGACCGCTAATCGCGGCCGACCGTATTGCGGGAAGGATGCGGAGTGCGGTCGCAAAACTGGCCGTACCGACTCCCTCGTCAGGTAAATTGTTAGCGGGCCCCGTGGACAGGTCAACCGGCGGACGCGTGAAAGTTCTGCGAATCCACAACTCGCTATTGTAAAAGTACTTAACATTGCTTTGTGGAATGGGCTGCTGCCCAGCGACACTTCCAAAACGAGCCTTTTTTGCGTGACTACCAGTGTTGCCTGCAGACCGTCGGGGGCAACAAACTCCGGGACGACTGGACGCCAATTGAACTTTTTCGGCGGGGTCCGGCAAGCTGGCCGGCCGGCGGCCGGGCCCGGCCGCCCACGCCATCCCGCAAGTGACTAAGAACGCACTCCGTTTTCACACGGTTGGTATCATCATTTTTCCTGGTTCGTGACCACCTTGACCGGCGGCAGATTGTCAATCAGACCGGCGTCGGTGCGACGGAGTTCGGCGAGCAGCATTTTGCGAAACTGGGCGAGCAGCTTGTGATTCTCTCTGCGGACCGCGAGGTTTTGCAGCTCCCCAGGATCGGCGTCGAGATCGTAGAGTTCTTCGACTTCGTCCTTCACCAGGGTGCGGATGTATTTGTATTTGCCCTTCCGCAGGAAGATCCACCAGGGAACGCCGTCGATGCCGGGGCCAGTTCCGGCATCCGTGTCGCGGCCGTAGTAATCCCTCAGGTTTTCGAGCATCACCGGCGTTTCCAGCCTGGACTTCGGATTCTCCAGCAGCGGCAAGATGTCGCGGCCGTGCATGCGCCATGGCAATTCGATGTCGGCCAGCGCGAAGAACGTGGGGATCAGATCGTGACCGGCCACCGGCTCTTCGCAGACGGCGCCCCTGGGAAATCGCTTCGGATATCGAACCAGGAGCGGCGCGCGGAGATTGTCGTCGTAGGGTGCGTATTTCCAGGCGAAGCCGTGTTGTCCCCAGGCGTATCCTTGGTCCGAGGTAAAGATCACGAGGGTGTTTTCGAGTTGCCCAGTTTGCTCGAGTGCCGCGAGGACCCGCCCCACGCCCTCGTCAATCGCTCGCACCGTACGGTTGTACTGCCGGACGAGCTCCGTCAGTGTGCGGCCGAAGTGGGCGGGCGTCCGCCGGATGCATTTCGCTTGCCCGTCCTCTAGCTTTTTCCAAACAGTAAAGTTCCGCATGTAACGGGGCTTGTCCGGACGCGGCGGATAGATGTCGGCGGGAACGGGAACCAGCGGCGTCTGCGGGTACTCGTCCTCGTGCCGCTCGGCAGGCATGAACGGATGGTGCACGCCGTCGTAGCAGAGCCAGAGGTACCAGGGCTGGTCCGGCTTTGCGGCCCGCTCTTTAACGTAGTCCACTGCCCAATCGGTGTAGTTGTCGGTCGAATAACCGTCGACTTTTTTCCGCTGCCCGTTGAAGTCGATGCTCTGATTGACGTAGTAGCCACCATAAACCGGGCCATTGGTGTGGTCCCAGATGGCGGAATAATCCCAGGCGCGGCCGTGGCCTTTGTCTTTGCCGGTGTGCCACTTGCCGATCATGCCGGTGTGATAGCCGGCCTTGCGAAACTCGGTGGGCCAATACGAATCCGCGATTCTGCCCGGCGGTGGCTTTTTGCTCAGCGCCTGGATGCCGTGCTGCAATCTGCCGGTCAGCGCGGTCGCCCGCGACGGCTGGCACCAGGCACCGGTGTAGCACGTCGTAAACCGCACTCCTTCGCTGGCGAGCCGGTCCAGGTTTGGCGTCCGCACCCAATCGTGCGCCTCGGGGTAGCAGCCGACACTTCGGATGCTCTGATCGTCGGTGAAGATGTAGAGGATGTTCGGCCTGGAGCCGGTCGAGGTATCTGCCGTATCCGCGGCGTCCACCGCCGCTCCACAGGCGGCGAATATCGATGCCATCACCAACCGCGCCGCGATGACCGTGAACCCCACAGGTCGCATGCCGGGGTTATTCAGATGCGACTTCATGATGGTCTCCTTTCACCGGACTTAGAATGCATACAACTTTGTGTTTTTCAGCTGGAACCGAAGCCGCCCGACCTTTCCACTTCGGCTCCGGGCGCAGATTGCCGCACCCGCGGTAGATCCTGGTCGCGTCGCGCCGGGCTAAAACTCCAATTCCATCTTGTCCTCACCTAAGACTGCGGCCGGAAAAATGTCCCGCCTCCCGGACAAGCCCACAGGATCGGGGCCGTCATCTTTCGGATCCATGTGTACGAGCACGAGTTGCCCGACGTTCGCAGCGCGGGCGACTTCTAACACCGGCGTCAGGCAACTGTGGCCCATAAGCTTCGCCATCTCGGCCTTCGAGTCCGGAAAATAGCATTCGTGAACCAAAAGATTCACATCGCGAATCTTTTCGATGTAATCCGCATCCGTTGCGGCTGTCGTATCCGTCACGTAGGCCATGCTTCGATCAGGCCAATCGAGACGGTAGCCGACGGCGCCGCCAGGGTGATCTAGCAGGAAATGGGTCAAACGCCCGCCGCCGCGCAGTGAAACCACATCGGCAAGCGATCGGAATTCGAACGTCGGCTTTACCGGAAACACCAATCCGGCAAACAGGTGTTGCTCGATTGCTGCAAGTTTTTCGGCTTCGCCGTGCACGACAAAATGGCTCAACTGGCGGTCGTGCAGCAGACCCAATAAATACGTAAGTCCCGAAATGTGATCCAAATGCGCGTGCGTCAGAAAAATGTCAAGTTCATCTCCCGCTAAATACTGCGGCAGGCGGAACGCGCCGGTTCCGGCGTCAAGCATGATGCCCGCATCGGGCAGGAATAGGCACAACGTTTCCCGGCGTTCGTTGGGGTGGTATCCGGTGCTGCCTAGTATGACGAGTTTCATCACAATTAGCTTCAGACTGATGCGATGCGATTGTCTGCGCGAAGTTTGTCACAACCCTTTTCAATGCTCGACGGCGGCGATACCCACCGTTAAGATCGTATGGTTAAATCTTACTCCGGACCGAATCGTATCGAAACTGGACGTGCAGATGACGCAGCTACCACAGATTTTCCGTGTCCGCCAAAATTTCGCGGGGCCAACCGTCGAGGACATCCCCGGTGAAATCGCGGATCAGTTAGCCAAATTATCGTTGGAGCAGAAAATCAAACCCGGCGCGAGTGTGGCCGTCACGGCCGGAAGCCGCGGAATCTCAAATATTCCGGTCATTTTGAAGTCGGCCATCGACTTTTTGCGCGGTCTCGGCGCCGAGCCCTTTTTGATACCCACGATGGGAAGTCACGGCGGCGGCACGGCCGAAGGTCAACGCGGCGTCCTCGCCTCGCTGGGAGTTACGGAGGAGACCGTCGGCTGCCCGATCCGCGCGAGCATGGACACCGTCGTGTTGACCGATGCGCCGCAAGGCTTTCCCATCCACTTCGATCGCCATGCCTCGGAAGCCGATCACGTACTGGTTTGCGGCCGGGTCAAACCGCATACGGGTTTCCGCGGCAAATACCAAAGCGGATTGCTGAAGATGTTGCTGCTCGGCCTGGGCAAGCACGAGGGTGCGAAGACTTACCATCGCGCATTTGTGGCGATCGGTTTCGACGAAGTCGCCGAGAGCGTGATTCCCTCCGTGCTCCAGCGCGGCAACATTGTCGGCGGACTCGCAATTCTTGAAAACGGTTACTGCCGTACCGCGCAGATCACGGCCGTACCGCCGGAAGAGTTTCTCACCCGCGACCCCGAACTGCTTAAACTAGCATCGTCGTGGATGGCAAAGTTGCCATTCGAGCAGGCCGACGTGCTGCTGGTCGACGAGATCGGCAAGCACATCAGCGGTACCGGCATGGATACCAACATCGTCGGCCGCAAACGCTACGATCATTGCGCGGCGGACAACGAATCGCCGAAGATTCTGCGCATCGTCGTACGCAGCGTAAAGGGGGGCAACGCCTGCGGCATTGGCATGTCGGAATTCTGTCACACGCGTGTTGTGGAACAGGCCGATATGGAAATGACGTGGATCAATGCGCTGACATCGCTTCATCCAACGGCCGGAATGTTGCCCGTGAGTTATCCAACGGACCGTGAAACGATCGAGTCCGCGCTGCGGACCATCGGGATGACCGAACCGCAGGATGCCCGGCTGTTGTGGATTAAGAACACGAGCAAACTTGAGACTCTGGCCTGTTCGGCGGCATATCTGGATGACGCCCGCGGGCACAACGATTTGGAGATTCTCGACGAGCCGCAGCCGATGCTGTTTGATGACGGTGGCAACCTGCCGATTTGACCGCCGCCCACGGGAAGAACCCGTTTCAAGCCCGGATGATGATCGACGACCGCCCTCCCCCCGGCCGAGCGTCGCGGTTCGACAACTCCTATTCGACAAACCGGAAATCGCCGCCGTTTTCCTCCGCCATCCGCCGCAGCAAGTCGTGGCCCTCGACATTCTGAAAACAGATCGTGTGGATGATTGTCTCGCCGGACTCGTTGTCCTCCTTCGCGACGCAAACCGTGTTCTCCGGAATCTCCCCGTCCGACAAAAAGAAGATGACATCCGGCCGTAATTTGAGCGCCTGGCGCAGGAACCGCGTCGGATGCGTGTAACCCCGCGGCCTGATGACTTCCGCCCACAATTGCACTTCTGTTTTTTTCTGTTCGCTGGCCACCGCCATTTTTCCCGGCCGCGGATAGACCCGCGTGTTGCGGTGGTCATTAAAGAAAAAGACGGCGATCGACTGCAGCGACCCCAGTTGCCCGACGGAACCGAGCAACTCCGCACGCGCCTGCGCAAACCGCTCGCCCCGCATGCTACCGGACGCATCTACGACATAAACGATCCGTTGAGCAAATGCGGGAATGCCGAAGAACATCGTTTGCCGTATCCCGTCGCTGCCCCGGCCTTCAGCGATCTCGAAACTGCTCCAGCCCGTCCAGTCATCGTCCCGGCCGCCGGCGTCACCCGCTGCCTTCGTTCTCGACGCGCCGGCCAGCTTCGGCGTCGGGGTGGGCCTGGAAAGCAGCTTGGGTATGCCGTCCAGGATTGCGGCCAACTTTTTGGGCAGGGCAACTTTCGCGTATTGCCGCACTGCCCGCAAATCGTCCTTTGCAATAATCGGCGTCTCTGTCAGAGGTTCAACCGGCTGCACCGCCACCACCGCGACCAACGGCGGCTCGACCAAGACAGCCGGTTCGGCCTCTTTCAACAGCCGCAGTTGCAATACCAACCGCGGCTTGGCCGATTCGTGATCGAACGTCACGAGCGCCAAGATCACTAGCAGCGTCACATTGAACATGAGCGACACGGCTCCGCAACGCGCGCCGCTCCGCCAATCGATCGCGGCCGCATCGACTCCATTTTCCAGCGCAGGCAACGCGATCCGCGGTTCGTTTGTCGGTGCGACAAAAGACGCACCGCCATCAATCACAGATCGTCTTAGTCGATGGGAACTCAACCGCCTGGGACTCCTCACGATCACGACCAGCGGAACAAATCGACGCCTTTCCACAGCCCGTCATTAGAGCGCTTTACGACGGCTTTGTCAATTTTTTTTAGGTTCGCTTGCTGGGCGAGTTCGCACGGCAAGTTTATACTGCAATCGGATTTAACGAATCGTACTCCGGAGACTGCCGATGTCCCGCCGCATCGACGATATTTGTCCACGACCCGACGCCCCGCTGGACACCGTCACGCGGCCGCTGGCTACGCCGATTTATCCGGCGACCGTGTACCAATGTGATTCGACCGAGCAGGCTTTTGGCCTGTTGGCAGGCACGGTCGATGGATTTGTCTACAGCCGCGACGGGCATCCCAACGCAAACTTGCTGGCCGACCGCTGCGCGGAGTTGCACGGGACCGACCGCGCGCTGGTGACCGGGTCGGGAATGTCGGCTCTGTCGCTGGCGCTGGTGTCGCTACTGGAACAGGGCGATCATGTGGTGGTCAGCAGCCAGCTGTACGGCAAGAGCTTGGCGCTGTGGACCGGCGAAGCGCCGCGATTCGGCATCCGGGCGACCGCCGTGGAAATTTGCGACCTGGCGGCGGTCGAAGCGGCCATACAGCCGGATACGAAACTCGTACTGGCCGAGACCATCGCCAATCCGATGCTGCGAGTGGCGGACATTTCGTCGTTGGCCGAATTGGCGCATGCGGGAAACGCCAAACTGTTGATCGACAACACGTTTGCATCACCGGCCGTTTGCCGGCCAGCCGAGTTCGGTGCGGATTTGGTGATGGAAAGCGTGACCAAAATCATGAACGGCCACAGTGACGTCATGCTCGGTCTGCTCTGTTTTGGCCAAGACAACGCCGAGCGGATCAAAGCGGCGCATTCCGTGTGGGGGCTTTTTCCCAGCCCGATTGATTGCTGGCTGGCCGCCCGCGGACTCAGCACGCTGGCGGTGCGGGTGGAGCGGGCGGCGGCGAACGCCCGCGCCGTGGCCGAAGGACTCGCCGCCCGCGACGACATCGAGGCCGTGTACTATCCCGGCCTCTCCGGCCACGTCGATCACGCCGTCGCAGCGCGACAATTCGGCGAGGTGTTCGGCAACATCGTGACGTTCACCCTGCCGGGCGGCACGGAAGCGGCCGATCGCTTTATACATGCGGCGGCGGACTCGATTCCATTTTGTCCCTCGTTGGGCGAGCTCAGCACCACGCAGACGCACCCGGCATCCACCAGTCACCGGTTGATGACCGAATCCGACCGCGAAGCAATCGAAATTCGCGGCGGCACCATCCGACTTTCGGTCGGTATCGAATCGCAAGAGCACATCGTTTCCGCACTGCAGAACGCGCTGTCCGCCACCGCCTGACGGCGCGGATACCGGTTTGCCGGCACAAATCGGCTTGGATCTGTCGATTTCAACAGGTATGATGTGCGTGTCGGAGCATTCCGCCCGGCAGAGATCGACCTGCCCCACAATCCCGATTTAGAGGTGTTCATGGCAAAGCAAAAAGAAGAAGCTCTTGAAGTCGAAGGCGTCGTCACCCAGGCCCTGGCCAACACCCGGTTCCGTGTCGAAATCGAAGGCGGCCACAAAGTGATCGCCCACGTCGCAGGGAAGATGCGCAAGCACTTTATTCGTATCGTGCCCGGCGACAAAGTCCGCGTTGAACTTTCGCCTTATGACCTGACCAAAGGCCGCATCACCTACCGCGAGCGATAATTCGCCCGATCCGCCAAACAATTCTCGCCCCGCCCCACCCCGCTCTTTTTTCTCTGTTTCATCATTGCCCGGCTGCAATCGCGTAACCGGCGGGCCCGATTTGCGTATTCAATGTTGGATACTGTCCGCTATCGGTACACCAATGGCCGTAACGGACTGCGGCGATCGAGAATGGGCGGAAAAGAGATTCAATATCTGGCGGCCACCGTCGAACTACCTTTGTCGGCTTCCGCATCAAGTGGACGCGGGGCAAAATTCACTCGTGCGGAAGCAACCTAACCAAAATCAGGAACGGCATGAATTCCGTCCAATCACCGCTTTTTAGCATGCGAACGCGGGACTTTTTAACTAAAATAGCCGCTCCATGTCCTTCGAACCGGTTTCAGCACACACAGGAGTCAAATTCAATGCTTAAGAAACTTTTACTGGCGGCGATGTTGGTCGTCGCCGTACCGTCGTTGGCCCTCGCCCAGGACGAAGTTCCCGATTCGGCTGTAAACGTCGGCAAACCAATCGCCGCAGTCAGCATCAGCAGTGTCGATGACCTCCGCAAACAGATCTCCGCCACCAGCCAGACGTTCGGGCTGCCGCTGCTGCCGCTGCCGCCGCTGCCGCCGGAGGCGATCGACGGCATGATCCAACAACTTGGTTTCGATCCCAACCTGCCCGGACTGGACCAGACCAAACCGATTGTCGCCGCGGTGTTCCTGCCCGGCGGCGGACTGGAGGGCATGCCGGGAGTTTGCCTCTGCCTGCCGACAACCGACAAAGACCAACTGCTGGCCACGGTCCGCGCCAAAGATAACGGCGACGGGACGTTTACCGTGTTCGACATGCCGGCATTCATCAAAGAATCCAACGGATATCTCTTGGCGGCGGTGTCTC
>JAYGDO010000355.1:0-13127 GCA_046582885.1 Pirellulales bacterium | reverse complement strand
AACGCGTAGCTTCCCCGAGTCATACTGACTCCGCGCACAGCGTCGATAAATTCTTCTTCCTTTTCGAACTTGATCCAGTCCCGCTTGTGAAGTTGCAACACCATCCACGACAGATAACTTGCAAAAAACAAGGCGACCGCCGAAAGAATGATCGGCAACATGAGACTAAGTAGCACTTGCGATACTCCGGCTTGTGAACAGATTGGTATAGCTCACTATTCGCTACCTTCGGCTCCGGTTAACACCCATCTCAATTGCCACGGTTCGCCAAAACGCACCGAAACCCGATCGCATCATCTTTCGCCGTCGCTAAAACTCCCTTTCGATAGCTGCTGGTCAGCGCAAGGGCTTTGTCTTTCCAGCTTCCGCCGCGGAGCACCCGTCTTTTTTTGTCACCACCGTTTGTCCAGACCGAACCATCAGTCGGCGCACCCCGGTAATCGGGATGCCACGTGTCGGCACAGAGTTCCCAAAGATAACCATGAACGTCGTACAACTTCCAATCGTTCGGCTTCTTCGCACCAACCGGCGGATCGTTACCCGCCGCGTTGCCCGTGTGCCAACCGTAAGCGTCAAGTTTTTCCACATCGTCTCCGAATGAATAAACCGTCGTCGTCCCAGCCCGAGCGCAGTACTCCCATTCGGCCTCGGATGGAAGCCGCACGAACTGATTTTCCTCGATGAGCTTCGCGGCCCGCAGTAGCACGGTTATCTTTTCGCAAAACTTCACAGCGTCGTCGAACGAAAACATCTCGACCGAATTTCGGGATCCCTTCCAGCGGCTGGGATTCGCGGCCATCACGGCCGTCCACAAATTCTGCGGCACTTCATATTTTGCGATCCAAAAGTTGTAGCCAAATGCAACTTCATGTGCGGGCCGTTCCGCATCCGCTCCGCCACGACCGCGGCCCATCGTAAATTTGGCTGGAAAGTCGCCTTTGCCCGGCGTCACGGCAATGAACTCGTCACGAAAGATTTTCAACAGAGCAAAAGTCTTTTCGTCGATCGGCAATTTCTTCGGCTCCTCCGCGACGATTGGCAACGTCACCGTGACGGAAAGAGCGACGGAAATGATCAAATGAAACCATGGCATATCGATTCCTCCGGTGCAGGTGGTCGGCTTCGCCGAGACATGATAAGCGATTCGCCGGCCGTTTACACCTTGGCTGTCATCCGGCTGATGCGAAGATGGCGGTCGAAATGCACGGTCGCCAGGTGGAGCTGATCCGAATGCTGGTCGAGGCCACGGGCCGTATCAGGCATTTTAAACTTGTGATAACTCTTGTCCTGGTCCGTCTTCCAGAATAAAAGAAAACCGCCGCCTGCGCCGCCCGATGCCGTTACGAGTGTACCGTCGGCCAGATAGATCACGCGCCAGGCAATACCTTTGACGCCGTCGGTGATGTGCGATCGCGTCTTTTTTTGTGTCGCGTATTCAAAGGCGACAACTAGCGGTTCGTTGACCGCGCCGAGCGGATTGGTCGCTTTGTACAGACCGCAGCAGGCAAGTGTCTTTTCATCCGGACTCAGTGCGAGGCCACGAACGCCGCCATAGTGGACTTGCTGGCCACCGTTATAAGTATGTAGGTCCTTTCCGTCGAATTGATGGACCTGCTGGCCCGTGCCGACATCCCACTCGCGGACCTGGCCGCTCAAATCACCCGATAGCAAAAGCTGGCCGCCGGGATGGAACATCACGCTATAAACATTGCTTTCGTGACCAGCCAATTCTCGGACTAGCGCGCCGTCGTCTGCGTTCCACAATTTGACAAGATTGTCATTGCCGCCGGTCGCAATCAGCGCACCGTTCGGACTGACGTTGAGACAGCGGACCCAACCTTGATGTGCTTTGATCGTGCGGATCGGCTTGGGATCTTCCTCCGCCGTGGACCAGAAGAGCATCCGCTCGTCCGAACCGACCGTTATGACCGTCTCGCCGTCTGGAAGGAATGCAATGTCGCGGGGCCAGCTTTCGTGACCTTCCAACTTGGTCAGCTTGCCGGACGGGAATTCCCACCGCTGGACCGCGTTGTCCTCGGCGCAAGAAAAGACATAGCGGCCTTTGGGCTCGAACCGGCAATTGATCAGCGGGCTGGTGTATTTCCACTGATGAACGACATGTGTCTTCTTCGGGTCGAAACCGGCCGGAAGCGGGGGCGCCGCCGCCGGATCGCCGGGCTTCTCCTCGGCGGGTTTTTCCGCATCATCGCTCATATCAGCAGTTCCTCAATCGCTGACTTGGCCGGATCGGCCAACGGACACGGACGACCGCCGATATCGAAGTGATCGGTCGGATCGAGGCCGACCGCGGACAGGTACGTGTGGAACAGATGCCCGTGATCGACTTGGCGGTCGGTCACTTTTGTACCATTGTCGTTCGTCTTGCCGATCACCGCGCCTCTCTGCACTCGTGCACCGCCCATGCAAATCGACCACGCCGTGCCCCAATGATCGCGACCGTACCGCGGATTGATCTTCGGTGTGCGGCCGAACTCCGACATGACGACGACCAATGTGCTATCCAGCAAACCGCGGTCGTGCAAATCACCGATCAGCGCCGCGAAGGAGCGATCAAATTCACCCAGTTGTTCGAGATGAAAATTGAAATTCTCGTTGTGCGTATCGTAGTTCGAATGGCTCACCTGCACATAGTTGATTCCGTTTTCCAGCAGCCTTCTCGCCAGCAGGCAGTGCTGGCCAAAATCGTGCTTGCCGTATCGTTCTTGATCTTTTTCCGGCTCCTTGGAGACATCAAACACTTCTCGTTTCCGCATCAAATCCAGGGCCTGTTCGTAGCTGGTGGTATAAAGTTCCGTTTCGGCCGTGCGCCGCCGATCAGCAAACCGGTCGTTGACTTTGCGGCGAAACGAATTGCGCTGTTGATCCGCTTCCTCTTTAATCGCATCGGGCCGCGCAGAATTTTCTGGCGGTTTTCCATTCGCGCCAATGCTCGCGTAACGTGGTCCTAAATAAGCAGCATCACTGCCGCGACCGCCACCGGGAATTTTAATGTGACCGGGCAGCGGATTGTCCCGCGATTCAAGCGCTCTGGCACAGACCGCACCCAAATGCGGCAGATCGTCACCGAGCCGCTGGTTGCGACCGTGTACCATCTGGTAACGCCCTTTACCGTGATCGCCGTTATTTGTGTTAATGCTGCGGATCAGCGCGAGCTTGTCCATGTGCAACGCGGTCTGCGGCAATAATTCGCAAATGTGCGTGCCCGGCACCGCCGTCGGGATTGCCCGGAAGGGGCCGCCCGTATCGGTCTTTGGCTTCGGATCCCAACTTTCAAGCTGGCTCAAACCGCCAGACATAAAAACGACCAACACCCGCTTTTGATCTTTCGCCAACTGCTGTGTCGCCGCCGGATTCGCCATGCCCGCCAAGCCGCCGGCAAACATGCCGAGGCCACCAGCGACACCGCCAAGAAACTCGCGGCGAGCCAATTTGTGTTCCGGTGTGTTACATGCATAGTCGCATTTCATGGCGTGATCCTTACTCTACTAATGATGGAAACGAAATTCCGCAGACGTCAGCAACGCCCAAGCCATCTCCTGCACAACCGCACTTTTTTCTTCGGGACGCGACGACAGGTACTGTTGTACGTCGGCCGCCTCCTCGTCAGTCGGCCGGCGGGTCAACACGCTTAAGTATAGTTCTTCGGCAATCGCCTTGGGATCGTCCATTTTAACGAGCCGATCTGTCAGGTTGCCGCCGGAGGCTGCCAGCCAACCGCGGACTTCGCCACCGTTGGCAAAGAACAGTGCTTGATCGACCGTGGCAAAAAATTCGTTCTGCGGCTGGCCAGAACCCCCGCCGTAGAGTCCGATAAACTTGTCGACGATCGGTTTCAGTTTTCCGTACGCGGCCATTTCAATCTGTAATTTCCGCGCGGCGACTTTGGCGGCGTCGGTTTGCTCTTCAGGTTTCGGCGGCGACTTTTTGTCAAGTTCGGCCTTTGATGCAATTCGTTGTCGATCCCATTGGCCGGTGGCTTGAATCACGCTCCAGGCAATCTGCTCCGGCGACAGCGGCTGCACCGGCGCGATACAAAAATCGCTCGACCACGACTCTGCCACCAAATCACGTGTCACGGCTACATATTCTCTGGCCTCGGATAGGTTCTTGGTCGCGTCTTCAAGTTGAACGGCAATCTCCGCCGCTTTCTCTCTCGCGGCAACTCGAACCAATTCTTCGGCGTTTTGTTGCGCCACCTGCTCGAGCGTCTGTTGTGCCGACGCTAATTGCGGTTGCAACTGATCGACTAACGACTGGCATTTCGACAGTTTGGCTAGCGACTCGGCAACCGCAACGGTGGCTGCGGTCTTCGCAACTTGTTTTTTGACTTGCGAGGTGACCGTCTTCAATCGCTCTGTATCGGTCTGCGAGGCCAATAACTGACTGCGGGCGGTATCTACCTTCTGCTTCGGTTCTTTGCGTTTGGCCGCGACGGCATCTGCCGTGGCTTGGGCCTCGGTTTGCTTTTGCGAGGCCGCTTGAACTACCGGGGTACGCTCAGTGACCCTCTTTGCCAGTTGTTCGACCTGGCCGAAAACCTGCTGCTGCTTGGTGCGAAGTGTCTTTAAAACCGCGGCGACGTCTTTGTCTTCTGGCAACTTGTCAGCGGCGAGTTTCGCTTTGGCGGCGGCTTCTTCAAGCAACTTGGCGACCGGTCGCTTTTCGCTCAACTGCTGTTGAGCGTCTTCCAGAGCTTTTGCCGCATCGTTGGCGGCCTTATTCGCAATCGCCAACGCATCGTCAACCTTTTTCCACTCTTCCTCAATCGGAGCGGCGGCTTTTTTGGCGTCCAGTAAATGTGCTCTAGCGGCGGTGACCGTTTGCTTCAACTGTTCGATCGACTGCTCATGCTGAACCAGCGCAGCGGCCAGCGACGGCGAATTTTCACGAGCGGCGGCTATGTGCGGGTTAAGGTCGGCCGGAAGCTGAATGCCCCGCTGGTAAGTTCGCGACAACGTTAACTCGCGCACGAACGCTTTAACATCGAATTTCATTGCGACAAATTCGGTGGCGAGCAAATCTAGCAATTCCGGATGCGCCGGCGGATTGTCGAAGTGGTGCATGTCGACCGGAGAGACCAGACCGCGGCCCATCACGTGGGCCCACAGCCGGTTGACGATATTACGATTGAATGCGTGGTTGCTGCCGTCAGTGGCCAAGGCGGCCAACTGAGCGCGGCGGCTATATTTGGGGATCGGGCGAATATTTTTCTTTTTCGGATCCGGTTTGACCGTGTACTCATCGCCTTTGGCGAACGTGGGATCTTCGACCTCGACCTCCCCGGGCAGCCTTGGAGGTGTCGTTCCTTCTTCCGCGGTAAAGACCGATTTGTACTTTGCATCTCCTTCCGCCTTTTCGGCTACGACGGCCGGTTTCTTAGCATCGGGCTGGAACTTATAACTGCGGCTGATGAATGCGTAGACCCCGTAATAGTCAGACTGCAAGTAGTCGTCAACAATCGGATGATCGTGACATTGAGCGCACTGCAGGTCCATGCCGAAGAACATCCGCCCGATCTCTCGCGTCAGCAAGTTTGGTTCGACTTCGCGTTCCAGGTAGAACTTGGCCGGGCCCCGCAGCTTCTCATCGACACCGTCCGCACCAAGAATTTCGCGGGCAAGCTGATCGTAAGGTTTATTTTGCTCGAATGAGGCCAACAGATACTTTTGCCATTCGCCACCTTTGAGATACTTGTCGGCCCGCCGCTCCATCAGCATCACGTCGAACACGTTGACCATGTGTCGCACATAGGCTGGACTGGCCAATAACTGATCGACCAGTTTCGACCGCTTGTTCGGCGATTGGTCGTCGATGAATTTTCGGGCCTCCTCGGCTGTCGGAATCATCCCGACCAGATCCAAGGAAACACGCCTAATAAATTCGGCATCTGTCGCCGTCGGCACTTCCGGACCGCTGTGCAATTGCGCGATTAACTGGTCGATCCGACCGTGCAACGGCTCCTGCGATACCGCGACGGAGACCAACGACAAGAGCACGCAAAAAACCATGTTCGTGCAAAGACGACCGAGCCGAACCGGATTTCGCGGCACAATCATTGGCGGCGCCCTGTGGAGGGAGTTGACCAGGGGGACGTCGGCGGTAGGAAACCCATCAGAGACTAGGCATAGGCTAGTCGCAGAGAGGTGAAAAGGTCAAGTAGAATGGCGGCCGCAGACCGCCATAACCTTGTTAACTATGGTGATTTAGTGAAATTCCTGGCGAAATATGAAAGGGTTCTTCTTGCCAGAACCGCGGCCAAGGCCGGTTCCTCGCCTCCCGGGGCAAATTCCCTATCTTTCATTCTTTCATTTAAACCGAGTCAAGACTTCCCGCTCGGTCACCGGATACCAATCGCCTATCTTCTCTGCCAGTTGTGCAACGATCTCGGGGTGTTCGGCCGCCCGGTTTTTCTTCTCCTGAGGGTCCTCGGTCAGGTCAAACAACTGCGGTCGTCTCTCCGTCCGCGGGTGCGTGCTTTTATAGCGATTCACTTCGCCGTCGTAAGTGAGTAGCAACTTCCACCGGCCGGCGATACACCAGCGAAACAGCAGCGACGCTTCGGGATTTTCGATGTCTGCAATGTCATGCGCGAAACTCTCTCCGAAGATTGCGTCACGTTCGATCGCCGCACCGGTCTGCAAATTGGCGAGCAAATTCAAGCCCGGAAATTTTTCGGGAGTTCCCGCACCGGCGGCCGCCAGCATCGTGGGCACGAGGTCGATACTGCTGACCAGTTCTTTGCGTTCGCCCGGCTTCAGGCGTTTCGGCCAAGAAAACATAATCGGCGTACGGACACCGCCTTCGTAAGGTGTCTGCTACGAACGCGGGGCGTAACCATTGCGGTTGGGATTTTGAATCCAGCCGTTGTCCGTTACATAAACGATGAGTGTGTCGTCGCGGACGCCTTTCTTCTCCAGATGGCCGATTAACTGTCCGCACGTTTCGTCAAACCACGCGCACATGGCGTAGTAGCGGGCAATCGGTAACGTCCGGCCATCCCGTTTGTATTTGTCGAGCAATCGCGCTGGCGGGTTATGCGGCGAGTGAGGTAAAAACGGTGCATACCAAAGAAAAAATGGTTTGTTGTTCTCGACGGACATATCGATAAATTCCTCGACCGGCTTCATCCCGGTGCGACCGATCTTCAGCCCGTCGTCGCCGTGACGGCCGCCCGGTTGCGGAAAGCCACGGGTCATCCCATGCGTGAAGCCGCCGCGGTTGAAATTGCCTTCCCACCATTTGCCGCTTTGATGGCTAAGGTATCCGTGCCGGCCGAGCAACTCAGGTAAGGTTGGGAAGCGATCGATGTACGAGATCAATTTCGCTCGGCGCTGGCGATAGAGGTCCGAATTCAGCTTGGCGTATTTCGGAGAAGGATCGTTCCCCGTCACGCCGTGCCGGTGGGCGTAATGTCCCGTGGCCAACGTCATCAACGAAGGCCGACAAAGCGCCGTCGGCACGTAGCCACGTCGAAAGACGATACTTTCGCTGGCCAGCCTGTCAAGATTCGGGGTTTTGATCTCCGCATGGCCCATGAAACCGAAATCGGTCCAGGCCTGATCGTCGGAAATAATCAGGACAATGTTCGGCGGCGCGGCCGCTGCGGCCAGCGGCGGCGCCGCCGCCACAATCATGGCGAGCATCGAAAGTCGAAAGGAAAAGGCTGAGTTGTTTTCGCTCATGGGTGCGTTGCTTTGGGGTTCTTTGTTGGAAATTGCTGTCGTCTTCGCACATATGTTTGCGATCGCGAAACACGTGCTGGGCTGCGGGCTGCGGCCGGTCCGAATCCTCGCCCTGACAATCAACCGATGCCTCGGCAAGGAACAGTCTAGCCAAGATGATTCAAATTTTCCAAATGGAGGCGGTGATCGCCTGTCGAAGAGCGTCGTCCGGGGGTGAATATTTCGCGAACAGCCGACTACCCCGTGTCGTGTCAATGCCAGCCAGCGCCGTAATTCTGTTGTTTACACCAGGAGTTATTGATACCAGGTGGAAAGCTGGCCGAGCGTTCGTGTGCATCTTTGCCAGCCGGTCGATTTCGACCAATCCACTTGCAGTGCGATAAAATTTGGTCTCGGCGGTGTAACGAACAACACGAAACTTTATTTCGAATCCAAATCCAACAACGATACACGGACTTTTCAGCCTAACTCGGCGACCGCTGATTTTATAAGCGTGTTGAAGTAGAATCGTTTAATCGTGACCCCCTGGAGGCACATTTTCCAAATCGCTATTCATCAGCTCCCCGCTATGTCTCGGTTAAAACCCGCTATGTCTCGGTTAAAACATAGCCACTCTATATCGTACGGCCCCATCATGACACGAAGCATCTTCGCATTATTAGCAGTTTCCCTGCTTGCCGCTTCTGCCCGAGCCGGCAAATACAATCCGGTCCTCGACATCGGCGACGACGCCCCGGCGTGGACAGCGCTGTCCGGCGTGGACGGTAAGAAACATTCGCTGGCAGCCTTAAAGAATAAAGATGTCGTCGTACTGGTCTTCACCTGCAATAGTTGCCCGTACGCCGTGGACTACGAATCGCGGCTGATCGCGTTCGCCAAAAAATACGCGGGCGGTAAAGTGACACTGGTGGCCGTCAACGTCAACAAAGTCGAACAAGATTCTTTGCCCGCCATGAAAAAGCGGGCAAAGATGCAGAAGTTCAACTTTGCCTACCTCTATGACGAAACCCAGAAAATCGCCCATGATTACGGCGCCACTTACACGCCCGAGTTTTTCGTTTTGAATAAGCAACGAAAAATCGCCTACATGGGCGCAATGGACGACAACCCTAACGTTGCTAAGGTGGCCAAACTCCATCTGGAAACGGCCGTTGAAGCATTGCTCGACGGCAAGACGCCCGAAGTAACGGAGACCGCCGCCGTCGGCTGCCTCGTCCGTTACGAGCGCCGGAGGCGCAAGAAGAATTGAGCGACTTGTCTCCTACTGGCTCCCCGCTCCCTGCACCCGCGTTGCGACGGCGAAAAGCCCGTGCTTGGCGGTGATGAATAACGTCTGGCGATCTTTGCCACCGAAGCAGATGTTGGCGGTCCAGTCGGCATCGATCGGGATGTTTTGAATTCTCTTGCCTGATGGATCAAAAACGGTAACGCCACGGCCCGTCAAATAGACGTTGCCTTCCCGGTCGATTGTCATTCCGTCCGAGCCCATTTCGCAAAACAGCTTTTTGCCGGTCAGTGACCCATCCGACCCGATCTTGTATGAGTAGGTCTTCCCCTCGCGAATATCCGCCACGTAGAGCAATTTTCCGTCGGGCGCGCCGATGATGCCGTTTGGCTGCCGCAACCCTTCGGCCGCGCGGGTGAGTTTACGGTCGGTCGACATGTAGTAAACGCACTGGCCGTCCTGTTCGCTGGGCCCGCGATCCCAGTAAGGTCGCTTGTAAAACGGGTCGGTAAAGTAGATACCACCCTTGGGATGAATCCAGATGTCATTGGGGCCATTGAGCAATTTGCCCTGATAGTCTTCAATCACGACCTCCTTGTCGCCGTTCGGTGCGATGCACCAAAGTTGATTTTTCTCGTCCGCACAGGCCCAGAGATTACCGCCCGAGTCGAAGCAAAGACCGTTGGAGCGGCCACACGGTTTCATAAACGTCGAAAGTTTTCCGTCAACGCTCCACTTGACGATTCGGTCATTCGGCTGGTCGGTGAAATAGACGTTGCCGATCGCATCACACGCCGGACCTTCGGTGAATTTGAACCCCTCGGCCAACAATTGCACCTTGGCACCTGGCGCCAGGATGCCTTCGGATGAATCGGCCGATTTGCTTGGCTCCGGTTCAAGCGGCAACAACTCCACTTTGCGGAATTCCACCGGGTGACTTTCCGACTGTAGAGATATAGAACCGCCACCGATCAACTTGTTGCCGTCTTTGGCGAATTTCTTCGCGCTGCCTTCGTCGTACTGCGGATTTTCATAAACCATCACGGTTTCGCCATTCACAATGTGTTTAATCGAGTCGCTACCGCGAACTTCAACTTCGACGGTCACCCACTGGCTGCCGTGGTAGGTTTTAGACTTCGAATTGGTACAGTGCGGCTTGTGCAACTTGCCATTCATGACGACGTGCGTTCCAGGCGTACAGAGATTTGCGGTCGCTCGTTTGTCTTTTCCATTGCCGCCTAGCAACTGCACTTCAATCGACACCGGAAACTTCTGGGACTTTTCCATCGATTCGGGCGACTGACCGTGCACCATAATGCCGCTGTTGCGAATAGCCCAACCCGGGCCACCAGGGACCTGGTCGCCGGTGAATCGATATTCGACGCGAATGATGTAGTGTGAGAACGGCTGCTCGTAAAAAATGTGGCCGAATTTTCCGCCGAAGTTTTCGTACTTGTCGTAACCCACTTTCATCACGCCGTCCTCGACGCGAAACGTATTGCCGAAGTTATCGTTCAATTCATAGCCCGTAATCTTGGGCTTCCAGCCGTCGAGATTCTTCCCGTTAAACAGCTGGATCCACTTTTCCTTCTTTGGTTGATCCTCGGCGGTTGTCGCCGGAGCGATGATTGCCAATGCACAACAGGCGATGATTGCTTTATGAAACAGTCCCATCATTTGCACCCCGATATCTTTCCTGAAAACACCCAACTCTGAAACACAAAGGGCTCAGAAGACAGCTTCCCCGTTCTCCCCGTGTTTCCGTGGTAAAGGCTCTTAAGGCAATTCGCGAATCCGTATTTTCTTAAATTCAATCGGTGAGCCTTCCGATTCTAGGCAGAGAAAACCGATCGCGGGATCGCAGCCCGTGCCACCGGAGACTTCCTCGCCATTTACCCACAGCCGAACTTCGCCGTTGATCGCGCGGATATAGTAGTGATTCCACTCTCCAATTCCCCTGCTCAAATTCTTGGACGGGAAACTGCGGCGGCCATTTGGTGCCACCGGAGGAAAGGGTTTCATTTTTGCGCGACCGACTGGAAAGACATCACCGTGAGTTGTAAACCAGTCGGGGTCTTTGCCCTTATTCTTTTTCCAGTTTTCGGCATAGCCGTGATCAAGCACTTGCACCTCGATGCCGTGCGGCAAGCCGCCCGGCTTCAGCGTTTTGAGTGAATCTTCGATTGTCCAAACAAAGACGCCCGAATTGCCGGCCGAACGGAGATGTTGCCACTGAAGTACGAGCTCGAAATTTTTGTACTTTTTCTTGGAGCGGATCACGCCGACCGGCTTGCCGGTGCAATGAGCGACATCGCCTTTCCACGACCAGGTGTCATCATGACAGTTGACGTTTTGAAAATCCTCCTCCCCCAGCGCAATCCAACCAGGACCGGTTCCGTCGACAAACGCCTTCGCCACAGCGGGCTCTTCGGCCGACGCGGTGCAGAAGAAAGAGATAACAAGCCAACCGAACGAGGCGGCAACGGTACGGCTGAAAGATGTGTTGTTCATGGGAACAAGGCTAACCGCTTCAAATGCCCGTTGCAAGCATACCCGCCGACAACGCGCATAGATTTCTGGCCAGCCGCCGTTTATATTGGATGCACCCGCAAATTGAGACGCCGCCCACCGCAATCATGGTGTCGACCATGCGTGTTTTGAAACATCGATCGCCTCTATATTACTCCGTCGCCGTTGTTTTCTTACTCGGCGCGAAAGCTGTTTTTTCCGCGCCGCCGCTGCACCAACAGATCGACCAGTTGATCGAAACAAAAGCCGGCGACTCAGTGGCGGAGCTGGCCGACGATGCAGAGTTCCTGCGTCGAGCGTCACTCGATTTCAATGGCATCATCCCTACCGCTGATGAGACACAAAAGTTCCTGGCCGACAAAAATCCCCAGAAGCGTGAAAAGCTGATCAATCGTTTGCTCGCCGACGCGAAGTACGCCCGCCGCATGCGCGAGGCGTTTACGGTGATGCTGCTCGAACGCCGTACCGGTGCGAACGTCTCCGACGAGGATTGGAATGCGTTCCTGGAAATGTCGTTCGCGGTCAACAAACCGTGGAACCAGTTTGTGCGCGAGCTTTTCCAGGCAAATGCCGCCGATGAAAAGTTGCGGGGATCGGTAAAGTTCTTTGTCGACGGCGGCCGTGGCGACCACCACCAGATGACGCAGGATGTCGCGCGGCTGTTTTTGGGTATGAACATCCACTGTGCGAAATGCCACGATCACCCGACGGTCGCCGAGTACACGCAGGCCGATTACTACGGGTTATTGTCCTACCTTAGCCAGAGCAAACTCCAGAAAAACTCGGCCACACAGGCGTCGCATCTGGTCGAGACGGTGGCCAAAGACAAGCTGGAATTCGCCTCGGTTTTTGCACCTGAGGATAAGCAGAAAACCGGACCGCGTTTGCCAAAAGGCACAGAGATCGAGATTCCGGCGTTTGAAAACGACCAGCAGTTCGCCGAGCCGCCAAAAGACGGTCTGCCGGGCGTGCCCAAATTTCGACCGCGGTTGCTGCTGTCCGACCACCTGACCGCGGCCACCAACAAACGTTTTGTCCGCAACAGCGTGAATCGCTTCTGGTTCCTAATGATGGGCCGCGGTCTGGTACATCCCCTCGACATGCTCCACCGGGATAATCCGCCGTCGCATCCGAAACTGCTCGACGTCTTAGCCCGTGAATTCGTCGCGCACAAATTCGACGTAAAGTGGCTGCTCCGCGAGATCGCCAGCAGCCGCGCCTATCAACGGTCGAGCCTGTTGCCGGAGGGCCTAAATCCCAAAGACGCGCCGCCGCAGTCGTACCGAGTGGCCAACGGCAAAGGCCTTTCTCCCGAGCAATTGATGTGGAGCCTTCTCCGCGCCACCGGCCACCTGGACAAATTAATGAAGCGGCCTAAAGCCGAGGATTCAAAGTTCACATTCAAGGACTACATCAACCGACGAATTCCGCCGCCGGATAATCTGCACGATACGATGACGCTATTTACGAACGTCTTCGGCAACCCTTCGGGAGAGGCCGAGGTCGTCTTTCAACCTTCAATGGGTCAATCGCTGTTCTTGATGAACGAACCGCTTTTGCTGTCGTGGCTAAAGCCTCACAACGACAACTTGATCGACCGTCTGGCGAAGCAAAAGGACAGTTCACTGGTGGCCGAACAGTTATACCTGGGGATTCTCAGCCGGCCGCCC
>JAYGDO010000292.1:0-2333 GCA_046582885.1 Pirellulales bacterium | reverse complement strand
TCCGAATTGATCATGTACAACCGCGTGATCAGCGACAACGAGTTGCTGGCCGTGCAGGACTACCTGGCAGGCAAGTACGGCATCAATGTCGCCGCGGATCGCGGCGGAAACGGCGCCGCGGGCGGCGGCGGTGGTGCCTTCGACAACGAGCAGCCACTGGTCTTCGACGCGGGTACGGCCCGCTGGGAGACGGAAAGTAACAACACGCTGCCGGACGCCGAACCGGGCGCCTACCTGAATCTGGCGCTCGACGGCAGCGGGCATCCGGGCCGCGCGGCGGGCCAGGGCGGTAACGAGTTCGACCGCGTGCTGATCACCAAGTTCACGATCGACGCAGTCGGCGACTATCGCCTTGGCGATTCGTACGTCGATCCTCTGACGGATGACGGCGATGGCAACAACGTTCGCGTTTTCACCAACGGCAAAGAGGTTCTCAATGTCTCCGGTGGCGACGACGGCCAGCGATTCACCTTCAACACCTTGCTCGGCAGCCTCAGCGTGGGCGATGTCGTTACGGTGACGGTCGGACCCGACGGCGATGGTGGCGGCAACGGCGACGCCAACGACGACTTCGACTTCGATTACAGCATCATCAAAGAGCAGGGCGGTCCGCTGACCGTTCAAAGCGGCGCCACGCTCAGCGGTGGCGGCGCGGTCTGCACGAACGTGATTGCCGAGGCCGGCTCCGTCATCCATCCGAGCGGTAATCTGACGTTCGGCGTCAGCTCCGATGCCAGCGGCCTCTCGATCGAAGGCACAGTGCTCATCGACGCGGGCGACAACGTGACGATGGCCGATCAGGACGACGTCGCCCTCGGCCCGTTCACTACGGTCAACGGCACGTTGAATCTCACCAGCTCCGCCAACGGCGGCGTGCTGATGATCGACGAAGGCGACAATCTCTCCGGTACCGGTACGGTCAATGCCGACATCACGACCTTCACCACGGTCGGCAACCGCGGCACCAGCGACAACACGGGCGGCAATATCGCCGTTCGCACCGACGGTACGCTCGTGGCCGCAATCAACTTCGGTCTGTCCGACGAAACGAATAACGGCGTGACGTTTGTCTCCAGCGGCGATACGGGCTCGGAAAACGGCGTCACCTTCTCCAGTTCTTCAACGACGGGCTTTAGCGTCAATGACAATACGGAAGCACCGGCGGACGACGGGCTGTTCTTCGAGCAGACGCAGGTCAGTGACGAAACGTCCGCGTTGAACCTCGAGATCTCCGGCCTCGATCCGGCCAAGAATTATCTGGTCGAAGTGCTGCACGGCAGCGTCGGCTTCGTCCCCGCCGAGTCGGTGACGCCCAACACGCTACAGGGCTTCGCTTTTGATGTTAGCGGCGACAACGGCGACCATCGCATCGACTTGATCGGCAATCCGACGGACAACCGCAACGTGTTGAAGTCGACGCCCATCTCGCAGATCACGATCGACGGCAACGATCGGATCCACTACGAGAACGATGGCGACTTCAATAACGGCAACGGTGGCCGGAATGCCCAGGGTTTCAACAATTCGGAGAACCCGGCCTATGGGGGCATGAACCAGAACGATAATTTCGCCACCGTATTCATGGGCCAAATTAACATTCCGGATCTGAATAACGGGCAGCCCTACAACGTCGAATTCGGCAGCAACCGGTGGGACGATCCGGGCCGGATTCACGTCGATCTCGATCAGGACGGCATCTTCGAAAACACCGCGGGTGAAGGCGCCACCAAGGGCAACGAGCGCGTTGTCCAACGCGGCTGCTGCGGTAGCCAGCACAACACGATTTCGATCGCTCCGGGTACTTATCTGTACGCGGCCTCGATGCTTGAACGAGGTGGCGGCTCCCAGATCGAGCCGACGATCAACCTGAACGACGGTCAGGGCCGCCGCACGGTCCAGCCGGGCCAGATGAACGGCCTGTTCAGCTCCGTTGCAATCAATCCCAACCCAGGGCCGATCACCGGTCAATACGACGTCGCCTTGACCGGAACCGCCACGGGCGGGGTTGCGGCGGTCAACGACCTGACCTTCGGCGGCGACCCGGCAGATGCCCAGGATGCCGAATCGAAGAAGACGGTTGCGTTCACCGTGAGCGGCGAATCGGGCTTTACCTATAGCATCACCCCCGACAACGCTCAGGGCGACTTGAACGCGTCCATTTCCGGCTTCCAGGTTCGCGAGATCACCGGCCTGGCCGGCGGGACGATTTCACCGGGCACGGCCGCCGATCCTCTCAACGATGCGAACATGACGGGCGACGGCGTGGGCCGCATCGGCACGCTGACCGTCGGTACGGTCAACGCCAGTGCCAGCACCAGGTTCGACTTCGATCT
>JAYGDO010000259.1:0-6043 GCA_046582885.1 Pirellulales bacterium | reverse complement strand
AGACGTCTTCCCAGGACTCGTGCGCTTCAAAAAATTCACATTCGTTGAAGAAATGGACGCCTTCCAGATACTTCGGTTCGTATTGGACCGCTTCGGTCATGGTTGAATTATAGGCGGGTGACACGGTTGCGGAAACACGCGACGACAAAAAGCACTCGCCGAACGGGCGACGAGTGCTGCTGTATTCGATCAATACATCAATCGGCGGGGATCTTTAGTCACGCCCGGAAAGCAGCATCACCAAGTGGAGTACGTACCAGAACAGCGTGGTCAGCGAAGCAAACAATGCCAGCGACGCGGCCACGTGCATGCCGACCGGATAGTGGTGCAGGACGTTGGACGTGTTGTACAGGATGTAGCCGCAAGCGAGGATTACAAACACGCCCATCAGGATCAGAAACCAGCCCTGCGTAACTCCGGTGAACATCATGCAAATTGCAACGGCGATCGCTCCCAACGTACCGATCATCAACGCCGAACGCAGAAAAGAAAAATCGGCCTTGGTCATGAACACCGATAGTGTTAATCCGACGAAAACCGCTAATGTGACGGCGACAGCGGTAACCAGCGATCCGGGGAAAAAGCGATCGGCCAGCCAGACCATAGGCGTAAAGAAAAGTGCCTCGGCAGCGGTGTAAACGATCAATCCGGCGTACTGGGTCCTTTTGCTGGCCGCATGGCAGGCCCACTTTTCGCAAATCCAGCTAACCGCCATCAACCCGAACATCGCGATCAGGTAGCTAAATGGCGTGCCGAGCATGGTTTTGCAGATGCCATCCATCGCAGGAATCTGCAGCAGCACGGCAATAATAAACGAAAAGCCCAACACCGCAGCCGTGAGGTGGGTATAAGTCTTGCGAATAAACGCAACGCGTTCGTCGACACCGGACTCGGCTACCGCCGTGGGATAGAAGGATCCGCTAGGCTGGTAAGGATTCTGGGAATAACTCATTTTGGCAATTCTCCTGGAAGGCCACGATCGGGATCGGAAAACCAGCAGTGGGCAGTATCCGCATCACCCGCAGCAAACACCACCCGAATTATGGCACCCCGTTGGCGGGTGTCAAGCAAAGTTGGCTGCGGCATTGCCGGTCGGCAAGCGGGCGGTTGACATTTTCACGGAACATCCGCAAGAATTGGCACCAGGCTTTCCGTCACCTTTGCGCCTACACCTTGATTCGAGTCGCCGTGGTCGCCACTACCGAGGACAAACGCCACGCAGCAAAAATCGTGCGGGCGTTGAAAAGAGATTACCCCGATGCCGAGTGTTCGTTAAGGTACGAATCGCCGCTGCAGCTACTGATCGCAACCATCCTCTCCGCGCAGTGTACCGACCAGCGGGTCAACATCGTCACGCAATCGCTGTTTGAAAAATACAAGACGGCCGAAGACTTTGCGCGATTGCGATTGCCAACCCTCGAACGGGCGATTCAGAGCACGGGTTTCTTTCGCAATAAGGCCAAGAACATCCGCGCGTGCTGTCGCGAGTTGGTGGACAAGTACGATGGCCGGGTCCCTGACAGCCTGGACGAGTTGGTTGAGTTGGCCGGCGTTGGCCGCAAGACAGCAAACGTCGTGTTGGGGACGGGGTTTGGAATCGCGTCGGGGGTGGTCGTCGATACGCACGTTGGACGTATCAGTCGTCGTACCGGACTGACCGAAGAGTCGGATGCCGTGAAAGTTGAATATGAACTGGGCGGGCTGGTCCCCCGCACCGAATGGATTGCATTGAGCCACCGCATGATTCAACATGGTCGAAAAGTCTGCCAGGCCCGCCGGCCAAATTGTGAAGACTGCAGCATGAAAGGATTCTGTCCCCGCAACGGAGTTGACTGAGCATGGAGCGTGAACCAGGCCTGTTGCCTTAATTTGCTGAGACGTCTTAGATGTATGTTTTGAGCGTACGGCATTTGTGCATTGGTTCGGCCGTGAGCGGTTCGAGGCCGCCATCGGGGATTCGTTTGCGACGGTTGAACGTTAATTTTATGTCCACGCAATAGGATGTCGTTATGATTCTTTCCGGTCACGAAATTCGCGATCGTCTGGAAACGGACATCGTCATTGATCCGTTTAACGAAGATCAGCTGAATCCGAATAGTTACAACCTGACACTGCACGACGAGTTGATGACGTATGAGGAAATTGTGCTCGACATGCGTCGCGCCAATCGCGTGCGGCGGTTGGACATCCCCAGAGAGGGTTTGGTGCTGACCCCAAATCAAATCTATCTGGCCCGGACCGTCGAGCGCACGGAAACACACAACTTGGTACCAATGATCGAGGGACGAAGTTCCGTAGGTCGGTTGGGGCTATTCGTTCACGTGACGGCCGGTTTCGGCGATGTGGGTTTTAATGGCTTCTGGACGCTTGAAATGTTCGCAGTCCAGCCGGTGAGGATTTATCCGTTCGTGCCGATCTGCCAGATTTTCTATCATGAAATCACGGGTGAGATCAGTGAATACATGAGCGACAAATACCAGAACAACCACGACATTCAGCCGAGTTTATTGTTCAAGGAACTTAATCCCAGTGAAGAGGACGACGTACAGATGCGGTTGGAATTCGGGATGGAGCGATCGCATTCGTAGCGGTAATGGGGCGGGCGGCAGTTGATCGCGGCCAAACCGCCCGTAACCTCTGGGTGCCGAGGGCGCCGTGCGTCTGGTTTTCCGCCAGCTACATCTTTTCCGCCAGCTACATCGTTGAGAAGTAATTATCGGCGGCGAAATCCATCGCTGCTGTCGACATGATGGCCGGCCGGCCTTCATAGATGCACAGGTTCTTGATCTGCAGCAGTAAGTCGCGAGGCTGGCAGTTTCGCATGAGCCGGCCTTTTTTCTTGTAGTGCGTCTCGATCAGGTATTGGACCGCATCAAGGTTGTATTCGACCTGGAGGGTCTTTGCCATGATCTCGAACAATTTGTAAAAGTTCTCTTCAGTCGGATCGGTCACTTCGATCTTGTACGGAATGCGGCGCAGGAACGCTTCATCTACCAAGTCGCGAGGTTTCAGATTGGTCGAAAAGATGACCAACTGGTCGAAAGGAACCTGCAGTTTCTTGCCGCTGGCGAGATTCAAAAAGTCGTACCGCTTTTCCAGCGGCACGATCCAGCGGTTCAGTAACTCATCGGTCGTCATCCGCTGACGGCCAAAGTCGTCGATGACCAGCGTGCCGCAATTGCTTTTGAGTTGCATGGGCGCTTCGCTGATACCGGTCGTGGTGTTCAACGTAACTTCCAGGTTTTCCATCGTCAGCTCGCCACCGACGACGACCGTCGGTCGCTTAATGCGGACCCACCGTTTGTCAATTTTAAAGTCGTCCGGCATCCTCCCGTCGTCTTCAAGCGGCACTTCGACGTGGTTGACGGGGTCGAAAAGTCGGATGATGTCGCCGTCGATGCCGAGCACCCTCGGCAGCCAGATGTGCCCGCCAAAACAATCGATGACCCGCTCGGCGATGCTCGTCTTTCCGTTGCCCGCCGCGCCGAACAGGAACATTCCCTTGCCCGAATTAATAGCCGGTCCCAGATTCTTAAGTATGCGGCTATCGATGATCAAGTCGGCGAATGCGCGGTGCAGGTCCCTTTGGTCAGCTCGCTGGCCATTTAGCGATTGTGCTTTGACACTGATGATGTAATCCCGCAACGAGACCGGTGCAGAACCAAAATAAGAGCAGTCAGTCGTCGCCCGTCGAGCCCGCTCACGGCCGATATCGTTGAGTTGGAAGACGTAATCGTTCATCGTGGCCGCGGCGCGATGAGCGATCAACCGGTCGTGCTTCATCTGGGCCAGTAACTCTTCGACCAACCGGAATGGCAGTGCAATTTGGTCGGCAATTGCTCTCCCGCTGGCGTCGCCGCGGGCCAGCAAGTACTTCAGTACCAGTTCTTCGACCTCGCTTTGCGTAAGGCTCGCCTCGTAAAGCGAATCGGGCGATCGGGGCACAAATGGTTCTTCAGTCGGTGCACAACCTGCTTGGGGAATGGCGGCCGCTGGCAAGCTTATCTTTCCCATGCTCGGCGGGCCGCTGTTTTCTTCGGCCAGTTGCCGCGCGCGGTTCAACAATTCGTCGATCGAAGATGGCGGCATGCTTGCGGAATTCGCAGCCGCGGAGGCGATAGGGGTTTCAAGATCGGTGTGTGCCATGGTTTTGGACATCAAGGCGGCTGTAACGCAAAGGTGGGGCCGGAGGATACAATGTCAACTCAAATCTAGGTTTGAAGCCAGCTACGGTCAAAGGACCGTCGCTCCCCCGGACAAACGGCGGACAATCCGCTAAAATCCCTGCGACCGATGCGTTCGCAATCTGAAAGCCGGGACAAGTTCCGGTAAACGTTCTTGTGCCGGAGGGGTCCGCTTCTTCCGGCTCACGTTTGTTGAGAATCAACGGAAACGACGAATGACCACCTTTGCTAACGATTTTTTTAGTGCCCGCGACGTCTTCGAGACCGGTTCGGGCAGTGCCCACCTGTATCGTCTCAGTCGATTGGAAGACCAGGGACTGTGTCACGTTGCCGCCCTGCCCTATTCGATTCGGGTGTTGCTCGAATCAGTGCTCCGCAATTGCGACGGCTACCGCGTCACGGAGCAAGCGGTCCGCGACGTCGCCGGTTGGTCGGCTGATGCCGATCCAGTGGAAATCCCGTTCCTGCCATCTCGCGTGGTGCTGCAGGATTTCACGGGCGTCCCAGCGGTCGTCGACCTAGCCGCCATGCGCAGCGCCATGCAGCGACTTGGCGGCGAGCCGCAGAAGATCAACCCGCTGATACCGGTCGATCTAGTCATCGATCATTCGGTCCAGGTCGATCGCTTCGCCGCCGCTGACGCGTTGGACGCCAATGTCGAACTGGAATTTTCACGCAACCGTGAACGCTACGAATTCCTCCGCTGGGGTCAGCAGGCATTCGATAATTTTCGTGTCGTTCCACCCAACATCGGCATCGTGCATCAAGTCAACTTGGAGTACCTCGCCAAAGGTGTCTTTCTTCGGGACGACGGCGACGGTCTGGTTGCCTTGCCCGACACGTTGGTCGGTACGGATAGCCACACAACGATGATTAACGGCCTGGGTGTCGTCGGCTGGGGAGTTGGCGGAATTGAAGCCGAGGCGGCCATGTTGGGCCAGCCACTGTACATGCTTATGCCGCAGGTCGTCGGTTTCGAGTTGACCGGCAAGCTGCCGCCGGGGGCGACGGCGACGGACTTGGTGCTGACCGTCACGGAAATCCTCCGCGGCCACGGGGTAGTCGGAAAATTTGTCGAATTTTATGGTTCCGGCGTGTCGAACATGTCCTTGGCTGACCGTGCGACGATCGCCAACATGGCACCCGAATACGGTGCCACGATGGGCTTCTTTCCAATTGACGATGAGACGCTCAGTTACCTGCGCCGCACCGGCCGCGCGGACGAGGAAGTTGCCCTGGTCGAGCGATATACGCACGAGCAACAGCTATTCCGCACCGACGACACCGAAACTCCTCGATACACGATGACGCTGCAATTGGATATCGGTGACGTCGAACCGAGCCTTGCCGGCCCCAAGCGACCGCAAGATCGCGTCCCGCTGTCGGCGATGAAACAGTCGTTTCGCGAAGTGCTTCGCGCGCCGGTCAAACAGCGGGGCTTTGAACTCGACGAGGCTGCGGTCTCACGTACTGCCACGGTCCGGAACAACGGCGCGTTGAGCGAGATCGGTCATGGCGCGGTTGTGATCGCGGCCATCACCAGCTGCACAAACACCAGCAATCCGTCGGTGATGGTGGCCGCGGGTCTGTTGGCCAAGAAGGCGGTCGAAGCGGGCCTGTCGGTACCGCCGCACGTGAAGACCAGCCTCGCTCCCGGGTCGCGAGTTGTCACCGACTATCTCGACCGGGCCGGGCTAACGGAGTGCCTGGAGCAAATCGGTTTCTACACGGTCGGCTACGGATGTACGACGTGTATCGGCAACAGCGGCCCGCTACCCGACGCGGTGGCCAATGCCGTGAACGACGGCGACTTAGTCGCGTCGGCCGTGCTTAGCGGCAATCGAAATTTCGAAGGTCGC
>JAYGDO010000346.1:0-3653 GCA_046582885.1 Pirellulales bacterium | reverse complement strand
GAGGACAATGTGCCGGAAGAATGGAATCCCTTTACCGAACTGAATGCCGAAATGGCCTCCCAGTGTCCGGTAATCACCGAAAAGAAAGACCCGCTCGTCGATTCGTAATCTTGCGGATGCGGCCTGTCTGAGCTAAGCAGTTGCCTTCTGACCGCCGCTCGGTGGCGGCCTGCGCCGGGGTGCGGCGCCGGTCGGCCCTCGTTCGTTATGCGTTACTTAAGATCGACGGACCAGTAGGCGCTGCTGAGAAAAGTCTTCCAGCTTTCGTACTTGGGGTTGCTTAACTTGAGTGCGAGCAACGGGCTATGCTTGGGACGCCGCGGCTGGCGAATCAGCCGCATCCCCGCTTCTTTTGGCGTACGACCGCCTTTTTTCGCGTTGCAATCCACGCAACTACACACGATATTCCCCCAACTCGCCTCGCCGCCACGACTGCGCGGAGTGACGTGGTCAAGGCTCAATTCGCTCGTTGGAAAACCACGACCGCAGTACTGGCAATGATTCGCGTCGCGAGCAAAGACGTTGCGGCGATTGAACCGCAGACCGTGCTGCGGGACTTTGTCGTACGATAGCAGCCTGATAATTCGCGGAATCTGTATGGCGAAACTAACCGCATGCAGCCAATCGGACTCGGGTTCGTATTCTTCAAACGCCCGTTTTAGCTCACTGATCTCCCGCCACGAACCAAAATCGTAATTTAGGTATTGCCCAGATTCAAAGTGAATTACTTCGGCCAAATCACGGAACAAGAGAGTAACCGCCCGGCGTACGGCGACCACGTGCACCGCCATGTAATGGCGGTTTAGCACTAAAACACTGTGGCTTAATGGACCCTTTGCAGTGAAAGCCGACATCCCTGCACTCCGATGTTTAGGGTTCCTCTAACCGGAAATTGTAATCAGACAAATCCGCTAAAACCAGTCCGAGCGGTCGCATCGCGACGCATCACGCAAACAATAAATCCCAAACAACCGCCAGTTTTTCTCAACCGGAAAAAAACGCGAGCAAAACCTTTGATTTCCCTTGCCAGTCGATCACTCATACCAGTAGGATGGGGTCTGTCGTTGGTCCTTACCATGGCGGTGTTGAGTCCCGCTGACGCAGTATCGCCTGATATTTTGAGCGAAGGATTTTGGGTGCCATGATTCACTACACTTGCGACTGCTGTAAAAGAGTCATCGACTCGGAAAGCGATCTTCGGTACGTCGTCCGACTGGAAGCGTACGCTGTGATGGGGGATCGTTGCGACGACGACGACGACCGCGACCACCTGTCGGAGATTCACGAGATTCTCGAGCAGATGGACGACGATGCAAGTGACCAGATTGGCGATGAGGTTTATCAACAGGCCCGCTACGACCTCTGCACGGAATGCCGCAAGCGGTTTCTTGAAAACCCGTTCGTCCGCGATTCGGCGACGCATTTGAATTTCAGCCAAAATTAAGTGGCGATTTTTCCCAGGTCGCCACTGGACCTCGGTCGTGGTGCTGCGTCCGATTGTCATGCTTGATGTTCGATGATGGTGCGGCGCTTCAATCGAAGACACTCTTTGCGGTTTTGGATCGCCTTAACCGCCATCGTCGTCCTTTTGGTTGCGCGACTGGCATGGAATGCCCGCCAGCCTACCGAAGTCGAATCGCTGACAGAACTCGTCTATCAAGTGCAGCGGGTCGTCGACGGCGATACGCTGCTCTTAACGAACCGATCCCGCATCCGTTTGATTGGCGTTGACACACCCGAAATGGACTCGTCGAACCCCTCCACCAGAGCGAGTGCTGTGGCGGCGAAGGGATTCACCGAAGATTTTGTCCGTGGTGGCCGGGTCTCGCTGCAGTTCGATCGCGAGCGCGTTGATCGATTCGGTCGATTTCTTGCCTACGTATACGTCGATGAAGAAATGTTGAACGAACAGCTGATTCGGCGCGGCCACGGTCGCGCAATGTTGTCGCGTCAATGGAAGTACAGCAATTCGCGCCGCCGTGTCTTCCGCCAAGCGCAAGAGGAGGCACAGGCTGCGGGCCGCGGTATCTGGCGGACAGACCGTCAAGAGGATCGCGGCTGAGGAACTGCAGCCGGTCGCTAACCGTCGTCACCCGCGTACGTTCTGGCCTCCTCACCTTCGCACGCCACTTCTGCTAAAATCCTCGCATTCACTACACCCAGGATCAAAAAGTCGGAGACCACTGCATTGACTGATTCGTCGAAGATCAAAATTGCCGTAATCGGTGGGGACGGAACCGGCCCCGAAGTTGTCAAAGAGGGCCTCAAGGTACTCGAAGCCGTTACCAAACGGGAGGGTTTTGGATATGAGACCAGGGACTTTGACTTCGGCGGCGACCGCTATTTGAAAACCGGCGAGGTCTTGCCCGCAGGGGCAATCGACGAGCTCTCCAAGTTCGATTCGATCTTCCTCGGAGCGGTCGGCCATCCCGACGTCGCGCCCGGGATTCTCGAAAAGGGCCTGCTGCTGGACATCCGGTTTCAGCTGGACCAATACATCAACCTGCGACCCGTCAAACTGTTTCCGGGCGTGGAAACGCCGCTCGCCGGAAAGAACCCCGAAGATATCGATTTCGTTGTGGTCCGTGAAAACACCGAGGACCTTTACTGCGGCGTTGGCGGATTCCTAAAGAAGAACACAGCCGACGAAGTCGCCAGTCAGACCGCCCTGTACTCACGCAAAGGCTGCGAACGCTGTATCCGCTGGGCGTTCGAATACACGCAAAGACGAGACAACCCCAAGGGCAAGATGCTGACCCTGGTCGCCAAGACCAATGTGCTGACTTACGGGCACGACCTCTGGTGGCGAACTTTCCAAGACGTGGCCCGGGACTTCCCCGACGTCAAGGCCGACTACAACCACGTCGATGCCTGTTGTATGTGGATGGTCAAAAATCCAGAGTACTACGACGTCATCGTGACGACCAACATGTTCGGCGACATCATCACCGACTTGGGCGGCATTTTGCAGGGCGGAATGGGAGTCGCGGCCGGCGGCAACATCAACCCCGAACCGGGCGGGACAAGCATGTTTGAACCGATGGGCGGCAGCGCGCCGAAATACACGGGGCAGGGCGTCATCAATCCGATCGCCGCCATCAACGCCATGGCCATGCTGCTGGAACAGGCCGGCCGATCCGCCGCGGCAAATCGAATCACCAATTCGATCGAAGCGGTTACCGGGACAAAAATGAAAAGCCAGGCCGCCGGGAAGATGGGTTATTCGACCAGCGAAGTCGGCGATTTGGTCGTCGAACATTTGGACGGCTAGAGCCTGCTTTCCGGTCACCAGCCTGCTTTCCGGTCACCGTGGCGTGTGGTCGTCCTGCGGGCCGTCCAGCATCTCCGACCGCGAAGACCGTTTGCTCAATGCACTCAGAATGGCGGGGAGCGGATGTTCCGCTCGGCAACGCGCAAGAAAAAACCCGGCACCGCCTCGCGGACGGCGCCGGGTTGCTGTTTGTCCTTGGTTGACGCTGTCGTTACTCGGCCTGAATCATCTGGCCATCGCCGGCGGCACCGTATGCTTGCCACCGACCCGCATCGATCATGAAGTCAATGAACGTGATGTGCGTATCGCCAAACGCGACGTTGACGCCGTCCGGATGGCGACTGCTCGCGTTTGCCTGCAAATCCTCCCACTGTCCACCGCC
>JAYGDO010000012.1:0-3786 GCA_046582885.1 Pirellulales bacterium | reverse complement strand
ACAATCAACTCTTTGCGAACCTTGCCACCCTTAACGATCTCGATCGGACGATCGCCCGGCGACATCAACTCTTTGTCAGCGACAATGCCTAGCCGGCTGTAGATGGTTGTGGCCCAGTCTTCGACGGTCAATGGATTCTCTTCCGGCTCACTGGCAATCGAGTTGGACGAACCGTACACGATACCCTTCTTAATGCCGCCGCCGGCCAGAACGACACTGAACACCTTCGGCCAGTGATCGCGTCCGGCATTGCCGTTGATTTTTGGTGTCCGGCCGAACTCGGAGGCGATCGCGATCAGTGTCGAGTCGAGCATCCCGCGGCGGTCAAGATCGCGAATTAGAGCTGCGAAGGCCTGATCGAACTGCGGAACCTGTCCTCGGATGCCGCCGTTGATGTTCCCGTGCATGTCCCAACCACCGTACGTCGTGGTGACGAAACGAACGCCGGCCTCGACGAGACGGCGGCAAAGCAACAACCGCGAACCGGCAGTGCTGCGGCCATACTCATCACGAAGCTTGCCATCCTCTTTCTCGATATCGAACGCCTCACGGGCCTTCTGCGAACTGATCATCGCATAAGCGCGATTGTAGAAGGTGTCGACTGCGTCGAGCGAATCCGACTTCTCCTTTTCCTTGAAGTGATCGTTGACCACGTCGAGAATCCTCCGCCGCGTCGTGAAGCGACCCTCATCAACGCCACCGGGCAGGTTCAGATCGCGAACCTTGAAGCCCTTGCTGGCGGGATCGGCACCGAGGCTGAAGCCGGCATACGACGAACTCAAAAAGCCGGTACCGGCGAACTGGTTCGGCTGGTTTGGGATGCAGACATACTGCGGCAGGTTGTTTCGCGGTCCAAACTCATGAGCTACGACACTGCCCATGCTGGGAAATACCAACGCAGGGCTAGGGCGATACCCCGTAAACATGTTGTGCGTCCCACGTTCGTGAGCGGCCTCGCCATGCGTCATCGAGCGGCAGATAGCGATTTTGTCGGCGACCGTTGCGGTCTGCTTCCATATCTCGTTGATCCGCACGCCCTCGACGTTGGTCTCGATACTATTCATCGGACCGCGATATTCAATTGGAGCATACGGCTTCGGATCGAATGTCTCTTGGTGGCACATGCCGCCCGGCATGTAGATAAAAATCACCGACTTTGCGGGCCCCTCTTTGGTTTCGTAGAACTTTTGGTCGGCCTGCGCCTCCTTCACGCGGAAAAAATCCGCCAGCGTCAGGCCAATTCCGCCTACGAATCCAACGTGCAGAAAATCACGCCTCGTGGGGTGCGAGTTCATCGTGAAACCTCTCCTTCGAATGACGGGCCGGGGATGGTTCGGACATGCTTAACCTAGAGGTCGAATCTGGTCGAAAGCACACAACTACCGAATCGTCGGAAACTAAAGGCGGGTTTAAGGTTAGCGGCAAAGGTTGGTGGGAACCACCCGCAACCCGGACATGATAACCCCCGAGTGTCCAGGTGTCAAAGACATCTTAGCAGACGGGCGGTGTACGCGGTCAAGCAACCGCCGCAGAACCGTGGCGCAAGAACAGGCCATAAGTACCGGTTCGGGCGTCAGTTGGAACTGACATCTGCACCGTTGACCGCCCGCCGTCGGAGTACTGATAATGGATGCTAGCGAATCAAATCCGACGGCCCTGCGACGCCGTCACCGACAGGATTCGTAATCACGACGACGGCTCAGAAGGCCCTCGTCTAGAAAGCGTGTTCGGATGTGGAATTCCTGCCAAAGTTGTGGCGGCGCAATACAACAGAATGAGGACATTTGTCCGCATTGCCACAGCGAACTTGTGCCGCCAGATCCGACGGCGACGTGGCACCAGTTCTTCACAGCCGGCCGCAACCTGTGGAAGGAAAAACAATACGATCAGGCGGTGGTACAACTGAGCCAGGCTTTAGTTGAAGCACCCTCCGATGCACAGGTTGCGCGGTGTTATGTCGCTCGTGCCGATGCGTACCTTGGCAGCGGCAACATAGATCAGGCGGTCGATGACGCGACGCAGGCGATTCAGGCCGACGCCTATTTCGTTGATGCCTACGCCTGCCGGGCCACCGCGCTGGCCAGCCAAAACAAGTGGCGGCCCGCGATCGACGATCACGCTCAGGTAATCCGGTTAAGCCCCAACGTTTCCGCTGGGTATCTCAACAGCGTCAAGAAAACGGTCGCCGACGCACTGAAAGATTTCGATCGGCAAGCCGCCGGTGGCGGCAATCCACAGTTATTTCAGGACCGGGGTGTCGCCTTCGCGTTGATCAATCGCCACGATCGCGCGGTGTCGGAATTTACCAAGTCGCTCAAGGCCGCACCGGACGATATCGAGTCGCACCTGTTCCGCGCCAAGTCATACGCCGCACTGGACAAGCACAAACAGGTGATTTCGGATTGCACATTTGTCCTTGATAAAGGCCGCCCAAGTGCCGATGCCTACTTCGCCCGCGGCCGCGCGTTCGCGGCGTTGGAAAAGCACAAACACGCCGTCACCGACTTGGCCAAGGCAACAAAACTGGATACTTCAATGGTCGCGGCCTACTACGAATTGGGCCAGGTTCACGAAACCATGTCCGCCGTCGAAACAGCGATTGACGCGTATTCCAGCGGTATTGAAGCCAACCCCTACGCGCTGAACTGCTACCTCTCGCGCGGCCGGTTGTTAGCGGACGCCAATGATCACGAAGGGGCGGTAAACGACTACAGCCGCGCGCTGCAGCTTCATGCGGACAACCCCGCCACCTTTTGTCGCCGCGCCGATTCGTACGTGGCACTCGGTTTCTTGGACGAGGCGTTTGACGACTACGGCGCGGCGATCGAACAAGATCCTATGTGCGCTGAAGCTTATTTCGGCCGCGGCAGTGCACAACTGGAACGTCAACTTTATGATTCGGCGGTTTCTGAATTAACGAAAGCGTTGCGACTGGATGCCCGCATGAAGGCCGGCTACGAAAAGCGCGGACTTGCATACCTGGGACTCAAAAAATTTCGACAGGCGGTCGACGACCTCACAAAGTCGCTCGGTTTGTCATCGCCCAACGAAAATACGGGCAATATCCAATTTCGACGAGGCGTGGCCCACCAGGGCCTGAACGCCTTCGCCGAAGCCCTCGCCGATTTCAATGATGCCGCTGCACAACTATCGCCATCGGCTGAATTATTCCAGCGCTGCGCACACGCTAAAGCCGGATTGCGGAGGTGGTACGACGCCGTACAGGATTTGGACCAGGCAATCGCGCTCTCACCGGCCGAAGCGGCTCCGTTCGAACAGCGCCAGCAGATGTACCACACAAAAGCCGTTGAAGATTATACGAGGCGGATCGAACGCGGTGAAAATTCCCCCCTGCTCTTTCGTTTCCGCGGCCTGGCGCTGCTGGGACTCGGTTCGTACGACGATGCGTTGCACGATTTCCGCCGCGCGTTGAATCTGGATGACAATGACGCAATGTCACAGATTGGCATGGGTAAAATTCTGGCCCGCAGCAGCTCCAACAAAAAAGCGGCCTCGCATTTTTCGCGGGCAATCAGAATCGAGCCGGAACAGGCAGACCATTATTACCTGCGCGGGGTCTCGTTGATGCGAATTGGCCAACCGCGTAAAGCTTTGAAAGACTTTAACACGGTGATCCGCCTCGAAGCCACACATGTCGACGCGCATTTGGACCGTAGCGATTTGATGATCCGCAACGGAAAATTTGCGGATGCCGCAGCGGACCTGGAAGTCGCTCTGAAACACGCTCCACACAATCCGCGCTGCCGACTGTTTCGTGGTCGTTTT
>JAYGDO010000581.1:0-9182 GCA_046582885.1 Pirellulales bacterium | reverse complement strand
ATCACGGACGAGTGAATTGGGGTGCGCTGGATGGTGTCGGTTCGTTGCCGGGGCGGTCCCGGCGTGCGGTCGGCGGTTTCTCGGCCGCAGGATGGAAATATTGCCAGGGGAATCGCGATCCAAATCGAAACCGCAAGTCGTGCGTGACAATCGTGCAGAGCCATTGTGCTGGTTCCAAACTTGAGCGGCCGCCGAAATCTTACGCAACGCGCGGGCCTGAGCCAAACGTTGGCAACAGTCCGGCCGGCGGGTAAGGAGCGTCGTTTCGCCAGAGATCGTCAAACGGGCCGTTTGGCCTATTGCCTTCACTCTACCGCTTCGTCAAAAACGCGATGAAAATATTATTGAGCGGACAGCCGCCGCTACCGCGGTCAGCGAACAGGATCGTCGTATCAGTAACTTTGGATCGGACGTTCACGGGCCTTGAATTTGGCTGGAGGGCTGACAATTTCTCAGCACGCTGGCAATTCTACGCGCACCTCGATAGAATGACGCGACGTTTTTCCGACGAATTGATTTTCACCGTGTAATACTGATCCATTCGCTACGAGGTGCAGATATGAAAATGTTTCTGGCGAGCCTGACGGGTACGGCTGTACTTTTGTCGATGACGGCGCAAGACGTCCAAGCACATTCGACCTTCAAGAAAGCTTTTCAAGCGAGGTATGAGTTGAAGACCGTCTCTTGCTCTGCCTGCCACGCGAAGAAGGACGAGATCGCTCCCGCCCAAGTCGCCGAGTACACGAAAAATACCAAGAAATTTCGCAACGAATTCGGCAAGCGCTTCGAGGTATTGCTCAAAGGAACCGACGTGACGAAGCAGTATTACGAAGCCAAAGAAAAAGCTGCCGACGAGGCGGATTCGGCGAAGAAAGAAGCGATCAAAAGTGCCGTCAATGCCGTCCTCACCAAGGAAATTATCGAGGCGCTGAAAAAGTTTGAGGAGATGAAATCTCCTGGCGGAGAGACCTGGAAAGCGTTCATCAAGGCCGGCAAGGTCTCCGGCACCAAGTTGCAGGATTAGTCGCCGATTTCATCAACAACCGGCTGCGGGCAGATATCGGCGCGACGGGGCGCCGTGTTACGGGGTGCCGGGTTACGGAGTCCGTCGCTCGCTGATTCCGTTGATCTTCTGCTCTACAACCCGGGTCCAGATGCGATATCCTTCGTCGTTCAGATGCAGCCCGTCTTTGATAAACAGGCCCGGCTGCGGCTGGCCTTCACGGCCGAGCATGGGTGTTGCCGTGTCCGCATAATGCAAATGCGGTCGCGATCCGGCGAGCTTCTGAATCATCGCGTTCGCGGATCGCATCTTTGGCCAGAGTTTCCAGCGGGCGACGCTTGGCTTGATGGGGATATAGATCAGATGCGTTTTGGGGAGCCGGCGACGGACGCGGTCGGCAAAGGCTTTGAAGTCATTAAAGACCCGCGTGGGGGACTTTCCCGCGGCAATGTCGTTGTCTCCGCAGTAGAAGACCATCGCCTTCGGCGTATGTCGAAACACGAGGGACTCGCAATAGTGATTGACGTCCGAAATCTGTGAACCACCGAAACCCCGATTGAGCGAGGCTTGTTCGGGGAACCAGCGTTTGAGATCCCACTTGCGGATCGATGACGAACCAACGAACAGGGGACCGCCACGAAGGGGGACCGATTGGTTGTCCTGCTCGACGAAAGCATTAATTGCCGGTCCCCACCGGCCGACGCGCGAGACACTGAAATCGTCCAAATAGACGGTGGTATCACCGGCGGTGGTCAGGCCGAGTCGGATAGCGCGGATCAGATTGCGATCCGGATGATTCCCCAGCCCGATCGCGACGCATTGCCAGCGGTTTGGCACGAGCCGGAATTCGTCAATGCTGTAGGAGGCCAGCGGCTCACCGTCGGCGTCGAGTAGCGCGCACGTAAACGACAACTCGCTGCGGCGGTTTGCGGTGGTGTAGAACGACAGCGTGTCAACCCGTTTCCAATCTTGTGCGGTCTTAAAACGGCATGTGGCGGTACGATCGCTGTCGGACAATTCACAACGCAGCGACTGGCGGCCCGAAAACGTAATTTTGGTCTCGATCGCCGCCTTTGCCGCCGGGCCGGCGGACCAATCGGCATGCAGCGCAGCGGTATCTTGGTACGATTCGAAGTCTTCAAACAGCAGATCGTCGGCACGGGACGCGCCGGAAACCCCGATAGCGGCGACGATGCAGGCAAGGTATCTGGTTTCCGCTCTCATCACGCCCCATTAGAACTTCACTTCGCCACCGTTGTCAAACGATTCGGGGCGGCTCGAAGTGATGTCGTCAATTCGGACGAAGCACTTATAATGTCCCCACCGGTGGTTGCCGCGGAAAGGCGACAAGCTCAGGAGAATTAAACGGTTTTGAATTGCGCCGCGCTGTCTGACGGTCGCGACGCTACGAGCCGCCGAATTTCCTGCCGCCGCTTGGGCGGCATGGCTGAAGTCGAGTGAGTGGCGGCCGCCACGGCTAGGTATGTTGGTGGTTATCGCCCGCGCTATGATGTGCAATTCAAATCAACGGACTGAATCGTCCTCGTATTTCAAACTCGGCGTCTGTGTCGCGGTCGGCTGTCTGCTCTGGTTCGCACCGCGTCCCGACGGCGTGGATGCGGCAGGCTGGCACTGTTTCGCGGTTTTTGCAGCGACGATTTTCAGCTTTATCATCCGGCCGTTTCCGATGGGGCCGATGGTCCTGCTCGGCCTGCTCGTGCTGGCGGCGACGAATACCTTCGAGCCGGCTTATGCGAAGATGTTTGTCAAGCCCGCGTCCGGAACGAAGGCCTCTCTGAAGTACGCACTGCATGGATTCGGCGATTCAACCACCTGGCTGGTCGTTGCGGCGTTTCTGATATCGGGCGCGGTCATCCGCTCGGGACTGGGCCGGCGAATTGCGCTGACGATGGTCAGTCGGTTCGGCCGCACGACGCTCGGCCTGGGTTACTCGGCCGCGGGCGCCGAATTGATACTCGGCCCGTTTGTCCCGTCCAATACAGCCCGCGGCGGCGGCGTGATGGCGCCGATTATGAATTCGTTGGCCCGCGCTCTCGAATCGACGCCCGGCCTTGATCCGCGCCGCGCGGGCGAGTACCTGGTTCTCTGCGGCGCGCATCTGAATTTAGTAACGGCGGCGATGTTTCTGACGGGGATGGCCGGCAATCCGCTGGTAGCGACGGCCGCCAGTGCGCACTTGAACGTAGAGTTCGGATGGGGAACCTGGTTGGCAGGCAGCATTGTTCCGGGCATTTTATCGCTGCTGCTGCTCCCGCTGTTTCTCTACTACATCGCGCCGCCGCAGTTGAAGGACGCCCGCAAGGCGCAGCAAAAGGCGCGGCGCGATCTGGCGGCATTGGGGCCTTGGTCGAGACCGCAAATCATCTTGACGGTCGTATTCGCGGTGATGCTGGCGCTGTGGGCGACGAAACCGCTGCACGGATTGGATACGGCGCTGGTCGCCATCATCGGTGTGGCGACGCTGGTCTTCACGGGCGTCGAACGCTGGAAAGACGTCATGGGCAACGGCGCCGCCTGGGACGCGATGATGTGGCTCGGCGGGCTGATCACCATGTCCAACGCGCTGCGGCATTTGGGATTTGTCGATTGGTTCGCGGAAGCGGTAAAAGACAACGTTGGCGGCTTCGGCGCCATTACGGCCGCTATCGTCCTGGCGCTGATTTACTTTTACTCAATGTATGGATTTTCGATGATGAGCGGCCACATCCTCGCCTTGGTAGGCGGTTTTTTTATCCTCGCCTCCGGTGCGGGCACGCCGCCGCTGTTGATGATCGCGCTGTTGGCGTATTTCTCGAATCTCTGCGGCTGTACAACCAACTATTCAACGGGCCCGGTCATCATTTATTTTGGTCTCGGCTACGTGCCCGCGGCGCGATGGTTCAAGATCGGATTTCTCGTTTCGCTGTTTCACCTGGCGATATGGCTGGGCGTGGGATTGCCGTACTGGAAATTGCTCGGCTGGTGGTAGCCGAATGGCCGCCGGAGCTTTCGCCGGCAAGATGCCGCGGGTTCTCCTAGACCGCTCTCTATTCCAAGCCTTCGTTAAGCCCCCGCAATTCATCGGGCACGAATCTTCCGTCTTTGCGCACCAACTCGCCATCGAAATAAATCTCGCCACCGCCGTAGTCGGGCCGCTGAATCAGCACGAGGTCCCAGTGCACGACGCTGCGGTTGCCGTTGTCGGCATCTTCGTAGGCCTCGCCCGGCGTAAAGTGCAGCGAGCCGCCGATCTTTTCGTCGAATAAAGTGTCGAGCATCGGCTGCCGTACGTGATTGTTACAGCCGATCGACCACTCGCCGATGTAGCGGGCACCCTCGTCCGAATCGAGAATCTCGTTGAGTTTTTCGGTCTCGTTGGCGGTCGCTTTGACAATCTTGCCGCTTGCGAAGACGAATTCGATGTTGTCGAAAACGGTGCCCTGATATCGCGATGGCGTGTTGTAACGGATCGTGCCGTTGACGCTGTCGCGAACCGGAGCCGTGAACACCTCGCCGTCCGGAATGTTGCGCTGGCCGTGGCAGGGACGGACTGGAATGTCCTTGATCGAGAAAGTCAGGTCGGTGCCGGGCGCGACGATGCGAACTTCGTCGGTCCTTTCCATCAGGGCGACGAGCGGCTTTTGGTCTTCGCCCATCTTGGCGTAATCGGTGGTACAAACACGATAGTAAAAATCTTTAAAGGCCTCGGTGCTCATGTCGGCCGCCTGCGCGAACGACGGCGTCGGATAGCGGAGCACGACCCATTTGGTTTTTGGCACACGGATTTCGCTATGCACCGCATACCACCAGTGCTTTTGAAACAGGTCCATGTTTTCGCGGGGCACGTCGGCGAATTCACTGCTGTTAGCCGATCCGCGGATGCCGATGTAGGCGTCCATTTGTTCCATCTGCGCCCGCTCGAACTGTCCGGCCATCGCGAGGTTCGTCTCACTGCCGGTCCGATACAGTGTCCGCAGGACAGCATTGTTCTTCCAGTTAACGAATGGGTGCCCGCCCCGTTCGGCGGCGAGTTCCACCAGTTGGCAGACGAGCGTCGGGTCGGGCAAATCAAAGGCCTCAATCAGGATTTTTTCATTCGGCTTTAGCTGGCAGCTGTGGTCGATGAGCACGCTGGCCAGTCGCGCGATTCGCGGGTCGCTCATGGTGTCGAGACTCCCTCTTGTTCGAGTTGCCGATTGGGTTACGAAAATAATAGGGAATCCCGCCGGCGGTAACAACGCCGCAGGTCGGAATTCCGCCGGTGGGAATTATTCCCGCGATCGTTTACGATGGTGAACCGGTAAGTAGCGAACGAATCAAGCCCGCGAGGTTGCCACGATGCAAAGGAAGTTCTACCTAACGGCTATTCTGTTGACCGGTTGCATGACGCAGTCTGTCGGCGGGCAGGAATGGCCGCGATTCCGCGGACCGAACGGAACGGGGCAAACTGAGACGAAAGGCATTCCCGCCGAGTGGACGGCAGCCGATTACAACTGGCGAGCGTCGTTGCCCGGCATCGGCCATTCGTCACCCGTGCTCTGGGGGGAGCGGCTTTATCTGCTCAGTGCGGATCCGAAAAACGCAACGCGATATCTGCTTTGCCTTCACGCCGACACCGGCAGAAAACTGTGGCAGCGCGATTTTTCCTCATCGCGGCATCACTTACATCTGCGCAACAGTTTTGCGTCGTGTTCGCCTGCCGTCGACGACAAACGCGTTTATATCGCTTGGAGCACACCAACGAAGACGACGTTTCGGGCGCTGACGCATGACGGCAAGGATGTGTGGGAGATCGACCTTGGTCCGTTCGTCAGCATGCACGGCTTTGGGACTTCACCGGTCGTCTATAAAGACATGGTCATCCTGGCCGACATGCAGCTGATGGCTGAGCAGCATCTGTCCAAGGTCCGAGATTCGGACAAGGTCGGAGAGGCGTTCGTCGTCGCGGTGCATCGTCAGACGGGAGAGATTCTATGGAAGTCTCCCAAAAAAACGAGCGTCGCCGGCTATTCGGTCCCTTGTATTCACAAGAATGCCGACGGCGAGGACGAATTGCTGTGCTGTGCGTCGGGGCATGATATCTTTAGCTTGAATCCGCAAACGGGAAAACAAAATTGGTCGATCGACGTCTTTAAAATGCGAACCGTCAGCTCGCCGATTGTGGTGGGAGGCCTGGTGTTCGGTTCGACCGGGTCCGGCGGTGGCGGCAATTATGTGGTCGCGGTCAGACCGGGCGATTCGGGTCCGCGGGTTGTTTACGAAATCAAAACGCAAGCTCCGTACGTGCCAACGCCTGTTGCGCGGGGCGACTTGGTTTTCCTCTGGTACGACAAGGGCATCGTGACGTGCGTCGATGCGAAGACGGGCAACGCTTACTGGCGGGAGCGAATTGGCAGTAATTTTTCGGGGTCGCCGGTCCGCGTCGCGGACAAGGTGTATTGCATTGACGAAAGCGGCGTCGTCTTTGTGCTGGCGGCGGAAAAAGAATTTCGGCTGCTGGCCAAGAACGATCTCGGTGAGCCAAGCCGAGCGACCCCGGCCGTCGCGCGGGGACAGATGTTTCTGCGGACCGAGTCACGAATTGTGTCAATCGGGGGTAAGTGACGGCACGATGGCCCGCTGAGGCCATTGCAAGGTGCCGCGCGGCGGCCCCGGAGGGCCATCGTACTCATGGATTCAAAGTTCCCACACGAATTGCTGGAGCGGATTGAGCGGGTTGGCGTCGTCGCGGTTTTGGTCGTGGACGATGCGGATCACGCCGTTCCGGCCGCCGCGGCGCTGCTTGACGGCGGTATCGACGTCATCGAATTGACGCTGCGGACGCCGGTTGCACTGGAGGCGCTGGCGCAGATTCGCGCGCACGTTGCCGAAGTGCTCGTCGGAGTCGGGACGGTTCTGACTATCGGCCAAGTCGAGCAGGTCGTCGAAGCTAAAGCTGCCTTTGCCGTGGCGCCGGGCTTCAACCGCCGCATTGTCGACCACGCCCAGACATTGAACCTGCCATTTGCGCCGGGAATTGTGACGGCGTCGGAACTCGAAACGGCCGTAGAGATGGGCTGCCGGGAACTGAAGTTTTTTCCGGCCGAACCGAGTGGCGGGATGCCGTTGCTCAAGAGCCTGAAGGCGCCGTACGCTCATCTTGGACTGCGATTCATTCCGCTCGGAGGCATCAACGCCGGGAAGTTGGCGTCGTATGTCGCGGATGCCGATGTGTTAGCCGTCGGTGGTTCGTGGCTGGCGACGCGGCGGCTGATCCAGGCGGAAGATTGGCAAACGATCACTCAAAATGCGGCCGAAGCGCGGCGAATCGTCGACGCGGTCCGATCGGGAGACGCGGCATGAGTCACTTTGTCACCTTCGGCGAGATCATGGCGCGGATGGCGACGCCCGGCTGTTTGCGATTTCCGCAGGCTCTGCCCGGGCAGATCGACGTCACTTTTGCCGGCGCCGAAGCGAACGTCGCGGCGTCGTTGGCGATGCTCGGGGCCGACGTCAGCTTTGTCACCGCCCTGCCCTCCGGTCCGCTGGCCGATGCTTGTGTTAATTCGCTGCGGCGACTCGACATCGACACCAGCCACGTGTCGCGGTCGGATAGCGGTCGGCTGGGGCTTTACTTTCTGGAAATGGGCGCGAATCAGCGGCCGAGCCGCATCCTTTACGATCGAGATCATTCGACGATAAGTCTTGCGGAAGCGGACTCGTACGACTGGAAGAACATATTCGCAGGCGCGATTTGGCTGCACATCAGCGGCATCACACCGGCAATTTCTCAGCCGGCGGCCGAAGCCACCATTCTTGCCGCGAGCCTCGCGCAGCAGGCGGGCTTGACGGTTTCGTGCGATCTGAACTACCGCGCGAAACTTTGGCGGTGGGACGAATCCGTTGAGCCGCGAGCCTTGGCGGGGCGAACAATGCACCAAGTTCTGCCGCATGTCGATTTGCTGATCGCCAACGAAGCCGACTGTGCGGACGTGTTGGACATTCGCGCCGGCGAAAGTGATTTGCGGGCGGGGCAAGTCGACATCGTGGCATATCCAGGCGTCGCCCGGCGAGTTGTCGAACAGTTTCCGAATGTGAAGCTGGTGGCGACGACACTCCGCGAGAGTATTTCCGCATCGCATAATAACTGGGGCGCGATGTTGTACGATGCTGCCGACGATGAGGCACACTTTTCGCCGCGGGCGGGCGAAGAGTACCAGCCATACGAAATTCGCACGATCGTTGACCGCGTCGGCGCTGGCGACGCGTTTGCGGCCGGTTTGATGTTCGCACTGCAGGCTGATGACTACGCCTCGCCCCGCGCAGCGCTCGATTTTGCGGTTGCGGCATCGTGTCTGGCCCATTCGATTGTCGGCGACTTTAATTTTGCGAGCCGCGCCGAGATCGACGCGCTGGCGGGCGGCGCCACCTCGGGACGTGTCGTCCGCTGAACTGCCGGATTCGGCGGTTCTGCGGGCAAGGTTGATAGGAAACTGGGGCGGCTCACACCCACAACGAGCGCGAAAGCGTTTCCGTTCCGCCGCCTGCTCGATCATCCGGCCCTGTCGTAGGGGTGGGAAACTCTCAGTGAACGACGATTTTTCGCTCCGCTTGGAAAATGACCCCCGCCGCGGCATCCACTGGAAAAGACGTTCTATGGAACTTCGCGGAGTTTCAGACGGTCGTACAATCTGTCCCAACCGAGGAGCATGCCCTGCACTTCGATCCGTTCGCCGCTTTTAAGTGCGTCCAGTTTTTCGTTCAACTCGTTGCGGAAGATGACGAAGACCGTGTAGTCGGTTCCCGTGAGTTTTCCCGTTAGGGTACGTCCATCTCGATATTCTTGTCCCACGTCGTAACCGTACGATCGGGTAACGCTTTTTACCGTGATAGAACACCTAAAGACCGTTTCGTCATTTTCGCGGACAATGCCGTCCCGGTCGTCGCCAAATTTGTTGACCGCCAGCAGTTGCGAGAAAAGTTTTTTTAGAGACGGGCCGGGCGGCTCCGCTGGCGGGGTCGCGGCAACCGGGTGTTGGCCGGTTTGCGGCTGTTCAACCGGATCGGCGACTGGCGACGGCATCGGCTTGTCGTCGGACTCGGAAGTTTCCGCAGCGGCCGCGGGGCCTGCTTCCGCTGCAAACTCCGAAGTCAATTCCGGCGAGGGTGCCGCGGCCGGCTCAACCGGTTGATTGTCGGG